>JAAZBL010000138.1 GCA_012513825.1 Limnobacter sp. | reverse complement strand
TGCAGGTGATCGCGCGCTACGTGTTCAACTACAGCTTCGTCTGGGCGCTCGAACTCACGACCTTCCTGTTCGGCGGCCTGATCTTCCTGGGCATGTCCTACGGTGTCCACGTCGGTGCGCACATCGGCATCGACGCGCTGGTCCGCACGCTGTCGGCGAACACGGCGCGCAAGGTCGCCATCGTGGCCACGCTGCTGTGCCTTCTCTATGCCGGAATCCTGTTCGTCGGCAGCTGGATCTACGTCACGCGCATCTACGAGATCGGCATCCTCGCGCAGGACATGCCGATTCCGCAGTGGGTGCCGCGGCTCGTGCTTCCGATCGGCTTCGCACTGCTGTTCTGGCGCTTCGGGCAGATCCTGTACCGCCTGCTGAAGGGCCAGCGCGCGCGGCTGTTCGGCGACGAAGTCGAAGACGCGATGCGCCTGCAGGCCGAGGCCGGCGCCGAAGGGGCCGAAATCGCGCCGCCCCGCAAGGACGAAGAAGAACGAGACGGAGACCTCCGGTGACGACAGCCGCCCTGTTCATCCTGCTGTTCGTCTTCATGGCGATCGGCATACCGGTCGCGGTCGCGCTCGGGCTGTCGTCGCTGCTGACGATCCTGCTGTTCGGCCAGGACTCGCTCGCGTCGCTGACGCTGAAGATCTACGAGACCTCCGAGCACTTCACGCTGCTCGCGATCCCGTTCTTCATCCTCGGCGGTGCGTTCATGACGACCGGCGGCGTGGCCAAGCGGATGATCCGTTTCGCGATCGCCTGCGTCGGCCATCTGCGCGGCGGTCTCGCGATCGCGTCGGTGATGGCCTGCATGCTGTTCGCCGCGGTGTCGGGCTCGTCGCCGGCGACCGTGGTCGCCGTCGGCTCGATCGTCATCGCCGGCATGGTACGCGCCGGCTATCCGCAGGGCTTCGCTGCCGGCGTCGTCTGCAACGCCGGCACGCTCGGCATCCTGATCCCGCCGTCGATCGTCATGGTCGTCTACGGCGCCGCGACCGAGACTTCGGTCGGCGCGCTGTTCATGGCCGGCGTGATCCCGGGAATCCTGCTCGGCCTGATGCTGATGACGGCGATCTGGCTGCTCGCGCGGGCGAAGAACCTGCCGCGGCAGCCGCGCGCCTCGCTGCGCGAAGTGCTCGAAGCCGGGCGCGATTCGATCTGGGGGCTGCTGCTGATCGTCATCATCCTCGGCGGCATCTACGGCGGCGTGTTCACGCCGACCGAAGCGGCTGCCGCGGCCGCGATCTACGCGTTCCTGGTCGCCGTCTTCGTCTACAGGGACATCGGTTTTCGCGAGGTGCCCGACGTTCTGATCGACGCGGCCAAGGTCACGGTGATGCTGATGTTCATCATCGCCAACGCGCTGCTGTTCGCGCACGTGCTGACGACCGAGCGGATTCCGCAGGCGATCGCCGAGCAGATCCTCGCCTGGGGGATGGCGCCGTGGTCGTTCCTGATCGCGGTGAACATCATCCTGCTGGTCGCCGGCATGTTCATGGAGCCCACCGGGATCATCCTGATCCTGGCGCCGATCCTGTTTCCGATCGCGATGCAGCTCGGCATCGATCCGGTGCACCTGGGCATCATCATGGTCGTGAACCTGGAGAT
>JAAZBL010000137.1 GCA_012513825.1 Limnobacter sp. | reverse complement strand
GGATCGGTCCAGCTCTGCTGGACGAAGAAGCCGGCCGCCCGCAGCATGCGGTCGAAGTCGTCGAGCCGGTACTTGTGGGAATTCTCGGTATGGATGCGCTCGCCCTCTGCGAAGCTGCGTCCGCCGCCGGGCCAGCGGACGGCGACCGGGCGCCGCGCCTCGACGTAGATTTCGACGCGGCTTTCGGCGTCGTCGAAGAATGCACGATGCCGCCAGTCGGCGATCTCGAAGTCGGTGCCGGCGATCCGGTTCGCGTTGCGCAGCGCGTTCAGGTTGAACGCGGCGGTCACGCCGAGTGCGTCGTCGTATGCGGCTTCCAGCGTGGCCTTGTCCTTGGCCAGGTCGATGCCGATCAGCAAGCCGCCGCCGGAATCGAGCTGTCCGCGCAATCGGCGCAGGAACGCGAGCGCATCGCCGCGCGAGAAGTTGCCGATCGACGAACCCGGGTAGAAGAACAGCCGCTGCGATCTCGACACGCTGTCGGGCAGCGCCAGCGAGCGCGAAAAGTCGGCGCCGATCGCGGTCATCGGCAGCGACGGATGGCGCTCGGCCAGCCTCGCCAGCGACTCGGAAAGGAATTGCTCGGAGATGTCGACGGCGACGTACTGGCGCGGCTGCAGTGCGCCGAACAGGCGCGAGGCCTTTTCGCAGTCGCCGGCGCCGAGATCGATCAGCGTGCAGCCGGGTCCACCCGCGGCGGCGGCGATCGCGTCGTGGTTCGACGCGACGATCGCCGCCTCGGTGCGGGTCAGGTAGTACTCGTCGAGTTCGGTGATCGCCGAGAAGAGACGCGATCCGAGCGGGTCGTAGAAGAACTTCGGCGAGATGAACGGCGCCGGCGCTGCCAGACCGGCAATCAGTTCGCCGGCCAGCGGTTCGGTCGTCGAATCGGTCCCGGTTCCGGATTCGCCGGTTCCGGATTCGTATTGTTGCGGGCGCAGGGTCGGCACGAGGTCCTCCTGAAGCGGCGCCCGGCTCGCAGCAAGCCGAACGAGGGCTTACGCTAACACGGGTCGCTCAGGGGGGCGCCAGGTCTTGCTCGTTCCAGCCGGGCCACGCTCGCTCGTAGCCGGGCCGCGCTCGTTCGCGGTCGGCGCTCGTTCGTAGCCGGCCGCGTTCGCCGCCGGCCGCGCGATTTTTTTCTGCTCGCGCGGCCGAGCCTGGCGAGCTGCGGCTGCCCGGCGCGCCACCGATCGGCGAATCAGGCCCTTGCCCGAAGGCGTCGGTTCAGGGCCAGCAGGCCCAGGCCCATCAGCAAGGCGGTGGCCGGAACCGGCACGGCCGTCGGAGCCAGACTGAGATCGAACGAAACGCCGCCGCGATTGTCCGAGTAGTTGGAATCCGTGAACGTGAAATACAGCGTCTGCGCTTCGCCGAGCGTGAAAGTGAACGGCCCCGCGGCTCGTGCGGCATCGAGCGCGAGTTCCGCGGTCAGCGTATTGCCGATTCCGAGATCGGTCCCGCTCTGGAAGGCCGAAATGAGGTTGTCCTCGCCATCGACCAGGCGGTACGCCCAGCGCCAGCCCTGTGTGCAGTTCAACCCTTGCGCGTCGCAGCCGGACTCGCTGGACCAGACGCTGTAGCCGTCGTAAACGGTGCCGAGCGCACTGTCGGCGCCGAGCGGTGTGATCCGCCAGGTGCCTGCCTGGAGTTCGACCGCGTGACGCAGCGGCCCGCTGGTGCCGAGATTGATGACTTCGGCGGCCGCCGGAGCAGCCATCGCGCCGAGTGCGCTTGCGAGAGCGATTGCAATTGTCTTCCGCATTCCGCTCAGTCCCCTCCCGTTATCGGATGTTTCGGTCCTGTTCCGTTTGCTTCGCATTCAGTGCGAGTCCTCATCGCACTAAGCACGAATCCCTATGCAAATCCCGAGCCGTTTCCCGAATAACATCGACCGACACGTATAATTTGCAACGTCGATGGAGACGGAGACGGGAATGGCTCCGAGACGCACGACCTTGCCGACGATTCGTGCGCCGTTCAGATTGTCGGCCGGCGATCGTCGAGCGGTCGAATCGGTCCGGCGCACCGGCGATCGCTCGGCAAGGCAGGTGACGCGGGCGCACGTGCTCGCCGCGCTCGACGATGGCGTGCCCGATGCGCTGATCGCCGCGGTGCTCGGCCTGAACCGGAGCACGGTCTGGCGCATCGAAGCGACCTGCCGCCTTTCCGGTATTGGCGTGGTCTTGAGCGAAGCTTCGCGCAGCGGAAGGCCGTCCCGATTTCCGCCGGAGGCCGCCGACTGGGTGCGGCGGCGTTTCGAAAGGTTCGCGCGTACCGGGCAGCCGCCAAGCATCGGGCAGCTGCAGCAGGCCGTGCGCGACGAGTTCGGCCTGGATGCGATCAGCAGGGAAACGGTAAGGCGCTGGCTCCGCGCCGATCGCGTTTCACGCGGCAGCTAGGCGGGTCAGTGGCCCGTTCCGCTTTTCGAGTAAAAAGTCCGCTTGTTGCATCTTTATATGTCAAAAAATCAACGAAGCAGAGAGCGAAGACCTGCGGATCGTCGGCGACTGTAAATTTCACCGACAGCGGAAGGCCGAGGCGCATCTGCATCCGAGGCGCGGCCGCAGCCGAGGCCGCAGGCCTCAGCGAAAGTCTTCTTCCAGGTACTCGTCAGCGCTGCGCGGCCCCGATTGCGGGCGCTGGTGCTCGTGGCCACGCAGCTCGACGCGCCGGATCTTGCCGGAGATCGTCTTCGGCAGCTCGCCGAATTCGAGCCGCCGCACGAGCTTGTAGCCGGCCAGTCGTTGGCGCAGGAACGCGAAGATGCTGGCCGCGGTCTCGCGCCCTGGCGCATGGCCCGGCGCCGTGACGACGAAGGCCTTCGGCACGAGTCCGCGAAGCGGATCGGGCGAGGGCACGACGGCCGCTTCTGCGACGGCCGGATGCTCGATCAGCACGCTTTCGATCTCGAATGGACTGATCCGGTAACCGGAGGCCTTGAACACGTCGTCGTCGCGGCCGACGTAGGTGATGTAGCCGTCGGCGTCGCGCTGGCCGACGTCGCCGGTGTGGTAGTAGCCGCCGCGCATCACTTCGGCGGTCTTGTCGGGGTCATCGGCGTAGCTGTTCATCAGCGCCAGCGGCCGTTGCGACAGGTCGATGCAGATCTCGCCCTCGTCGGCGGGCCGGCCGTCGGCGTCGAGCAGCACGATCGGGTAGCCGGGCAGCGGCCTGCCCATCGAACCGGCCTTGACCGGCGCGCCGGGCGGATTGCCGATCTGCGCGGTCGTTTCGGTTTGGCCGTAACCGTCGCGGATGACGATGCCCCAGGCTGCCTTCACCCGTTCGATGACCTCGGGGTTCAGCGGCTCGCCGGCGGAGATCAGCTCGCGCAGCGTCACGGGCCATCGCTTCAGGTCTTCCTGGATCAGCATGCGCCAGACGGTCGGCGGCGCGCACAGGGTGGCGACGCGATGCCTGACGAGGACGTCGAGCACGGCCGGACCGTCGAAGCGCGCGTAGTTGTAGATGAATACGCAGGCCTGCGCATTGAACGGAGCGAAGAAGCAGCTCCACGCGTGCTTGGCCCAGCCCGGCGAGCTGATCGTCCAGTGCACGTCGCCGGGCTGCAGGCCGAGCCAGTACATCGTCGACAAGTGGCCGACCGGATAGCTCTGCTGCGTGTGCTGGACCAGCTTCGGCTTCGCCGTGGTGCCGGACGTGAAATATTCGATCAGCGGGTCGGTCGCGCGGGTGGCGTCGATCTGCGCGAAGGTGTCGGGCATCGCCGTGGAATCGCGATAGTCGACCCAGCCGTCGGGCAGCTTGCTCGTGGGGTTTGCGGCCCCGACCGGCGGTGCGGCGACGAGCGTGATGCCGGCAAGGGCCGCCGCCGGCAACTCGCCGAACTTCGCGACACCGGCCGGATTGGTCAGCACGTGCCGAACCTTGCCGCGCTTCAGCCGGTCGGCGAGGTCGGCGGCCGACAGCAAGCCGGTCGCCGGAATCACGACGAGACCGAGCTTGATCGCCGCGAGCATCGTCTCCCACAGCGGCACCTCGTTGCCGAGCATCAGCAGCAGGCGGTCGCCCTTCGTGGCCCCGCGCGCGGCGAAGAAGTTCGCGACCTGGTTCGACCGACGCGACAGCTCGGCATAGCTGAGCTTCGCCTCCTCGCCGGATTCCTCGACGATGTGCAGCGCCGGCGCATCGCTGTCGCGCCCGATCGCATCGAAGTAGTCGAGCGCCCAGTTGAAGTTCTCGAGCCGCGGCCATTCGAACGAGGCAATCGCGGCTTCGTAGTCGGTGCGCTTCGCAAACAGCAGGTCGCGTGCGGCCAGGAACCGGTCGAGTTCGCTCATGGTGTCTGTCTCCTTTCGCGCGGCGTGAGTGCCGCTTCATGCTCACCTGAATCGGGTCGCGCTGCTGCCGTCGATGGCGAGGGCCGGGTCGAAGTCGCGGCGGCCATGTCGGCGCGAAGCTGCCGCGAATACTCGCGGAAATCGACTTCGAGCGTGTAGCGTGCCGAATCGACGTAGCGCTTCGCGAGCCTGCGACGGTGCTCGGCGATTTCGGCCTGCATCGCGGCCCGGTCCGGCAGCGCGATGTCGCCGGCCAGCACGGCGGCGAGCCAGCGCGCCTGGATCTCGACCAGCGGGATCGTCGGTCCGATCGGCTGCACGAGCCCGGCGAAGTACAGGCCGGGCCGCTCGGGCGGCAGGATCCGGCGATACAGCGACACGTCGTTGTCGCGGACCTCGAAGACCGACGGATCGAGGAACGGAAAGCTGGTCCGGTAGCCGGTCGCCATGACGATCGCATCGAAGGCTTCGACGCTGCCATCGTCGAAGGCCACCTCGGCGCCGCGCAGCTCGCGGACGTTCGGCTTGATCCGGATCCGGCCATGCCCGACGTTGGGCAGCAGGTCCTGGCTGACGCAGGCATGCTCGCGCCAGATCGGGTGCCGCGGCTTCGGCACGCCATAGCGCTCCTGGTTGCCGACCGCGACGAACATCAGCTTGCCGATGATCGCCCGCGTGACCGGCGTCGGCAGCCGGAAGTGGCGCGTCAGGAACGCGCCCCAGCGATCGGTCGGGATACCCATGATGTACTTCGGCATCACCCACGCGCCGCGCCGGGTCGACAAGTGCACGCTTTTCGCCTGGCGGCACAGGTCGACCGCGATGTCGACGGCCGAGTTGCCGATCCCCACGACCAGCACGCGTTGATCGCGGAACGGATCGGCCGTGCGGTAGTGATGCGAGTGCATGACCGTGCCGTCGAAGCGCCCCGGGAACTCGGCCATCCTCGGGTCCCACAGGTGACCGTTGGCGACGACGACCGACCGGTACTCGCGCGCCTCGCCGCTGGCCAGCGTGACTCGCCAACCGCCGCCGTGCATCGGTTCGACCCGCCGGACCTCGCTGCGGAACGTGATCCGTTCGCGCACGCCGAAATGGTCGGCGTAAGCCTCGAGGTACTGCAGCGTCTGCTCGTGCGACAGGAAGTCCGGCATGTGGTCCGGGATCGGAAAGTCCGGATAGCCGAGGCTCTTGCGGCTGGTGTCGATGTGCAGGCTTCGGTAGGCCGACGACATTCCGTTGTCGTTCTGGTAGCGCCACATGCCGCCGATGTCCGAGCCCTTCTCGAAGCAGTCGAAGGCCAGGCCCCGCTGAAGCAGCGCCTTGGCAACGGCCACGCCCGACGAGCCGGCGCCGACGATGCAGGTGTCGACGCTCATCGCGGCACCTCGGTCGCGGCCGCTACGGCCTTCGCGAGTCCGGGCGTCTGGCCGATGTAGCCGTCGACGATCTCGTCGGCCGAGGCATCGCTGCGGATGCCCAGGCGTTCGGCCGCCTGCGAGACGAAGCGGCGCGGCCACTGGTCGACGGCCGTCTGGAAGCGGGGCTCGGGAGCCCAGTCCACGGCACCGCTGCGGACACCGAGACGGAGCGCTGCCCGGTCGGTGGCTTCGGCGAGTTCGGCCAGCGTCAGGCTCAGGGCCGGCAGGTTCATCGACCGGGTATGGCCGAACGCGCTGGCCGGCGCGTCGTGGATCGCGATCAGCGCGTCGACGACACGGTCGACGGAAACCGCGGCAATGCGCGTGTCCGGTGCCAACGGGCAGGTCACGTCGCGACCGGCGAGCCGGTCGGCGACGAGCGCGGCGATCGCCCCCGATACGGTCGGCGCGGCGGGTTGCGCAGCGCGCGGACCCGAGCCGGTGCCGCTGCCGTCGCCGCGCGCGGCGCTCGACCGCACCATGACGATCGGCAGGCGCAGGCTGCGACCGTCGATGAAACCGTGGCGCGAATAGTCGTTGACCAGCAATTCGCCGATCGCCTTCTGCGTGCCGTACGAGGTCTGCGGCGTCAGTTGCAGGTGGTCGTCGACGGTCTCGGGCAGCGGTCCGCCGAAAGCCGCCAGCGAACTGGCGAAGACGAGTCGCGGCGCCTTGCCGCTGCGGCGGCAGGCTTCGAGCAGCGCGAGCAGGCCGCGCAGGTTCACGTCGAGACCGTGCGCGAAGTTGGTTTCGGCGTCGACGGTCAGCGTGGCGGCGAGCGCGAATACGCTGTCGAAGCCCTCGCGCAAAGCGGACTCCAGCGCCGACGGATCCGCGACGTCGAGCGCGATGCAGCGCGCACGGGGATCGCTGCAGACCGGCGGGCTGCGGTCGGCCAGCGTCAGTTCGCGAATGGCGGCCGGGCGTCCGCTCGAATCGGTCAGCCCGCGCGACAGCAGCGCCGCGCTCAACCGGGTTCCGATGAATCCGGCCGCGCCGGTCACCAGGATGCGCATCGATCTCCTCCACTCGTGTTTGCGTTCGTATTCACTCGTACCTGCGTTCCTTCCACCATGGGAAGAACTCGGGCATGTCGGTCGACACGCGGTTCGAGAAACGGGCAGGGCGCTTCTCGAGGAAGGCGGTCACGCCTTCGCGAACGTCGTCGGCACGGCCGCGCGCGTAGATCGAACGGCTGTCGATCTTGTGCGCCTCCATCGGGTGGTCGGCGCCGACCATGCGCCAGATCATCTGCCGGGTCAACGCGACCGAGACCGGAGCCGAGTTGTCGACGATCTCGCGCGCCAGCGCCCGCGCTGCCGGCAGCAGCTCGTCGGGCGCGTACAGGCCGCTGACGAGGCCGCCGTCGAGTGCCTCCCGGGCCGGCATCACGCGGCCGGTGAACGTCCACTCGAGCGCCTTCGAGACCCCGACCAGTCGCGGCAGGAACCACGACGAGCAGGCTTCCGGCGTGATTCCGCGACGTGCGAAGACGAAGCCGATCCGTGCGGAGTCGGCGGCGAGCCGGATGTCCATCGGCAGCAGCATCGTCGCGCCGATGCCGACCGCCGGGCCGTTGACCGCCGCGATGACCGGTTTCAGGCATTCGTAGATTCGCAGGGTCACGAGGCCGCCGCCGTCGCGTACCGACGGGTGGCTCCAGTCGATGCTGCCGTCGGCCCTGACCGCCGAACCCTGCTTGTCGGGTCGATCGTCGCGCGCCTCGTAGTCGAAGGTCTTGCCGCCGGCCGACAGGTCGGCGCCGGCGCAGAAGGCGCGGCCGGCACCGGTCACGACGATCGCACGCACCTCGTCGTCGGCATCGGCGCGATCGAAGGCCTCGATCAGCTCGAGCGCCATCTCGCCGGTGAAGGCGTTCAGCTTGTCTGGACGATTCAGCGTGATCGTCAGGACGTTGTCGGCGACCGCGTAGTCGATCGTCTCGAAACCGGCCTTGGCTTCGTTCATCTTCTTTTCTCCTTGCGGGTGTCCTGCGCCTCGCCGGTCATCGGCACGAAGCGTACCGGCAGCACGGTACGCCGTTCGACGCTGCCGTCGGCTTGCTTCTCGATCAAGAGCAGTTCCTGGTTGCCGAAGCTCGGTCCGATCGGAATCACCATCCGGCCACCGGGCTTGAGCTGCGCGACGAGCGCTTCGGGCACCTCGGGCGCCGCGGCGGTGACGACGATTCCGTCGAACGGTGCGGCTTCGGGCCATCCCTGGTAGCCGTCTCCGATCCTGAGCTCGACGTTGTCGTAGCCGAGTTCCGCCAGCCGCTGCGCCGCCTCGCGGCCCAGCGACTCGACGATCTCGATCGAATGAACGCGCCGCACGAGCTCGGCGAGCACGGCCGCCTGATAGCCGGACCCCGTGCCGACCTCGAGCACGACGTGCCCGGGACGCGGTTCGATCAGCTCTGTCGACAGCGCGACGATGTAAGGCTGCGAGATCGTCTGGCCGCCGCCGATCGGCAGCGGACGGTTGCGGTAGGCAGCATGGGCGAGATCCGCAGGCACGAAGCGATGGCGCGGCACTCGTGCGATCGCCGCCATCACACGTTCGTCGAAGCTCGCGCGACCGGTCCACGAGCTCGTGCGGCGCGCGTCCTCGGCGATTTCGTCGACCATCGCGCGCCGCTCGTCGGCCCGTTCGTCGCCGGCCGGCGCGCCGCCGCCGGCGCCGGCATCGGCGGGCATGGCCAGGCACAGCGACGACAAGGCGATGGCCAGCGCCGATGCGCTCCCGGGCCAGCGCCGGTGGATCGCGATGGCTGGCATGCTCATGGCTTGCTGCTCCCCGTGTCCTCGTCTCGGAATGGACGAAGTTTAGCCTCGGCGTGCCTGCGGGTTGCCCACCCCATCGTCCCGGCTACAAATGAGTAATAGAATCGCGCCATGGCTGATTCAGAGGCAAAGACGCCGTCGGGCGCGGCGCGATCCTCGCGATCTCGCACCGAGAACGCGCAGTTCACGATGCTCAATCGGCTGCGTCGGGAACACACGCGCGTCGACGTCTATCTGGTGACCGGAACGAGGCTGCAAGGCCGCATCCAGTCCTTCGACGGTCGTTCGCTGCTGTTGCAGACCGAGGGCGGCGCGCTGCTGCTGTACCACCACGCGGTCAGTTCGGTGCAGCCGTCGGAGAGCCGGCCGCGCGGACGGCCCCGCGGTGCGCCGTCGGGCGAGCGTTCGCAGCGGGGTCCCGGTTCCGGGCGCTTCCCGGCGCCGCTGGCGCGCGACCGCGCCGACGAGCCGATGGGCGCGGCGCCGCAGCCGCGCAAGGCGCCGGCCCCCGTCGTCGTCACGCGCCGTCGCAGCCGGATTTCCGGCCCCCCGCGCGAGTGAGCGGCGCGAAAAGGGCCGGCAGGGCCACCAAAGGCACCGGCCGGAATCGTGCCGCGGCGGCCACGAAGGACGCCCGGTCCGAGCCGAAGCGCGCGGAAACCGCGTTGCTCATCGTCGACATGATCAACCTGCTCGACTTTCCCGAGGGTCGGCAGTTGCTCGAGCAGGCGTTGCCCGCGGCGCGCCGGATCGCCGCGCTGAAGCGGCGGCTGAAGGCGGCCGGCGTTCCGGTGATCTACGTCAACGACAACTTCACGCACTGGCACTCGGAATTTCGCGAGATCGTCGCGATGTGCAGCGCCGAGTCTTCGCTCGGTGCGCCGCTGACGGCCGAACTGGCGCCCGAAGAAGACGACTACACGGTGCTCAAGCCGCGGCATTCGGCCTTCTTCGCGACGCCGCTCGCGATCCTGCTCGAGCAGCTCGGCGTACGGCGAACGATCATCACCGGCGTCGCCGGCGATGCCTGCGTGCTGGCCAGCGCGACCGATGCGCATGTGCGCGGGCTCGAGGTCGTCGTGCCGGCCGATTGCGTGGCTTCGATCACCGCCGAGCGCAACGTCAACGCGCTCACGCTGATGAAGAGTTCGATGCGGCTGGACATCCGCAATTCGCGCTCGATCCGCGTCGGCTGAACGCGGGAAGCGGGCACGCGGCTTGCGCTGCGCGCGCTTGCCCTGTTCAATCGCAGCGGTAAGCACGCGAAGTACCGCAGGCCGCACGCTGCCGGACAGCGGCGGGCCGCAACGCCATTTACCTTTCGGAGCCGACATGAATTCGACGAACAACCCCTTTCCCACTTCGGAATCGATGGCCGGCGCAGACCGTGACGATGCCGCGGCGAACGCATCGAGCGGGGAGAGCGGCCGGGACCGCGGAGCCGAGATCGTCGATCGCATGGCGCAGACCGCGCACCGGGCAGTGGACCGGATGGCCGAGCGGGCCACGCCCGCCGTCGAGCGCGTGCGCAGCCGGATCGAAGACGCGAGTTCGCGCGCGTATTCGCAGGCCGATCACATCGCCGAAGTCCAGGATCAATGGTTGACGGCGACGCGCGATTGCATCCGCAACCACCCGATCGCGTCGGTCGGCGTCGCGGTGCTCGGCGGGATGCTGTTGAGCCGGATCCTCAGCGACCGACATTGAGCGGCGTGCTCCTCGGGCCTCCGGTTTGCCTTACGGAGATACCCTAGCCGAACGTCGAGGAGCATCGAATGAAAGCTCGAACACTGGGCGCGGCGATCGCAGTGCCGCTGATGTTGGCGGCCTGCGCTCCGTACACGACGAGTCCGCCCGAGCCCGTCGTTCCGACGCCGAATACCGCCAGCTACAGCGAACTCGGCATCGTTCGCAGCATCACGCTGATCGGCAACGAGGTCCGCCGCGACGCGCTCGCCGGCCCGGCCCCGGCGGTCAGCGGCCGGATCTACCGGATCGAGGTGCTCACCGATCGCGGCGACCTGCGCACCTTCGACTACAGCGACCTGTTCGGCGTGCAGGTCGGCGAGCGGGTGCGGATCCACGACGGCAAGCTGTACCGGAGCTGAGTCCCGCTTCGGTCGACCGGCTCGCTTCGACCGCCTACAACTGGTAACGCAGCAGCGAGGCGAGGCGCTCCAGCAGCTTCTCGCGCAGCGGTCGCTGCTGCCACTGTTCGAGCGTGATCCGGCGCGAGCGTTCGAGGTCCGCCTCGAAGATCTCGACCTGGCGAAGCGCGAACTCCGAGTCGAGCACGTTCAGGTTCGCTTCGTCGTTGAGGCGGAACGAGCGGTTGTCGAAGTTCGTCGAGCCGACCGAGACCAGCAGCGAATCGACGATCATGACCTTGCAGTGGTACATGGTCGGCTGATACTCGGAGATCTCGACGCCGGCCTCGAGCAGGCGGCCCCACTGGGCGCGCGAGGCCTTGCGCACGACCTCGGCGTCGATGATCTGGCCGGGCGTGATGATCCGGATCCGTACGCCGCGCCTGGCGGCCGCGATCATCGCCTGCACCGTCAACTCGTCGGGCACGAAGTAGGCACTCGACAGGTCGATGCTCCGCTGCGCCGCGGTGATCGCCATCAGGTACATCAGGTGCATGCTCTCGCTGCCGCCGGTCGGCGAGCTGCTGAACATCTGCGCCAGGTGTTCGCCTTGCGCGCGCAGCGCCGGAAAATACGCTTCGCCGTGGAGCACGCGCCCGGTCGCCTTGATCCAGTTGTCCATGAAGACCGCCTGGATCTGGGCGACGACCGGCCCCGTCACCCGGAAATGGGTATCGCGCCAGTGGTCTTCGTCCTGCGCATCGCCGCGCCAGATGTCGGCGATGCCGACGCCGCCGGTGAATCCGACGGCGCCATCGACGATCAGCAGCTTGCGGTGCGTGCGATTGTTGAGCTTGGACAGCGTCACGCCCGAAGGCTTGTGGAAGCGTTCGATCTCGACGCCTGCCGTCTGCATCTCGTCGATCAGGTGCTGCTCCATCTTCGCGCTGCCGACCCAGTCGAGCAGCACGTGGACCGCGACGCCGGATTGGGCGCGTTCGATCAGCGCGTCGGCGAACTCGCGTCCGATCGTGCCCGACCAGTAGATATAGGTCTCGAAGGTGATCGTCTGGCGCGCGCCACGGATGGCGTCGAGCATCGCAGGGAAGATGCGGTCGCCGTTGACGAGGACCTCGACCCGGTTGCCCGAGACCAGCGGCGGGCCGAGCAGCGCGCCGAGCGAACGCCGGAACTGCGGGTCTTCGGTCGTGTATTCGCGCGCCAGGCGGTGCTCGATCTGCTTCTCGCCCGCCGAAAGATTGAGCACCAGCAGCACGACGACCAGCGTGGCCAGCGAACTGAGGACGATCGTCAGCACGGTTCGCTTCACATCCGTCGGCCCGGTCAGCTTCCGCGCGATGCGCGCTGTCGGCCGAGTCCGGGCATCAGCGCCGCCAGTGCCGGGCCCTGCATCAGGCTGATCTCGTTGGCCGCGGCGTACTGCCGCGCCTTGTCGGTGACTTCGCCGACGGAGACGTAGATCCCGGTGTGTGCGTCGTCGGCGTCCATGGCCGCACGCAGCTCGCGCAGCGGCTCGACGCCGGTACGTGCGACCTTCCAGCGCTTGCAGGCCAGCAGGCTGCGGCGCCCGCCGCGCGACAGCGCGAAGTCCGCGCCCGGCGTCTTCACCGGAGCGACCACCCAGCCATCACGGCGCAGCGCCGCTTCGAGTTCCTCGCAGAGGATCGGCCAGGTCAGCGTGCGCAGCGTCTCGACGGTCTGCTCGATCCGGGCCGGACTCGGCGCCTTGAACTGTCGCCAGCCGGCGACGGCGGCGATGACCGCGAAGGGCAGCGCGGTGAAGGGGCCGAAGATCCTGTAGTCGGTCGGCAGCAGCGCGCCGGCCACGACGACGATGCCGGCGGCGATCGCAACGCTGATCCACCACGACGAGCGCAGCAGGATCGCGAACAGCGAGTTCTCCGCCATCTTCAGTTTCACGCGTCGCTCCTTGCCGACTCCGGACTTGCCGAGCACCGAAGTATAAGTGCCCGCCGAAGCAGCCGGCCGGGGAGCTGCCCAGGGCGGCCGGTGGCGCAGGGCGGCCGACGGCGCCCGCGTCAGCCGCGGTTGCGCCGGTCGCGCGGGAGCACGGCGCCCAGCCACTCCTCGTTGAAGCGATTGTTGACACGCCACAGCGCCGACAGTGCGGCGCCGGCGAACAGCAGCGCCGCCACGCCGCAGCCGAAGCGCAGCGGGGCTGCGATCTGCTGCAGCGAAGCCAGGTAGCCGAGCAGCGCGGCCAGCGCGAGCAGCATCGATTGCAGCAGGCAGAACGCCTGCAGTCGAGCGGCGGCCGCGTCGCGGCATTTCGGCCGGGCGAATCGCGGCGCGCCGGCCGGGCGATGATCGCGATCGTCGAGGGACATGCTTGCTTCCGTCAGTCTGCCGATGGCGAGGGCCGAAATCGACCCTCGGCGCATCATCGGACGACGGCGCCGGCAGGCGAAGGGAATCCGTCACGCTGCGCCGTCCGGAGCGCCGTCGAAGGCGCCCGGGTGGCAGCGCAACGGTCAGAGGCTGGCGGCGGCCGGCTCCGGCTGGCGCATCAGCAGCGGATGCAGATCGACGACGGTGCCGATCACGATCAGGCTCGGGGTGCCCAGCCCGGCCGAGCGAACCTGCTCGGGCAGCGTGGCGAGCGGTCCGGTCACGATCCGCTGTCCGGGGGTCGTCGCTGCGTGGACGACGGCGCCCGGCGTCGCAGCCGGCAGGCCGTGCGCGATCAGCTCCCGGCAGATGATTTCGAGCGCGCCCAGGCCCATGTAGATGACGATCGTCTGGCGCGGCCGGGCCAGGCACTCCCAGTCGAGCGAGACGGTGCCGTCCTTCAGGTGCCCGGTGGCCAGCACGACGTTCTGCGCATGATCGCGGTGCGTCAGCGGGATGCCGGTGGCGGCCGCCATTCCGGCCGCAGCCGTGACCCCCGGCACGACCTCGCAGGCGATGCCCTGCGCGACGAGTTCCTGCATCTCCTCGCCGCCGCGCCCGAAGATGAACGGATCGCCGCCCTTGAGCCGCACGACGTCGAGGCCTTCGCTGCCGAGCTCGACGAGCAGCCGGTTGATCTCGGCCTGCGGCAGCGCGTGCCGGCCGGCCTGCTTGCCGGCGTAGATCAGCCGTGCCGCCGGGCGGGCGAGCTCGAGGATGCCGTTGCCGACGAGGTTGTCGTAGACGATCACGTCGGCTTCGGCGATGCGGCGCGCTGCGCGCAGCGTGAGCAGCTCTGGATCGCCGGGCCCGGCGCCGACGAGGCTGACGCGGCCGCGCGGTCTACAGGGCTCGCTGCTGCCGTCGGCAGCGTCTCGATGCCGTTCGGGAGCCGGTACGGAGGGGATCGCGAGAGCGCGCGCCAATAGCTCGACAGTCATTGTTCTGTTCCTAGGCCTTGCCGGCGACCTGCATGCGGGCATGACGCATCGCCGGACCGGCCTCATTTAAGTCCAGAATGGAGCCCGGTGGCACGTTCGCCTCGGTGGCCGAGGCGACGCCGTTGACTCGCATCAAGGAGCCTTGCGAAGCCGTGTCGCATCCTCGAATCATGAGATCCTCCAGGCCCGAGAAGAAGCCAGCCGCCAGGGCCGACAAGCACTCCTCTCCGATCGCTCCACTGGCCATCCTGTGCGCAATGATGATCGCCGCGCCGTGGCCGGCAGGGGGGCAGGCGGCACCCGATCGCAACGATTCATTCCAGCCGGAGCCCGCACGCGCGCGCGAACTGGTTACGATGGTGCGGCAGGATTGCGGCTCCTGTCACGGCCTTTCTCTGTCGGGCGGCCTCGGGCCGGCCCTTCTGCCGAAGGACCTGGCCGACAAGCCGTTCGACTCGCTGGTCGCTACCGTGATGCAGGGCAGGCCGGGGTCGGCGATGCCCGGCTGGAGCCGGTTCATGAACGAGGACGAGGCGCAATGGATCGTGCGCGAGTTGGTCAAGGGCTTTCCCGAACTGCCGATCGCGGAGCGGTGATGTCGTCGCTCGGTAATTCGTCGAGCAGGTATATCACGGTCGCGGTCGCCTCCCTGGTGGCGGCCGTGTGGCTGGCCGGCTGTGCGTCGCTTTCGGGCTCGTCCGCCGGCGATGCGGCCCCGGTCGCGCGCGGCACCGGCGACCTGGGCGTCGTCATCGAACGAGCGAGCGGGCAGCTCAGCGTCGTCGAGACCAGCGGCCGCACAGCGCTGGCCCGCGTCGACGGTCTCGGCGACCTGTCGCACGCATCGGTCGTGTTCTCGCGCGACGCCCGCTACGCCTACGTCTTCGGCCGCGACGGCGGGCTCAGCAAGGTCGACCTGCTGAGCGCCCGCGTCGTCGCCCGCGTGATCCAGTCCGGCAACGCGATCGGCGGCGCGATTTCGCAGGACGGCCGCATGGTCGTCGTGCAGAACTACGAACCCGGCGGCATCAAGGCCTTCGACGCCGAGACGCTCGAACTGCTGGCCGACGTGCCGGCCGAGTATGGCAACGAGGGCCAGCGCTCGAAGGTCGTCGGCCTGGCCGACCTGCCCGGCAACCGCTTCGTCTATTCGCTGTTCGACGCCGGCGAGATCCGCGTCACCGACCTGTCCGATCCGTCGCGCCCGCGCACCGAGCGCTTCCCGGCGGGACGCCAGCCCTACGACGCGCTGGTCACGCCCGATGGCCGCTACTACATCGCCGGCCTGTTCGGCGAAGACGGCCTGGCGATGCTCGACCTCTGGCGCCCGGAAAAGGGCGTGCGCCGCATCCTCGACGGCTATGGACGCGGCACCACGCCGCTGCCGGTCTACAAGATGCCCCACCTGCGCGGCTGGGCCATCGCCGGCGGACGCGCCTACCTGCCGGCGATCGGCCGGCACGAGGTGCTGGTCGTCGACACCAGCGACTGGCGGGAGGTCGCGCGGATCCCGGTCAAGAGCCAGCCGGTGTTCGTGATGGCGCGGCCCGACGGGCGCGAAGTCTGGGTCAACTTCGCGTTCCCGGACAACGCCGCCGTGCAGGTGATCGACACGCTGGAGAACCGGGTCGTCGACACGCTGGAGCCCGGGCGCGCCGTGCTGCACATGGAGTTCACGCCGAAGGGCGAGCATGTCTGGGTGTCGGCCCGCGACGACGACAAGGTCGTCGTCTACGACACGCGCACACGCGAGCCGCTGACCACGCTGAGCGCGCACAACCCGAGCGGCATCTTCTTCACCAGCCGCGCGTCGCGCATCGGATTCTGATCGCGATGCCGCGCGCCGCCGTGCTTCCGCCCGGAGTCGACGATGCCGGATTCCGCCTGCTCAACGACTGGCAGCGCGACTTCCCGCTCGAGTCGCGTCCGTTCGCCACGCTGGCAGCCAGCGTCGGACGCAGCGAAGCCGAGGTGCTGGCCGCGTTTCGCGACTGGCAGCGTCGCGGCATCGTCAGCCGGATCGGTGCGGTCTTCGCTCCGCGCCGGATCGGCGCCAGCGCGCTGGTCGCCATGGCGGTGCCGGACGAACGCCTGGTCGAGGTCGCGACCCGGGTCAGTGCCGAACCCGGCGTGAACCACAACTACGAACGCGAGCACCGCTTCAACCTGTGGTTCGTGGCCGGCGCCGTCGACGCGCAGGCACTGTCCTCGACGCTGGAGGGCCTGCAGGACGAGATCCGCTGTCCGATGCTGGTACTGCCTCTGCTCGAGGAATACCACATCGACCTGGGCTTCGACCTCGGCGCGCGGCCGGCTCGCGCGGTCCGACCGGCGATCGATCGCGCCGGCGCGAGCATCGCGTCACGGTCGTTGTCGGATACCGAACTGAGCGTGCTCGGCGCTGCACAGGAGGGCCTGGCGATCGTCGGCACGCCGTACGCCGAACTGGGTCGGCGCATCGGCGCGAGCGAGACCCGGGTGATCGAGACGATCGCCGACGCGCAGGCCAGCGGGCTGATCAGGCGCTGGGGCGTCGTCGTGCGCCATCACGAGCTGGGGATCGGCGCCAACGCAATGTGCGTCTGGGACGTGCCCGACGAGCGGGTCGGCGAAGTCGGACGCCGGCTGGCGCGCGAACCCGCGGTCACGCTCTGCTACCGGCGCCCGCGCGTGCTGCCCGACTGGCCGTACAACCTGTTCTGCATGATCCACGGCAGCGCGCGCGAAGCGGTGCTGGCCACGCGCACCGAGATCGCCGCCCGCCTCGGGCTCGACGACTTTGCGCATGCGGTGCTGTTCAGCGGCCGGCGCTTCAAGCAGCGCGGAGCGCGCCTGTTGCCGGCGCCTGCGCCGAAGCGCTCGCGCGCAACGAACGCAACCGCGGGGCGAGGTGCGCATGCCTGAGCGAGCCCTTCCCGAACACGCGCGAACCCGCGTCGATGCCGTGCCGGCAGCGCCGGGCGGCGGGCGCCGGCGCCGGCAGGGCCAGGCGGCCGCGAACCTCGACGAGACCGACCGGCGCCTGGTCAACATGCTGCAGGGCGGTTTCCCGCTGTCCGAACGTCCGTATCTCGAGGTCGGCATGTCGCTCGGACTGTCCGAAGGGGAAGTCATCGCGCGGCTGCGCCGGATGCTCGACGATCGGGTGCTGAGCCGCTTCGGCCCGATGTTCGATGCCGAACGCATGGGCGGTGCCTTCTGCCTCGCGGCGATCGCTGTGCCCGAGTCCGACTGGCAGCGCGTCGTCGAAGCGGTCAACGCGTTTCCCGAAGTGGCGCACAACTACCGACGCGAACACAGGCTGAACATGTGGTTCGTGATCGCGACCGCCACGCCGGCCGGCATCGAGGACGTCGCCTCGCGCATCGAGGCCGCCGTCGGCCTGCCGGTCCTGCGCTTTCCGAAGGAGCGCGAGTTCTTCGTCGGGATGAGGCTGGAGGCCTGATGGACGAACTCGATCGCCGCATCGTGCTCGCCACGCAGGAAGGCCTGCCGCTGGTGACGCGCCCGTACGCCGAGATCGCCGCGCGCTTGGGTGCCGAAGAAGCCGAGGTCCGCGCGCGACTCGGGGCGATGCTCGAACGCGGCGTGGTGCGCCGGATCGGTGCGGTGCCGAACCACTACGCGCTCGGCTACACGGCCAACGGCATGAGCGTCTGGGACATCGACGATGCCCGCGTCGATGCGGTCGGCGCACGGATCGGGGCGCTCGATTTCGTCACCCACTGCTACCGGCGCCCGCGCCGGCTTCCGGACTGGCCGTACAACCTGTTCGCGATGGTCCATTCGACGAGCCGCGAAGGCGCGCTGCAGCAGGTTGCACGAATCGAGGCGCTCCTGAACGACGAATTCGCCGGCGCCTGCCGCGGGCGCGACGTGCTCTTTTCGTCTGCCATCCTGAAGAAGACCGGGCTGCGGCTCGCCGCCGGTCCCTGAGGACCGGCGGTCCCAATCGAAGAGGATTCATTCCCATGTTCCGCATCTCCCAGTTCATCCGCGAGCTCGACCGGCCGACCCCGGTGCTGCCGCGTCGCAATCCGCCCGGGCCGGTCGTCATCTGGAACCTGATCCGGCGCTGCAACCTGACCTGCAAGCACTGCTACTCGATCTCGGCCGACACCGACTTCCCGGGCGAGCTGTCGACCGCCGAAGTGTTCCGCGTGATGGACGATCTCGAGGCGGCGCGAGTGCCGGTGCTGATCCTGTCGGGCGGCGAGCCGTTGATGCGGCCGGACATCTTCGAGATCGCGGGCCGGGCGAAGGCGCGCGGCTTCTACGTCGGCCTGTCGAGCAACGGCACGCTGATCGACGAGACGAACATCGACGCGATCGTCGATACCGGATTCGACTACGTCGGCGTGAGCCTCGACGGCATCGCGCAGACGCACGATCTGTTCCGTCGCAAGAAGGGCGCCTTCGACGCCTCGATGGCTGGCATACGGCTGTGCCAGCAGCGCGGGATCAAGGTCGGCGTGCGCTACACGATGACCGAGCACAACGCGCACGACCTGCCGGCACTGCTGCAGCTCGTCGAAGACGAGGGCATCGACAAGTTCTACTTCTCGCACCTGAACTACGCCGGTCGCGGCAACAAGCATCGCGCCAGCGACGCCCGCCACCGAACGACGCGCGAGGCGATGGAGTTGCTGTTCGAGACCTGTCTGAAGCTGCACCGGCGCGGCATCGAGAAGGAGTTCGTCACCGGCAACAACGATGCCGACGGCGTCTTCATGCTGCACTGGGTGCGACGCCGCTTTCCCGACCGTGCCGAGCACATCGAGGGGAAGCTGCGGCAATGGGGCGGCAACGCGAGCGGCGTCAACGTCGCGAACATCGACAACCTCGGCATCGTGCATCCGGACACCATGTGGTGGCACGTGCCGATCGGCAACGTTCGAGAGCGGCCGTTCGGCGAGATCTGGAACGACCTGTCGAATCCGCTGATGGCCGGGCTCAAGCAGCATCCGCGGCAGGTCGGCGGCCGCTGCGGCGCCTGTCGCTACCTGTCGATCTGCAACGGCAACTCGCGCGTGCGCGCGCAGCAGGTCACCGGCGACACGTGGGCCGAGGATCCCGCCTGTTACCTCGAAGACGAGGAGATCGGCGTCAGGCCCGAGGACTACGGAGCCGAGCGCGTCGTGACGACGCCGTGGGTGCG
>JAAZBL010000136.1 GCA_012513825.1 Limnobacter sp. | reverse complement strand
TGGCGGTGTCCGACTGGCCGCGGTAGACGATCGGGTAGAGCTTCTCGAGGTCGGTGCCGAGCACGGCCGAGCGCATGACGCCCTCGCGCGCGCGCAGCCAGTTGTAGTTGCCCTTGACGGTGTTGATCTCGCCGTTGTGCGCGACGAGCCGGTACGGGTGCGCGAGCGGCCACTCGGGAAAGGTGTTCGTCGAGAAACGCTGGTGCACGAGGGCCAGCGCCGACACGACGCGCGGATCCTGCAGGTCGCGGTAGTAGCGGCCGACCTGCTCGCAGAGCAGCAGTCCCTTGTAGACGATGGTGCGCGCCGACATCGACGGCACGAAGTACTCGCGCCCGTGCTTGAGCCCGAGCTGCTGGATCGCGTGGCTGGCCGTCTTGCGGATCACGTAGAGCTTGCGCTCGAGCGCATCGGTCACCATGACGTCGGGACCGCGCCCGATGAAGATCTGCCGGATCACCGGCTCCTTGGCGCGCACCGCGGGCGACATCGGCATTTCGCGGTCGACCGGCACGTCGCGCCAGCCCAGCAGCTGCTGGCCCTCGGCGCGCACCGCCCGTTCCAGCTCCTGCTCGCAGGCCAGCCGCGATGCGTGTTCCTTGGGCAGGAACACCATGCCTACGCCGTATTCGCCCGCCGGCGGCAGCACGACGCCGGCCTTGGCCATTTCCTCGCGAAAGAACTGGTCGGGAACCTGGATCAGGATGCCCGCGCCGTCGCCCATCAGCGGATCGGCGCCGACCGCCCCTCGATGGTCGAGGTTGAACAGGATCTGCAGGCCCTGCTCGATGATCCGGTGGCTCTTCTTGCCCTGGATGTGTGCAACGAAGCCCACGCCGCAGGAATCGTGCTCGTTGGCCGGGTCGTAAAGGCCGTGCTTGGCATCCATCGATGAACTCCAGAATCCGTGCTGTGCGACAGCCTGCGGATCGGAGCGGGATCATCGTCGCCGCAGGCAGGTTCCGGCTGGGCGCGAGGGAAGCGCGCAGTAGAACCTCCCAGTATAAGCAGCAAGCGTGCCGGATGGGGCCTCATTTCTGCATCGCAGCAAAATCGCACTGCAGCGCGGCATTCGACCGGGACGGCGGGCCCGGTTCGAGTCGCACCAAGCGGGTGCGAGAGCGGGCTCGGCGCACCAATCGCGAGCGCCCGGCCCGCATCGCGCACCGCTACGGTGCGGCCTCGCTGGCCCCGCCGAGCACGCCGGCCCCGGGGTCGTTCCATGGCGAGCCCGTGAGCCGCGCATGCTCGCGGACCGCGAACCGATCGGTCATCCCGGCGATGTAGTCGGCGATCGCCCGCTCGCCCAGCACCGAGACCCGGTCGCGGTGCTCGTCGGGCAGCAGCGCCGGATCGCTGCGGTAGCGCTCGAACAGTTCGGCCACGATCGCCCGGGCCCGCGACATCACGGCCGACACGCGCTCGTGTCGGTACAGCTCGGCGTTGAGGAAGCGCTCGAGCTGCGTCGCCTGCTCGCGCATCGGCGGCGAGAACGCAGCCAGCGCCGGCCCCTCGCGCACCTGATCGATCGAGCGTACGCCGGCCTCGGCGATGCGGCGGCGCGTCTCGCCGATCAGGTCGGTGACCAGCTCGCCGATCATCCGGCGGATCGTCTCGTGGATCAGTCGCCGGCCCGACAGCCCCGGGTGCGCGCGCAGCGCGGCATCGTGGTGGCGGCCGAACAACCGGATTCCGGCCAGCGCTTCGAGGCTCAGCAGGCCGGAGCGCAGCCCGTCGTCGATGTCGTGATTGTCGTAGGCGATCGAGTCGGCCAGGTTCGCGACCTGCGCCTCGAGCGAGGGCTGGCGGCCGGCGAGGAAGCGCTCGCCGAGCTCGCCGAGCTTGCGCGCATTGGCCGGAGAACAGTGCTTGAGGATGCCCTCGCGCGTCTCGAAGCACAGGTTCAGGCCGTCGAACACGGCATAGCGCTGCTCGAGCTCGTCGACGACGCGAAGCGACTGCAGGTTGTGCTCGAATCCGCCCCAGGGCTTCATGCACTCGTTCAGTGCGTCCTGGCCCGCGTGTCCGAAAGGGGTATGGCCGAGGTCGTGGGCCAGCGCGATCGCCTCGACCAGATCCTCGTCGAGGCCGAGACAGCGCGCCACCGAGCGCGCGATCTGCGCGACCTCGAGCGAATGCGTGAGCCGCGTTCGGTACAGGTCGCCCTCGTGGTTGACGAAAACCTGCGTCTTGTATTCGAGCCGACGAAACGCCGTGCAGTGGACGATCCGGTCCCGGTCGCGCTGGAACTCGCTGCGCGTCGGCGAACCCGGCTCGGCGAACCGGCGGCCGCGACTGCGATCCGGGTCGGCCGCGTATTCGGCGCGCGGCGCGAGCATCGCGACGCCTCAGCCGCCGGCCGGGCCTGCGTGCGGACCGGCTTCGCGATCCGTCGGGCCTCCCGGGCCCGCGCAGGCTGCGAAGGTTTCGACGAGCAGCGGCTCGGGCACGCGCCGGACGACCGTCCCGCCGAGTCCGTCGAGCAGAACGAACTTCGGCGTGCCCTGCTCGGCCTTCTTGTCGACGCTCATCAGCTCGAGCCAGCGCTCGGCCGGCCAGCCGGGCGCCCGCAGCGGCAGGCCGGCGGCCGCGACGGCCGCGTGCAGGCGGGCGCAGGCGGCTTCGTCGAGCAGCGACAGCCGGCGCGACAGCTCGGCCGCCATCAGCATGCCGGTGCCGACGGCTTCGCCGTGCAGCCAGTTGCCGAAGCCCATGCCGGCTTCGATCGCGTGGCCGAAGGTATGGCCGAAGTTCAGGATCGCGCGGCGACCGGCCTCGCGCTCGTCGGCCGCTACGACCTCGGCCTTGATCTCGCACGAGCGTGCGATTGCCGCCGCCATCGGCGCGGCCTCGCAGCGCAGCAGCGCCGGCATGTCCCGCTCGAGCGCGGCCAGGTAGCCGGGATCGGCGATCGCGCCGTGCTTGATCATCTCGGCCAGCCCCGCCGACAGCTCGCGACGCGGCAGCGTGCGCAGCGTGCCCACGTCGGCGACGACCAGCCGCGGCTGGTGGAAAGCGCCGATCATGTTCTTGCCGAGCGGGTGATTGATCGCGGTCTTGCCCCCGACCGAGGAGTCGACCTGCGCGAGCAGCGTCGTCGGGACCTGGACGAAGTCGACGCCGCGCTGGTAGGTCGCGGCGGCGAAGCCGGCCATGTCGCCGATCACGCCGCCACCGAGCGCCACCAGCAGGCAGCCGCGGTCGAAGCGATGGCCGAGCAGCGCGTCGTAGATCCGGTTCAGCGTCGGCCAGTCCTTGTGCGATTCGCCATCGGGCAGCGCGATCGTGATCAGCGTGGCGGCCACGTCGTCGAGTTGCCGCCGCAACGGCGCCTCGTGAAGCGCGGCGACCGTATCGTTGGTCACTATCGCGAGCTGCCGGCCACGGGCCAGCTCGACGAGCTGCGGGCATTGCGCCAGCAGGCCTTCGCCGATCAGGATCGGGTAGCTGCGCTCGCCGAGCGAGACGGGGATTTCACGCAGGGTCATCGACACGGACGGCAGGCAGCAGATCCTCGGGCAGCCGGCCGATTATATCGGTCACGAGCGCGTCGATCGGCAGCCGCCCGCTGGTCACCGTCAGGTGCGCGACTTCGCGGTACAGCGGCTCGCGCTGCGCGAGCAGATCGACGATGCGCTGGCGCGGGTTCTCGGTCTGCAACAGCGGACGCACGCGGTCGCGCTTGAGCCGCTGCCAGAGACCCGCCGCCCCGGCCCGCAGGAACACGACGAAGCCGCGCTCGCGCAGCCGCGCCCGGTTCTCGGCGCGCAGCACCGCACCGCCGCCGGTGGCGAGCACCAGGTTCGAACGGCTGCTGAGCTCGTCGAGCAGGCCGGCCTCGCGCTGACGGAAACCCTCTTCGCCTTCGAGCTCGAAGATCGTCGCGATCGGCACGCCGCAGCGCGCCTCGATCTCCCTGTCGGCATCGACGAAATCACGGCCGAGCCGCGCTGCGAGGCGCCGTCCGACCGTGGTCTTGCCCGCGCCCATCATCCCGACGAGGATGATGGGGCGGGATCGTCGCTTCGGTGCGGTGGAGGCTGATTCATCGGGGGCTGTCATTCCGCCCCCGAGCATATCAGTCGGGAGAACTGCAGCCGGCGAGGCGACCGAACGGAGACGGCGCGCCAGGCGGGGGAGCGTTCTGGTTCGTCAGGTCCGACGCGAGGACCGGCAGCACGAAGGTCCGCTCGTCGACGCCTTCGGTACCGGCGATCGTCGTGATGGTCACGCGCAGCCGCACCTCGACCCAACCGCCGTACTCGCGCTCGTAGCGAACCGACAGTGCGGCTTCGCCGTTGGCATCGGTCCTCGGGCTGGCCACGACCACCGACGGAATGCCGACCGGCTCGAGCTTGCCGTCGCCGTCGAGGTCCTCGCCGACGTCGACGCGGCCGTTCTCGTTGGTGTCCTCGCTCAGACATTCGAACGGCGGATCGCCGGCGGTCTCGCCATGCCGCATCCAGCTGTTGCCGGCCCAGGTGTAGCTGCCCTTGAAGAAGCGCACGCCGACCACCGAGGCCTGCACGGTGGCGCCCGAGACCGCGCTGCCGGCGGCATCGGTCACGCGCGCGGTCCACGGCATCTCGTTCGTCGTCGCGCTGGCCTTCGTGATTTCGTTACCGGTGCCGGCACGCACGTACAAGGCCTGCGCCATCGCGGTCAGCGTCGTGTCGGACTGCAGTCCGGTGCCGGGGAGGTAGGCGCGAGCAACGATCTGGTTGTTGCCGGTCGAGTTGGCGCCCGGGAAGAAGGCCACCGAAGCGACGCCGGAGCTGTCGGTGATCGCGAAGCCGGGCTCGATCCGCCCGTTGCTCGGATCCGCCGGGGTCGTGAAGTAGACCTGCACCCCCTTGACCGGGTTGTCGGCGTCGTCGCGGACGACGGCGATCAGCTGGCTCGAGCTGGTGCCGCCGGCCGAGAGGTTGACCGGCACGTTCGGGGGGCTGGCGCGCAGCGAGATCTTGTCCGGCGTTCTCGACACGAATTCGATGCGCTGGGAGCTGACCACCGTGCCGACGGTCGCCGAGATCGTCGAGATACCGGCGGTGGCGCTGATGATCGTCACCTCGGCGACACCCGACCCGTTGGTCGTGGCCGAAGCCGCGCTCAGCGTTCCGCGGGTCGCCGAGAAATCGACCGGCACGTTGGCCTGGGCGACGCCGTTCTCGACGAAGGTGACCCGAACCACCTGCGACGAGCCGACGTCCACCTCGGTCCCCGCCGCCGGAGCCGAGAAGCTGATCTGCGTGCCCGAGACCGCCAGCTCCTGGACGGCGCTCGCGCCGAGCGCGCTGACGGTCAGCGTATCCTGGCCGGGCTGCGCGCCCGTCAGCGACAAGCTCGCCTGGCCGGCGGAATCGGTCGTGATGGAGGCCGGAGCGATCGCATTGCCGGCCGACGACGACGCCGTCACCACCGCATTGCCGATCGCGGCGCCGCCCGAGTCGCGAAGCGTGACCGTATACGAGGTCGGCGCTCCCAGCACGATGCTCGACGGCCCGCTCAGCGTGATCGCCGTGCCGACCACGTCGACCACCACCGAACTGGACAGCGTCCCGCTCGTCACGGTGACCGGAACCATCCGGTTCGCCTTGTCGGTGATCGTCAGCGTTGCGCTGGCCGTACCGTTCTCGTCGGTCGCGTTGCCGGCGACGCTCAACTGCGCGCCGGCATCGGTCGTTCCGAAGGTGATCGGCTGGTTGGCCATCGTCCGGTTGTCGGCGTCCTTGACCACGGCGGTGATCGTGACCGACCCGGAGCCGTCGGAAGCCAGCGACGGCGAACTCGCCGTTGCGATGATCTGCGCAGCCGTCGGACCCGCACCGACCAGGTCGCCGGTGCCCCCGGCCCCGGCGCCGCTTCCCCCTCCGCAGGCGGCCACCACCAGCGCCAGCCCGCATGCCATCAGCCAGCCGAGCATGCGCTGGATGCGTTCGAACGTCATTTTCTGGTTCTTCCTTTCCATGTCTGATTCGGGAAACTCTTCGCAGGGCGACCGGTCGGCCGGCGCGTTCGCGTCAGCGCGCCATCGCCACATCGGTCACCACCCGCGGCGTCAGGAACACCAGCAGCTCGCTGCGATCGTTGGTCCGCGTGTTGTTCTTGAACGCGTGGCCGACGACCGGCAGGTCGCCGAGCAGCGGCACCTTGTTGGTCTGGTTGCGCTCGATCTGCTCGTAGATGCCGCCGATGACGACGGTGCCGCCGTTCTCGACGAGCACCTGCGTCTCGATGCGCCGCGTATCGATCGCCACGCCGCTGGCCAGCACTTCGGCCGGGTTGTCGCGGCTGACCTTGACCGCCATGATCACGCTGCCCTCGGGCGTGATCTGCGGCGTGACCTCGAGCTTCAGCACGGCCTTCTTGAACTCGACGGAGGTCGCGCCGCTGCTCGTCGCCTGCTGGTACGGAATCTCCTTGCCCTGCTCGATCACCGCGGTGCGCTGATCGGCGGTCAGCACGCGCGGGCTCGAGACGACCTTGCCGCGGTTGTCCGCCTCGAGCGCCGACAGCTCGAGGTTCAGGAAGCGCGTCAGGCTCGATCCGAACAGGCTGATCGCGAAGGTCGCCGGGTTCGCGCCCGAGATCGCGGCCGCCGGCAGGTTGATGAAGTTCGTGTTGTCGAGCGCGGTGAGCCGGCCCAGGCCCTGCGCATTGATGCCCGACAGGTCGCTGCCCATCTGCGACGACAGATCGGCCACGCCGCTCAGGTTGCCCGAGATCGTCGCGTACTGCCCGCCGATCCGCGAACCGGCGCCATACACCGGCACGTTGATCGCATTGCCGGTGCTCGGATCGGTCACCGTGCGGTAGACGGTCGAGCGCAGGTCGTTGTAGCCGAGCTTGACGCCGAGATTGCGCGTGAAGCGGTCGTCGGCTTCGACGATGCGCGCCTCGATCAGCACCTGGCGCACCGGGATGTCGATCTGCTCGATCACCCTGCGCACCGCTTCGAGCCCGGCGACGGTGTCCTGCACGAAGACCTTGTTCGTGCGCTCGTCGATGACGACGCTGCCCTGAGGGGTCAGGATCCGCTGCTTGTCGTCGCCGAGCAGCTTGC
The DNA here is from genome assembly GCA_012513825.1 of Limnobacter sp. Classification (GTDB taxonomy): domain Bacteria; phylum Pseudomonadota; class Gammaproteobacteria; order Burkholderiales; family Burkholderiaceae_E; genus Zeimonas. Next base: position 8,452 of record JAAZBL010000136.1, on the reverse strand, counting down.
GGACTTCCTCGGCCTTCTGGTAGTTCAACTGGAAGGTTTCGGTGCGCACCGGTTCGATCTTGGCGATCTCCTGGCGCGCTTCGAGCTCGAGCCTTTCCTTGGCCGCGAGCTCGTCGCGCGGCGCCACCATGATCACGTTGCCGTTGCGCCGCATGTCCAGCCCCTTGGACTGCAGCACGATGTCGAGCGCCTGGTCCCAGGGCACGTCCTTGAGCCGCAGCGTCAGGCTGCCGGACACCGAATCGCTGGTCACGATGTTCAGGTTCGTGAAGTCGGCGATCACCTGCAGCAGCGCGCGGATCTCGACGTTCTGGAAGTTCAGCGACAGCCGTTCGCCGGTGTAGCGCGGCTGCAGCCCGGCCATCCGCGACAGGTCCTCGCGCACGGCCTTGACCTCGACGACGAACTGCCGGTCGCTCTGGTAGGCGTTGTGCTCCCAGTCGCCGCTCGGCTCGATGACCAGCCTCGCGTTGTCGCCCTGCTGGAATGCGCGCACCGCGCGCACCGGCGTGCCGAAGTCGCCGACGTCGTACAGCCGGCGCAGCGAATCGGGCAACTGCGCGTTCAGGAAGTCGACGATGATCGTCGCGCCCTTCTGGCGGACGTCGACGCCGATGCCGCTGTCCGACAGGTCGACGACGACCCGGCCTTCGCCGCCGGGACCGCGCCGGAAGTCGATGTCGCGCAACGCCTGGGCGCCGGACGCGGCGGCCTTCGGGAAGCTGTAGGCCGACGGCGCCGGCGCGCCGGCAGCGGCGGCCGCCGTCGGTTCGAGCGCGACGAGCAGCGAGTCGCCGTCGATTCGCGTCGAATGCACGAGCGGGCGCTTCAGGTTCAGCACGACGCGCGAGCGCTGTCCCGACTGGACGATCGAGACGCTGCGCACGTCGCCCTGGGGCAGTTCGATCGTGTTGTTGCCCGACGCGTTGCCGGTGTCGACGAGATCGAGCACGAGCCGCGGCGGGTTCGCGATCGAGAATCCGGCCGGCAACTGGCTGGGTGCCGACTTCATCTTGATGCGCAGGTAGGTCGAGGTGCCCTGCTGTGCGCTGCTGACCGATTCGATCGCGTTCGACGGGGTCGCATTCGACTGCGCGAACGCCGCCGGTGCGCCGGCCAGAAGGATCGAGACGCAGGCGCCGGCGACCGCTGTCCTGCTGCGGGCGGCGGCGCGTGCCAGGCTGCCGGTGAACGGATTCATTTGCTCCCCTCTTGCAGACGCAAGGTCGTTTCGCGCTGGACCCAGTCGCCGGCGGCGTCCTGTACCAGTTCCCTCAATCGGATTTCCGATTCGTCGATGCGCGTGATCACGCCGAAGTCCTGCCCCGCGTGCTGGCCGACACGCGCCTGATGGACCATGTCGTCGACCTGCAGCAGGGCGAAATTGTTCTGTCCGTTGGCCAGGTGGCCGACCATCCGGATCGTGTCCAGCGGATAGTTCTCGAGCAGTTCGCGCGGCCGGCGCAGGTCGGGCTGCAGCGTGCCGCGCCGCGGCTGCTCGTGCAGCTCGAGCGCGAACCCGACCAGCCGGGTCTGCGCGAATGGGTCGTCGTCGCTGCTGCGCTCGTAGCGGAACGGCTCGAAGCGCTTCGGCTCTTCGATCTTCTGGCGGATCGGCTGCGCCGTCGCGCGCACCTCGTCCATCCAGGACTGCAGCTCGGCGCGGTCTTGGCCGCAACCGGCCAGCAGCGTCGCCGCGGCCAGCGCGGCCAGTGCCGCGCTCCGGCAAGTTTTCGTCTTCACTTCCTGCCCCCCTTGCCGCCCTGCTTCGCCGCGGCCGTCTTGCGCCGCTGCTCGGCGACCTCTTCGGGATCGAGATAACGGAAGGTCTTCGCCGTGGCCTCCATGACCAGCGGCCCACCCGGCCGGACGGCGCCGGCGCTGCTCGGCTGGCGCTCCGGCGCGCCGATCCGGACGTCGTGCAGCGTGACGATCCGCGGCAGGTTCGCGACGTCGCTGGTGAACGACGCGAAGTCGTGATAGTTGCCGGTCAGCCGCACGCTGATCGGGAGTTCGACGTAGTAGTCGCGCACGACCACCTGCCCGGGCTTGAACAGCTCGAACTGCAGGCCGCGGCCGACGCCGGCCTGGTTGATGTCCGACAGCAGCGCGTCCATCTCGGCCTTGCTCGGCAGCTGCTTCTCGAGCTGGTGCACGTACTGCATGACCTGCTCTTTCTGCTTGCGCAGTACCGGCAGGTTCACCGCCTGTTTCATCTTGTCGACGAACTGGCTGCGCAGCTGCTGCTCTTCGGCGCGGCGCCGGTCGAGGTCCTCGAGCTGCCCCTTCCACTGCAAGGCCCAGGCGCCGGCCAGCACGCCGGCGGCGATCGCCGCCAGCAGCGCGCCGCGCGGCAGCGCGGGCCACAGCCCCGGGTGGCGTCCGCGCAGCCCTTCGAACTGGACCGCGATCGCCGAAAGATCGATCTTCGGATTGAAGCTGGCCATGAGCTCAGTTCCTCGCTGCCGTCGCAACGACGGCGGGCTTGCCGCCGCCCGCCTGCCGCGTCGCGCCGGATCCGGTGCCCGTGTCCGGCTCGATCCGGCCCTTGACCAGCGCGTTGACCGAAAACTCGTAGACGCGGCGCACTTCCGCCTGCCCGCGCGCGTCGGGTTTGCCGGCCTGCGGGTTGGCCAGCGGAACCGCCTTGATCTCGACCAGCTCGGGTCGCTCGAGCCACGGAGAGTCGTTGGCCAGCGCCCGCAGCAGGTCGGAGATCCGCTCGTTCGACTGCGCGAGCCCGACCAGCGTGACCTTGCGCTCGTCCTGCTTCAGGTTCTTCAGGAACGCGCCCTCGGGCAGTTGCGTGACGAGTTCGTCGAGCAGGTGCACGGGGATCGTGCGGTTGGCCTGCAGCGTCTCGACCGCTTCCTGGCGCGCGCGCAGCGCGTCGATCTCGGCGCGCAGCGTGGCGATCTCCTTGATCTGCTCGTCGAGCTTCGCGTTCTCGGCGCGGATGAATTCGTTGCGCGCGCGCTGCGCGTCGATTCGCTGGTCGATGACGAGCGCGACGGCGAACGCGGCGCCCGCGGCGAGGATCGCCGTCAGTGCCATCAGGCCGACGAAGTCCTTCTTGCGGCGCTCGCGCCGCATCTCGCGATGCGGCAGAAGGTTGATCCTCGTGTTCATGCGTCGAACCTGCGCATTGCGAGACCGGTCGCCACCAGCAGCGCAGGCGCGTCGTTGCGCAGCTGCCGCTCGCGTACCGAATCGGACAGTTCCATGCCCTGGAACGGATTGAGCAGCGCCGTCGGCACCTGCGTGCGCCGCTGCACCGCTTCGGCGAAGCCGGGCACGACCGCGGAGCCGCCGGCCAGCAGGATCTGGTCGACGCGCGTATACGGCGTCGACGTGAAGAAGAACTGCAGCGCGCGCCCGATGTCGGTCGCGCCTTGCTCGGCGAAGGGCAGCGCCAGTTCGCCCGCGTAGTTCTCGGGCAGGTCGCCCGAGCACTTGCGCGTCTCGGCCTCTTCGGGCGTCAGCCCGTAGACGCGAACCAGTTCCTGCGTCAGGTACTGGCCGCCGAAGCCCTGTTCGCGCTCGAAGATCGTCTGCTCGTTGAGCACGACGGTCAGGCTCGTCACGGTCTGGCCGATCGAAAACAGCGCGATGATCTTGCCCTGCCCGCCGTCGGGCATCTGCGCCGTCGCATGGTCGAGCGCCGCGCGCAGCGAATAGGGCTCGACGTCCATGACGATGGCCTTCAATCCGACCGTTTCGGCGATCGCCACGCGGTCGTCGACCTTCTCCTTGCGCGAGGCCGCGAGCAGCACGTCGACCTCGTCCTCGGAGCCGGCCGACGGCCCGAGCACCTGGAAGTCGAGGTTGACCTCGTCGATCGGAAACGGGATGTACTGGCTTGCCTCGGCTTCGACCTGCAGCTCGTAGTCCTCTTCGCGCAGGCCGGCCGGCAGCATGATCTTCTTCGTGATCACCGCGGCGGCAGGCAGCGCGAGCGCCGCCTCCTTCGCCCGCGATCCGCTGCGGCGCAACGCCCGGTTGAGCGCGTCGACCACCGGCTCGGAACGATCGATGTTGCCTTCGACGATCGCGCCCCGCTCGACCGGTTCGATCGCGTAGCGCTCGAGACGAAACCGCGACTTCTGGCCCGGCGAAAGCTCGACGACCTTGACGCTCGCAGCGCTCAGGTCGATCCCCACCAATGAGGCCGGCGCCCGTCGCGTCAGACTCGGAAAACTCAAGGCCACTGTTTGCCCCGCTTGAAATAGTTTCTTGGTGTTGCGCTCAGGCTTCGATCGGCATCCCCGCGTCCCGCTCCGGGCGATGGCAACAGCCGCGATTTAATGTAAAGCGATTCGACAGTTCGCGCGCCTGGGCCGCCCCCCTTCCGTCGCACGGCATCGACCATCCGGCAGACCTTGTCGCGCCGGGGCCGCGACGCGGGTCGCTGCGAGGCTGAAAGGCGACACTGCACGGCGTTTGGCCCCTCGTCGGACGCTTTGCTGCAGCGCGCCCCGTATAATTCCGGGACCCCCCGCTGCAACGGCCGCTGCAGGCCAGCGGCCGTGCCTCTTGCATGAGCCGAAAACCCGCCAAATCTCCGCGTCGCTCGAAGAAGTCGCGCAACTGGCTGCTCGTCGTCCTGACCGTGCTCGCGATCCCGGTCACGGCGGTCGTGTCGGTGCTGCTCGTTGCAGTGCTGGCGCTGCTGCTGGCCAACGACCGGCTGCCGCCGCTCGACGCGATGATCGATTACCGGCCGCGCATTCCGCTGCGCGTCTATACGGCCGACGGCATCCTGATCGGCGAGTTCGGCGAGGAGCGCCGCACCTTCGTGCGCATCGAAGACGTGCCGCAGAACATGAAGGACGCGGTGCTCGCCGCCGAGGACTCGCGCTTCTTCGAGCACCCGGGCGTCGACCTGGTCGGCGTCGGGCGCGCGGCGCTCGCCAACCTGCTCGCCGGCGGCACCGAACAGGGCGCCAGCACGCTGACGATGCAGCTGGCGCGCGAGTTCTTCCTGTCGCCCGAGCGCACGTACACGCGCAAGATCATCGAGATCCTGCTGGCCTTCCGGATCGAGGAAAGCCTGAGCAAGGAGCAGATCCTCGAGCTCTACCTGAACCAGATCTTCCTCGGCAAGCGGGCCTACGGCTTCGCCGCCGCCGCGCAGACCTATTTCGGCAAGCCGCTGGCGAAGATCTCGGCGGCCGAAGCGGCCATGCTCGCCGGCCTGCCGAAGGCGCCGTCGCGCTTCAACCCGCTGGTCAATCCGACACGCGCCACCGAACGGCAGCGCTGGATCCTGCGCCGCATGTACGAAGCGGGCTTCCTGGACGAAGCCGAGTACCAGGCGGCGCTCGAAGAGAAGCTGCAGTTCGCTCAGGCCGAGACCGGCTACGAGGTGGAGGCGCCGTACGTCGCCGAGCTGGCACGCATGCTCGCCTGGGAGCTCTATCGCGAGCAGACCTACGTCTCGGGCCTGCAGATCTACACGACGATCCTCTCCGAAGACCAGAAGGCGGCCAACGCGGCGCTGCGCAAGGGCATCTTCGACTACGACCGGCGTCACGGCTATCGCGGACCCGAGCGCTTCATCGAGATCGCCGCCGACGAGGCGCGCGCGGCCGACCAGATCGACGCCGCGATCACCGAAGCGGTCGACATCGAGGACCTGTTCGCGGCCGTCGTGCTCGAAGCTTCGCCGAAGGCGGTCGTCGTTACGCGCGGTCGCGGCGGCGAAACGATCACGATCCCGCAGAAGAACCTGCGATTCGTCGCGCGCGCGCTCACCGACAAGGCGCCGGCCGCACAGAAGCTGCGGCGCGGCGCCGTCGTGCGGATCACGCAGAACGCGAAGAAGGAATGGGAGATCACGCAGCTGCCCGAGGTGCAGGCCGCGCTGGTGTCGGCGAGCACGCGCGACGGCGCGATCCGGGCGCTGGTCGGCGGCTTCGATTTCTCGCGCAACAAGTTCAACCGCGTCACGCAGGCCTGGCGCCAGCCCGGTTCGGCCTTCAAGCCCTTCGTCTATTCGGCGGCGCTCGAAAAGGGCCTGATGACGAGCACGATCATCAACGACGCGCCGGTCACGATCGACCCCGAGCGCACCGGTGGCCAGCTCTGGGATCCGAAGAACTACGACTCGCGCTACGACGGCCCGCTGTCGATGCGCAACGCGCTGGCCCGGTCGAAGAACATGGTCTCGATCCGGATCATCGACGAGATCGGACCGCAATACGCGCAGGATTACATCACGCGCTTCGGATTCGACGCCGCCCGGCATCCGGCCTTCCTGACGATGGCGCTCGGCGCCGGATCGGTCACGCCGCTGCAGATGGTCGGCGGAATCTCGGTGTTCGCGAACGGCGGCTATCGCGTCCAGCCCTACCTGATCGAGCGCATCACCGACAGCGCCGGACGCGTGCTCGCGAAGGCACACCCGCCGCAGGCAGGCGACGAGTCGCAGCGCGCGATCGACGCTCGCAACGCGTTCCTGATGGACAGCATGCTGCGCGGCGTCGTGCGCTCGGGCACCGCGACGAAGGCGCGCGCCGCGTTGAAGCGCAGCGACATCGGCGGCAAGACCGGCACGACCAACGACTCGCACGACGCCTGGTTCGTCGGCTACCAGAAGAGCCTGGCGGCCGTCGCCTGGGTCGGCTTCGACCAGCCGCGCAAGCTCGGCGATCGCGAGACCGGCGGCGGCCTGGCGCTTCCGATCTGGATCGACTACATGGCCAGTGCGCTGCGCGGCATTCCCGAGCAACCGAGCGAACCGCCGCCGGGAGTCGTGCAGATCGCCGGCGAATACTATTACTCGGAGATGCAGCCCGGCCAGGGCATCGCATCGATCGGCGTCGCCGAAGGCGGGCTCGCGTCCGGCGAGAACGTCGACCGCGTCCGCGACCAGGTGTTCTGACGCCGATGAGATTCGCATTCACGACGGACACGCTCATGCGCCGGGCGCGGATCGCCGCCCCGCTGCTCGCGTTGCTGACGAGCGCGCTGCTCGCCGGCTGCGGAATGCGCGGGCCGCTCTACCTGCCCGAGCGGCCTGCGCCCGAAAGGCAGGGCCCCGCGGGGTCGCAGGCGCCGCGTTCGTCCGCGCCTGCGGCTACCCCCCGGTCGATGCATTCGCTTGTCCCGGCACCCGATCCGTCGTCGCCGACCTTCGACGAGTCGCCTGCGCTCGCCGCCTTCCACGACCGCCTCTCCTGAACCCGACCATGGACGCCTTCCAGTATCGCGATCGGCAATTGCTCGCCGAGGACGTTCCGCTCGCCGAGATCGCCGAACGCTTCGGAACCCCGACCTGGGTCTATTCGAAAGCGGCGATCGAGCGCGCCTGGGACGAGTTCGCCTCGGCGGCCGCCGGGCGTCGCGTGCTGGTCTGCTATGCGATGAAGGCCAATTCGAACCTGGCCATCCTCGACCTGCTGGAGCGTCGCGGCGCCGGCTTCGACATCGTCTCGGGCGGCGAACTGAAGCGCGTGCTCGCGGCCGGTGGCGACGCCTCGCGCGTCGTCTTCTCCGGCGTGGGCAAGCAGCGCGACGAGATGCGCGATGCGCTCGAGGCCGGCGTGCGCTGCTTCAACGTCGAATCCGAGAGCGAACTGCACCGGCTCGACGAAGTCGCCGGCAGCCTCGGCCGACGGGCTCCGGTCTCGCTGCGCGTGAACCCCGACGTCGACCCGGGCACGCATCCGTACATCTCGACCGGGCTGCGCGAAAGCAAGTTCGGCATCCCGCACGACCAGGCGCTGCGGATCTACCGGATCGCCGCGTCGCTGCCCAACATCGAAGTCACCGGCATCGACTGCCACATCGGCTCGCAGATCACGACGCTCGCGCCCTTTCTCGCCGCGCTCGACAAGATCCTCGAGCTGGTCGACGCGCTCGAAGGCGCCGGGATCCGGCTCCGACACATCGACCTTGGCGGCGGCCTCGGCATCCGCTACGACGACGAGACGCCGCCTTCGCGCGGCGCGCTGCTGCAGGCCGTGTTCGAGCGCCTGGACCGCCATCCGCGCGGCCGCGAGCTGGAGGTGCTGTTCGAATTCGGCCGCTCGATCGTCGGCAACGCCGGCCTGCTGCTGACGCGGGTCGAATACCTGAAGCACAACGGTGACCGCCGCTTCGCGATCGTCGATGCCGCGATGAACGACCTGATGCGGCCGGCGCTCTACGAAGCCTGGCACCAGGTGCGGCCGGTCGACGCCACCCCGCGCGCCGAGTCTGCCGTCTGGGACCTCGTCGGGCCGGTCTGCGAATCCGGCGACTGGCTGGCGCGGGGCCGCGAACTGGCGCTGGCCGAAGGCGACCTGCTGGCGCTGATGTCGGCCGGCGCCTACGGGATGGCGATGAGCTCGAACTACAACAGCCGCCCGCGAGGCGCCGAGGTGCTGGTCGACGGCGAGCGCGTGCACCTGGTGCGCGAGCGCGAGCGCGTCGACGACCTGTACGCGCTCGAACGACGGCTGCCGGACTA
>JAAZBL010000135.1 GCA_012513825.1 Limnobacter sp. | reverse complement strand
GCCGGCGCTGACCGCGGCGGTCGACCCTTCGGGCCGACTGCCCTGCGCTGCTCGCCTTGGGCTGGCGCGGCGCAACTCGCTGCGCGCCGTGCCGGCGCTTCGCTCAGACAAGGCGCCGCGAGAATGATGTGGGTCGCGCGCTGCGCGCGCTCCAGCCCAAGGCTGCGCTGCTCGGCGCCGCAGACAGCGCCGGCTCCGGCCCTCGTCTTCCGAGCCAGACAGATTGCGTGTCGGGCGAAGAAGCTGACCGGTGCGCGCCCGCATGTCGATCAGCCGGGGAAGTTTTCCTTGACGGTCGCCACCGCCCGCGCTTCGATCATCGAGATCCGGTTCTTGCGCACGAGGTCGGTCAGGCACTGGTCGAGCGTCTGCATGCCGAGTGCGCCGCCGGTCTGGATCGCCGAGTTCATCTGCGCGACCTTGGCCTCGCGGATCAGGTTGCGGATGGCCGGCGTGCCGATCATGATCTCGTGCGCCGCGACGCGGCCATTGCCGTCCTTGGTCTTCAGCAGCGTCTGCGAAATCACTGCGCGCAGCGATTCGGACAGCATCGCGCGCACCATGTCCTTTTCGGCCGCCGGGAACACGTCGATGATCCGGTCGATCGTCTTGGCCGCCGACGAGGTATGCAGCGTACCGAAGACCAGGTGGCCGGTCTCGGCGGCCGTCAGCGCGAGCCGGATCGTCTCGAGATCGCGCAATTCGCCGACCAGGATCACGTCGGGGTCCTCGCGCAGCGCCGAGCGCAGCGCGTTGTTGAACGAAAGCGTCATCGGGCCGACCTCGCGCTGGTTGATCAGGCAGCGCTTCGAGTCGTGGACGAACTCGATCGGGTCCTCGACGGTCAGGATGTGGCCGTAGGTGTTCTCGTTGACGTGATTGATCATCGCCGCCAGCGTCGTCGACTTGCCCGAGCCGGTCGGCCCGGTCACGAGCACGAGCCCGCGCGGCGTCATCGCCAGCTCCTGGAACACCTTCGGCGCGTTCAGTTCCTCGAGCGACAGGATCTTCGACGGGATCGTCCGCATCACGGCGCCGGCGCCGCGCTGCTGGATGAAGGCGTTCACGCGAAATCGCGCCAGGCCGGGAATCGCGAACGAGAAGTCGCACTCGAGGTTTTCCTCGTACTCCTTGCGCTGGGCGTCGTTCATGATGTCGTAGATCATCCCGTGCACCTCCTTGTGTTCCATCGGAGGCAGGTTGATCCGGCGAACGTCGCCATGCACGCGGATCATCGGCGGCAGCCCCGCCGACAGATGCAGGTCGGACGCCTTGTTCTTGACGGCGAATGCAAGCAGTTCGGAGATGTCCATCTCGGTCCTCGGGGTGAACCCTGATATCTTGCGCGAGCGCGGCCGCGTCGACGACCGCGAGCGGAACGAACGGAGAACCAATCGATGAACGGCAGCCCGGAGCAGCTTTCCGAGGCCTACGCGCGCGTTCGCGAACGCATCGCCGCCGCCTGCGAGCGCGCCGGACGAGCGCCCGGCAGCGTCGAACTGCTGGCCGTCAGCAAGACTTTCGAGGCCGAGCGCGTGCTCGCGCTGGCCGCCTTGGGCCAGCGCGCTTTCGGCGAAAACTACGTGCAGGAGGCGCTGGCGAAGATCGAACGCTGCCGCACGCTCGGCGCCGGGCCGGGCGCGCTGTCGTGGCATTTCATCGGGCCGATCCAGTCGAACAAGACCCGCCAGATCGCGACGAACTTCGACTGGGTCCATTCGGTCGACCGCGCGAAGATCGCAACGCGGCTCGGCGAACAGCGGCCGCTTCAGCTACCGCCGCTGAACTGCTGCATCCAGGTCAACGTGTCGGGCGAAGCGAGCAAGAGCGGCTGCGAGCCCGGCGACGCGCTCGAGGTCGCTCGGGCGATCGTCGCGCAGCCCCGGCTACGACTGCGCGGCGTGATGGCGATTCCCGAGCCGACCGACGACGAGAGCCTGCAGCGCCGCCGCTTCGCGGCCGCGCGGCAGGTGCTGGAGGCGCTGCGCGAGGCGCTTCCGGAGTGGCGTGCAGAAGCGCCGCACGGGTCGTCGGGCGTCGCGACCCCGGGCGTCGGTGCGTCGGGCGTCGCTTCGCCGCGCGCCGCGACGCTCGATACGCTTTCGATGGGAATGTCCGCCGACCTCGAAGCAGCGATCGCCGAGGGCGCGACGATCGTCAGGGTCGGCTCGGCGCTGTTCGGCGAGCGGCCGCGCAAGACCACCGCTTGACCGGCCCTTGCGGCCGGCAGGGATCGGAGCGGAGAGAGGCCTTCGCCGGGAGAATCAGGCCATCGCCTTGATGGCGGCAGCCAGGCGGCTCTTGTAGCGCGACGCGGCGTTCTTGTGAACGACCTTCTTGTCGGCGATGCGGTCGATGATGCTTTGCGCGGACTGCAACGACTTCGTTGCGGCCTCTTTGTCCCCGGCTTCGATCGACTTGCGTACCGATTTGATCGCCGTGCGCATGCGCGAGCGAAGGCTGCGGTTGTGCGCGTTGCGCGCGACGTCCTGGCGGGCGCGCTTGCGCGCCGAAGCAATGTTTGCCATGCGAGAATTCCGTTTCCGATCGCCAGGCTGGAAATCGCCTGGAAAGCCTTGAATAATAGCCGATTTCGCTCATTCATGACAAGCGACCCTCCGCCCGCCCGGCGCCGTCGATGATCCTGCCGCCCGAGGCCGTCGATGAGCTCCTGGCCGAGGCCATCGATGTGCCTGCTGCCGAAGCCATCGATGATCGTCCCGCTCCACGCCGCTCCCCTCCGCCTGCCGCCGCCGATGACCCTGCCGACCCTCGTCGATGAAGCTTCCCGACCGCCGCCCATGACGCTTCCCGCCTGCTGCCGCCGATGAACCTGCTGCGCGCCGCGGCCACCGTCAGCGGCCTGACGCTGCTGTCCAGGATCACCGGCCTGATCCGCGAGAACCTGACTGCCACGATCTTCGGCGCGTCGGCCTTCACCGACGCCTTCTTCGTGGCCTTCCGGCTGCCGAACCTGCTGCGCCGGATGTTCGCCGAAGGCGCGTTCTCGCAGGCCTTCGTGCCGATCCTCGGCGAGATCAAGACACGCGCCGAAAGTCCCGAGGACGTATCGCTGCGCCAGAGCGCCGAGCGCGACCTGCACCGCTTCGTCAACCGGATCGCGACCGCACTGTTCACCACGCTGCTGCTGGTTTCGGCCGCCGGCGTGATCGCCGCGCCCTGGCTGGTGACGCTGATGGCCGCCGGACTGCGGCAACAGCCCGAAGCCTTCGCCGCCGCGGTGACGATGACGCGCTGGATGTTCCCGTACATCCTGTTCGTTTCGCTGGTGGCGCTGGCCGCCGGAATCCTGAATACCTGGAAACACTTCGCGATCCCGGCCTTCACGCCGGTGTTGCTGAACCTGTCGTTCATCGCCGCGGCGCTGTTGCTGGCGCCGCACTTCGATCCGCCGGTCTACGCGCTGGCTGCCGGCGTCGTCATCGGGGGCGTCGCGCAGCTTGCGATCCAGTTGCCGGCGCTGGCGCGAATCGGTGTGCTGCCACGGCTGGGCAATCCGATCGCGGCCTTTTCGGATCCGGGCACGCGCCGCGTGTTGCGCCAGATGGGTCCGGCCGTGCTCGCCGTCTCGGTCGCGCAGATCAGCCTGATCATCAACACGCACATCGCGTCGCGGCTGGCCGCCGGCAGCGTTTCGTGGATCTCGTACGGCGACCGGCTGATGGAGTTTCCGACCGCGCTGCTCGGCGTTGCACTGGGGACGGTGCTGCTGCCGAGCCTGTCGCGCGCCGGCAGCCTGGGTCGCGACGACGAGTACCGGGCGCTGCTCGACTGGGGGCTGCGGCTGTGCGTCGTGCTCGCCGCGCCGTGCTCGATCGGCCTGGCGCTGATGGCCGAACCGCTGACCGCGCTGCTGTTCCATTACGGGCGCTTCACCGCCGAGGATGTCGCAATGACGCGCGCGGCCGTCGTCTCCTATTCGGTCGGACTGATCGGCCTGATCTCGATCAAGGTGCTGGCGCCGGGTTTCTACGCCCGACAGGATCTGCGCACGCCGGTCAAGATCGCGATCTTCGTGCTGGTCGTCACGCAGCTTCTGAACCTGGTCACGGTACCCTGGCTGCGCCACGCCGGACTCGCGCTGTCGATCTCGATAGGCGCGCTGGCCAATGCGGGCCTGCTGCTGGCCGGGCTCTGGCAGCGCCGGTCGTGGCGGCCGCTGCCGGGCTGGCCGCGCTTCCTGCTGGCCACCGCGGCCGCTTCGATCGCGATGACGAGCCTGCTGACCTGGTACGTGCCGCGCGTCGACTGGATCGCGATGCAGGCACAGCCCCTGCTGCGGATCGCACTCGTGCTCGGAACCGTGGGCGCGGCCGGAGCGCTGTACATTGTCGTCTTGACACTGTTCGGCGTCCGGCCAAGGCAATTTCTGCGCCGCAGCCGCGACTGAGCATCTTCCGAGACCAGGAATCTGTAACGATGGAAATGCTTTTCATTGGCGGTGGCAACATGGCCGGGGCGCTGATCGGCGGGCTGATCGCCCGCGGCGCCGCCCCGACCGACATCGTCGTCGTCGACCCGTCGCAGCAGCAGCGCGATTCGCTGGCGGAACGCTTCCAGATCCGGGCGCTGCCGGCCGTCGACAGCAGCGCGATCGTCGAGGGCGGCACGATCGTCTTCGCGGTCAAGCCGCAGCAGTTGCGCGAGGCGGCTCGGTCGCTGGCCGCGTCGATCACCGACCAGCTGATCATCAGCGTGGCCGCCGGCATCCGCATCGGCGACCTGTCGCGCTGGCTCGGCGGTCACCAGCGCATCGTGCGTGCGATGCCGAACACCCCGGCGCTGATCGGCCAGGGCGTCTCGGGACTGAACGCGGCGCCCGAGCTCGCCAGCGGCGATCGCCTGCTCGCCGAGCGCGTGCTGGGTGCCGTCGGCGCGACCGTCTGGGTCGACGACGAATCGAAGCTCGATGCGGTGACGGCGATCAGCGGCAGCGGTCCGGCCTACGTCTTCCTGTTCATCGAGGCGCTCGAGGCCGCTGCCACACAGCTCGGCCTCAGTCCGGCGCAGGCGCGCGTGCTGGTCCAGGGCACGGTCGCCGGAGCTGCGCAACTGGCGCTGCAATCGATCGAAGCGCCGGCCACGCTGCGCGAGCGGGTCACTTCCAAAGGCGGGACCACGGCCGCCGCGCTGGCCGAATTCGAGGCCGGCGACTTGCGCGAGCTCGTCGCGAAGGCCGCCCGCGCCGCGCACCGGCGCAGCGTCGAACTGGGCGACGAGTTCGGGAAGGACTGAGCGCCTTCCGCGACCGGAATGCTCAGCCGAGCCAGTGCTCGGCCAGCACACCGAAGAAGACGACGGCGCCGAACCAGTTGTTGTGGTTGAACGCGCGGAAGCAACCTTCTCGCGTGCGCCCCCGGATCAGCGTGTAGTGGTAGACGGCGATCAGGCCGGCGCCCGCCAGGCCCAGCCAGTACCAGCTCTCGAAACGCTCGACGACGCCGACCAGCGCCAGCAGCCCCAGCGTGATCGCATAACAGAGCATGATCGCGGCGACGTCGTGGCGCCCGAAGGTGATCGCCGCGGTCCGGATGCCGATCTTCAGGTCGTCGTCGCGATCGACCATCGCGTATTCGGTGTCGTAGGCGAGCGCCCAGGCGACGTTCGCCGCCAGCATCAGCCAGGCCGACAGCGGCAGCGTTTCGAGCACCGCCGCGTAGGCCATCGGAATGCCGAAGCCGAAGGCGATGCCCAGGTAGGCCTGCGGCAGCGCAAGGAAGCGCTTCGTGAACGGGTAGCTGGCGGCCAGGAAGACCGCGACCACCGCGAGCTTCCAGACCAGCGCGTTCATCGGCAGCACGAGCAGCGCCGCCAGCAGAGACAGCACGACGAAGACCGCGATCGCCTCCCAGGGCTCGATCAGGCCGGAGGTCAACGGGCGGTCGCGGGTGCGCGCGACGTGGCGGTCGAAATCGCGGTCGGCCCAGTCGTTGATCGCGCAGCCGGCCGATCGCATGAGCAGCGTGCCCAGCGTGAAGGCGAACAGCAGGTACGGCGCCGGACGGCCGTCGGCCGCCGTGAACAGCGCCCACAGCGTGGGCCATAGCAGCAACAGGCTGCCGATCGGGCGGTGCATCCGCACCAGCCGCCAGTAAAGGCGCAAGCGCGATGGCGGCTCGGCCTGCTCGGACGGTGCGGTCACCGACCGGGCGGCCAGGGGGCTGCGCTGGACTTTCAGGGTTCCCTTCACTCTGGACTTGCAGGTGCCCTACTTTACCGCAGCTCGTGCCGGATGCCGCCGGCTCGGGGCGAATGGGCCGGCGAGGCCCGACCGACGCCGCCGACGATCGTTTGCGCACCGGATGCGCCGCTGCCCGCGCCGACCGTCAGTCCGCTGTCGCGCATCTTGCGCAGATTGGCTTCGCCGACGCCGCGAACCCGCGACCGCAGCTCGTCGAGGCTGCGAAACGGCGACTTGCGCCGTTCCTCGACGATCCGCGCGGCGAGCGCCGGACCGATGCCGGTGATCGCCTCAAGTTCGACCGTGGTGGCCGTATTCGCATCGACGGCGGCCTGCGCCGCGGCAGCGAGGCCGAACCCCAGGACCAGGATCAGGCATCGGGCCAGCGCAAAACCGGCCATGCGGCCGGACGGGCTTCGACGGTTGGCAGTCGGCATGCGCTCTCCCCCACGCGGATAAGCCGGAGGAGGCCGCGACGGGCGCTGCACCGGCAGCCCGCCGGAACGACGGGCATCAACGCAGATTCAAGCGTGTCAGCCGCGCTTGCGCCAGAGCCATTCGACGTAGGCCGAAACGCCTTCCTGCACGGTCATGAAGCGATGGGCGCATCCGCTGGCGCGCAGCTTCGTCAGGTCGGCCTGGGTGAAGCTCTGGTACTTGCCCTTCAGCGCATCTGGAAACGGCACGTACTCGAGCAGCCCCTGGTCGATCTGGGCCTGCAGCCCGAGCGGCGCTTCGCCGCGCAGCCGCCTGATCGTGTCGACGACGGTGCTGGCCACGTCGTTGAACGGCTGCGCGCGACCGGTACCGCAGTTGAAGATGCCGCTGCGCCCGGGGTTGTCGTAGAAGTACATGTTGATCGCGACCGCATCGTCGACGTGGACGAAGTCGCGCGACTGGCCGCCGTCGGGCCAGCCGTCGTGGCCGGAGAACAGGCGCACCTTGCCGTCGGCCAGGAACTGGTCGAAGTTGTGCGAGGCGACCGAGGCCATCCGGCCCTTGTGCGCCTCGCCCGGGCCGTAGACGTTGAAATAGCGCAGGCCGACGATCTGCCCCGAGTGCTCGGCGAGCCGCCGGCGCACGATCTGGTCGAACAGGAACTTCGAATAGCCGTAGACGTTCAGCGGTCGCTCCGCCGACGGATCTTCGACGAAGCGGTCCGATCCGCCATAGACGGCGGCCGACGACGCATAGATGAAGCGCACGCGATGCGCGCCGGCGTGCTTGAGCAGCGCCAGCGAGTACCGGTAATTGTTCTCCATCATGTAGCGCCCGTCGGTCTCCATCGTGTCCGAGCAGGCGCCCTGGTGGAAGATCAGCCGGGCGTTGCGATAGCGGTCGAGGTTCGCCAGGAATTCCTGCTTGTCGATGTAGTCGACGATCTCGCAGTCGACGAGGTTGCGGAATTTGTCGGCCCGCGACAGGTTGTCGACGGCAACGATGTCGCGCTCGCCCCGCGCGTTCAGCGCGCGCACGAGATTGCTGCCGATGAATCCGGCCGCGCCGGTGACGATGATCATTCGAACAACTCCTCGGGCAGCACCGCCGCGGTGCCGAGTTTTCCGACGACGATGCCGCCCGCCCGGTTGGCCAGGCGCACGGCGTCGGCGATCGGCCAGCCTGCGGCCAGCATCGCCGCCAGCACGGCGACGACCGTGTCCCCGGCGCCGGAGACATCGTAAACCTCGCGCGCCTGCGCCGGCACGGTCAACGCGCCTTCGTCGGAGAACAGCGTCATCCCCTCCTCGGAGCGCGTGAGCAGCAGGTATTCGAGGTCGAGCCGTGCGCGCAGTTGCTGCACGCGCACGAGCAGGTCGGACTCGCTCGACCAGCGGCCGACGACCTGGCGCAGTTCGGCGCGGTTCGGCGTGAGCACGCTGGCGCCGGCATAGCGGTCCCAGTCGTCGCCCTTCGGATCGACGATCGTCGTGCGACCGGCCGCGCGTGCGACGCGGATCATCTCGCGGATCTGCGCGAGCCCGCCCTTGCCGTAGTCGGACAGCACGACGATGCCGTTGCCGGCGACCAGCGTACGCAGCAGCTCGAGCTTGCGCTCGAGCACGCCCGGATCGGGATTGCGTTCGAAGTCGATGCGCAACAACTGCTGCTGCCGGCCGATGACCCTGAGCTTGATCGTCGTCGGCAGCGTCGGATCGACCTCGAGGCGGGCGTCGATGCCGCGCTCGGCAGCCAGTTCGGCCACGCGGCGCCCCGGTTCGTCGTTGCCGACGATCCCGACCAGCGTGACCGGGGCGCCGAGCGTCGCGGCGTTCAGCGCGACGTTGGCGGCGCCACCGAGCCGCTCTTCGGAGCGCTGCACGAGCACGACCGGCACCGGGGCTTCGGGCGACACCCGCTCGACCTCCCCGAACCAGTAGCGATCGAGCATCAGGTCGCCGACGATCAGCAGGCGGGCAGCGGAGAAATCGATGCGGGCGCCGCCCTCATCCACGTTCGAGCTCCTCGCTGCGTTTCGGCGCATAGGTGTCCCATTCGTTGCAGCCGGGGCAGTGCCAGTAGAACTGCCGCGCCTTGAAGCCGCAGTTGCGGCAGACGTAGCGGGACAGGCGCCGTGCCTGCGCCTGGATCAATTGCTGCGTGAGCTCGACCTCGGCGCGCTCGGCGCCGTCGACGAGCTGCAGCTTCATCGCCAGCAGCTTCTCGAGGCCCAGCAGCGACGGCGCCTGCTGCATCGCCTGTTCGGCCCAGGCCCGCGCGGCGGCGATGCCGTCGCGCGCGGCCCGGGCCTGCGCGAGCGCCGCGAACGTGTCGATCGACGGGTGCTCGCGCTGCACGACCTCGAGCGCCTCGATCCCTTCGTCGATCCGGCCGATCCGCTGGTGCGCGTCGAGCCAGCCTTCGGCAGCCAGCGACAGGTATTCGGGGCTCGCGCGCGCGACGCCGCGCCAGGCAGCGATCGCAGCCTCGGCGTCGTCGTCGGCCAGCGCCGCCTTGCCGGCCAGCAGCAGCGGGCGCGGGTGCCTCGGATCGGCGCGCGTCGCCTCATCGAGCTCGCGCCGGGCGGTTTCGAGGTCGGGCGGCTGCGCCGCCAACGCCTGTTCGGCGAGCTCGCAGTGGAACTGCGCCAGCTCGCGCCGCCGGCTGCCGTCGTTCTCGCGCGACAGCTTGCGCGCCAGTTCGATCGCCTGCGGCCAGTCGCGGACCATCTGCGCGATCTCGAGCCGGTGGTCGAGCGCCGCGGCCGCATAACGGCTGCCTTCGAGCCGGTTGAATGCGTCTTCGGCGCGATCGAGCAGCCCTGCCTTGAGGAAATCCTGCCCGAGCTCGTAGAGCGCATGCTCGCGCTCGGCCGGCTGCAGGTCGGAGCGCTCGGCCAGGTTCTGGTGGACGCGGATCGCGCGATCGGTCTCGCCGCGCCGCCGGAACAGGTTGCCCAGCGCGAAGTGCAGCTCGATCGTCTCGGGCTCGATCCGCACGACGTCGATGAACGCATCGATCGCCTTGTCGGCCTGTTCGTTGAGCAGGAAGTTCAGCCCGCGAAAGTACGAATCGGGCAGCTCGTTGCGCCGCCCCAGGCCCCGCCAGCCGCCGCCGGTGTCGTACTTGGCCGCGAACCAGCCCAATCCGAAGAACAAGGGCAGCGTCAGCAGCCACCAGGTCTCGAACTCGATCATCGGGAATTGGCGGCGGCCGCCGGTCCGGTGTTCAGACGCCCAGCCCGACGCCGGGGCCGACCGCGGCTTCGGCCGGGGCCGGCGTGCTCATCGTCGCTTCCGGACGCGTCGCGTGCCGCAGCTCGCGGTGCAGACGGGCAATCTCGCGACGCTGCCTGAACCACGAGGGCACGGCCGCGAGCAGGCCGACGAGTACGCCTGCGGCAAAGAAGATCAGCAGGAAGATGACCAGCGGCGCACGCCAGCTCAGGTCACCGACGAAGAAGCGCAGATCGACCGTAGCGGTGTTCGCGAGCGCGAAGCCGAGGGCAACCAGAAACAGCAGGAAATTGAACAACCACCAGAAGATGCGCATCGGTTTCTCCGTTCGGCGCGTCGACCCGCCGCTATTCTGACCGAGCGCGGCGCGATGCGGAAACGCACGCGGTCCGAATGCTCAGGCGGGCCGCTCACCGGCGCGCCGCAATCCGGCGTCGACGCGCTCGCGCAATTCCTTTCCCGGCTTGAAATGAGGCACGCGCTTCTCCGGCACCAGGACCTTTTCGCCGGACTTGGGGTTGCGGCCGATGCGCGGCGGACGATGCGAAAGGGCGAAACTGCCGAAGCCCCGGATCTCGATCCGGTGGCCGTCGGCGAGCGTCCGGGCCATCGCATCGAGGATCGTCTTGACGGCGAACTCGGCGTCCTTGGCCACGAGCTGCGGGTAACGCTCGGCGAGCCGGGCGATCAGCTCCGACTTCGTCATCGTCGGCAACTGGGCGTCGCTGCTCGAGTCGTCGTCGATCCGTGCGGACATGGAGTGCGGAAGCGAAACCGGAAAGTCTGGAAACGCGCCGGCCGCAAGCCCGGGGAACCCCACGGCAAGCGGCCGGCGTGCGACGGGCGATCGCCGGCTCGCGCCGGCGATCCGTTGCCGCCTTATTCCTTCGGCGTGTCGAGCTTGGCGCGCAGCAGCGCACCGAGGTTCGTCGTGCCGCTGGCGGCGCCGCTCTCGGCCTGCAGTCGCTGCATGGCCTCGGCGGTCTCGACCGAGTCCTTGGCCTTGATCGACAGGTTCATCGAACGGTTCTTCCGGTCGATGTTGACGACCATGGCTTCGATCTCGTCGCCTTCCTTCAGGTGGTTGCGAGCGTCTTCGACGCGATCGCGCGAGATCTCCGAAGCACGCAGGTAGCCTTCGACGTCGCCGGCCAGTTCGATGACGGCACCCTTGGCGTCGACCGACTTGACGGTGCCGCGAACCAGCGAACCCTTCTCGGTGGTGGCCGCGAAGTTCGTGAACGGGTCGCCCTCGAGCTGCTTGATGCCCAGCGAGATCCGCTCGCGCTCGGTGTCGATGGCCAGCACGACCGCCTCGACCTCGTCGCCCTTCTTGAAGCTGCGCACCGCTTCTTCGCCGGACGCGTGCCACGACAGGTCGGACAGGTGGACCAGGCCGTCGATGCCGCCGGGCAGGCCGATGAACACGCCGAAGTCGGTGATCGACTT
This sequence comes from Limnobacter sp., assembly GCA_012513825.1. GTDB lineage: Bacteria > Pseudomonadota > Gammaproteobacteria > Burkholderiales > Burkholderiaceae_E > Zeimonas. The sequence continues at coordinate 1,189 of JAAZBL010000135.1, read as the reverse complement.
GATCGTGCCCGAAACCTTGTCGCCCTTGCGATGGTTGTCGGCGAACTCTTCCCACGGGTTCGGACGGCACTGCTTCATGCCGAGCGAGATCCGACGCCGGTCCTCGTCGATCTCGAGCACCATGACCTCGACCTCGTCGCCGAGCGCGACGATCTTGCCGGGGTTGACGTTCTTGTTCGTCCAGTCCATCTCCGAGACGTGCACCAGGCCTTCGATGCCGGGTTCGATCTCGACGAACGCACCGTAGTCGGTGATGTTCGTGACCTTGCCGAACATCCGCGTGCCCTGCGGGTAGCGGCGGCTGATGCCGACCCACGGATCGTCGCCGAGCTGCTTGACGCCCAGCGAGACGCGGTTGCGCTCCTGGTCGAACTTGAGCACCTTGGCGGTGACTTCCTGGCCGACCTGCAGCACCTCGGACGGGTGGCGGACGCGGCGCCAGGCCATGTCGGTGATGTGCAGCAGGCCGTCGATGCCGCCGAGGTCGATGAACGCACCGTAGTCGGTGATGTTCTTGACGACGCCGTTGACGATCGCCCCCTCGTGCAGCGTCTCGAGCAGCTTGGCGCGCTCCTCGCCCTGCGTGAGTTCGACCACCGCGCGACGCGACAGCACGACGTTGTTGCGCTTGCGATCGAGCTTGATGACCTTGAACTCGAGCGTCTTGCCTTCGAAGGGCGTGGTGTCCTTGACCGGGCGCGTGTCGATCAGCGACCCGGGCAGGAACGCGCGGATGCCGTTGGTCATGACGGTCAGCCCGCCCTTGACCTTGCCGGTGATCGTGCCGTCGACGTGCTCGCCGGACTCGAGGGCTTTCTCGAGATTGATCCAGGCGGACAGGCGCTTGGCGCGGTCGCGCGACAGTCGCGTTTCGCCGTAGCCGTCTTCGAGGGCCTCGATCGCCACCGAGACGAAATCGCCCTCCTTGACGTCGAGTTCGCCGCGGTCGTCGTAGAACTCCTCGATCGGGATGAAGCTCTCGGACTTCAGTCCGGCGTTGACGACGACGAAGTTGTGGTCGATGCGGACCACTTCGGCGGTGATGACTTCACCCTGGCGCATCTCCTGGCGAGACAGCGACTCTTCGAAGAGTTGGGCGAAGCTTTCGTTTCCAGCGACAGTTTCGGTTGCAGTGGCAGTGCTCAAAATCGAGTTTCCAGTTTTAACGGACACGCCGGGCGGCCGTTTC
>JAAZBL010000012.1 GCA_012513825.1 Limnobacter sp. | reverse complement strand
TCACGACCCTGACCCTGGCTGCCGCGCTTGCCAGCACCGGCGCCGTCGCACAGACCCGCTGGGACCTGCCGGCGGCCTACCCGGCGAACAACTTCCATACCGAGAACCTCGTGCAGTTCGCCTCCGACGTCGAGAAGGCGACCGACGGCAAGCTGAAGATCACCGTGCACGCGAACGCCTCGCTGTTCAAGGCGCCCGAGATCAAGCGCGCGGTACAGGGCAACCAGGCGCAGATCGGCGAAGTGCTGATCTCGAACTACGCGAACGAGAACGCGCTGTTCGGCGTCGACGTGCTGCCTTTCGTCGCCACCAGCTACGACGACGCGTTCAAGCTCTACCAGGCGTCGAAGCCCGTGCTCGAGAAGCTGCTCGACTCGCAGGGGATGAAGCTGCTGTTCGCGGTGCCGTGGCCGCCGCAGGGGCTGTACTCGAAGAAGCCGCTCGACGGCGCCTCGGACCTCAAGGGGATGAAGTTCCGCGCCTACAACCCGGCGACCGCGAAGATCGCCGACATGTTCGGCGCGCAGCCGGTCACGATCCAGGCGGCCGAGCTGTCGCAGGCGATGGCGACCGGAGCCGTCGAGTCCTACATCTCGTCGGGCTCGACCGGCTACGACACGAAGACCTTCGAGCACCTGAAGTACTGGTACGACACGCAGGCCTGGCTGCCGAAGAACGTCATCATGGCCAACAAGAAGGCGCTCGCGGAGCTCGACGAACCGACGCGCAAGGCGCTGCTCGAAGCCGCCGCCGAAGCCGAGACGCGCGGCTGGAAGATCTCGCGCGAGAAGAACGACTGGTACGCCGAGGAACTGAAGAAGCACGGCATGCAGGTGCTGCCTCCATCGGACAAGATGAAGGCCGAGTTCAGGCAGGTCGGCGACGCGATGGTCGCTGACTGGCTGAGCCGCACCGGTGCCGAAGGCAAGGCGATCATCGACGCCTACAACAAGATGTGACGATGCGCGCGACGCTCGATGCGCTCTACGATGCTGCCGCCTGGGTGGCGGCAGCCTGCATGATCGGCGTGCTGGCGATGGTGCTGCTGAGCATCGCCGGCCGCCAGTTCGGCTTCTACGTGCCCGGCACCGATGCCTACGCCGGCTACCTGATGGCCGGCTCGTCCTTCCTCGCGCTGGCGCACACCTTGAAGCGTAACGAGCACATCCGCGTCACGCTGGTCCTGAACCTGTCGCCACCGGCGCTGCGCCGCGCGCTGCAGCTCTGGTCGCTGGGCGTGGCGGTGCTGCTGTCCGGCCTGCTCGGCTGGTTCTGCGCGCGGCTCGCCTGGCAGTCGCGCCAGTTCCACGACATCTCGACCGGCGCCGACGCGACGCCGCTGTGGATCCCGCAGGTGCCGATGGCGATCGGCGCATTGCTGCTGTTCGTCGCCTTCGTCGACGAGCTGGTGCTGGCGCTGCACAGCGGTCGCGAGGCGCGCGAGACCGATCTCGCACGCGTCGAGTGACCGGGCCGCCACGACGATGAGCGCCGATTTCCTGATCACGCTGCTGCTGATCCTGTCGCTGTTCCTGCTGCTCGGCTCCGGGGTCTGGATCGGGCTCGCGCTGTCGGGTGTCGCCTGGATCGGGATGGAGCTGTTCTCGTCGCGGCCCGCCGGCGACGCGATGGCCGTCACGATCTGGGGGGCCTCGTCGAGCTGGACGCTGACGGCGCTGCCGCTGTTCATCTGGATGGGCGAGATCCTGTTCCGCACGCGCCTGTCCGAAGACATGTTCCGCGGGCTCGCACCGTGGATGTCGCGACTGCCCGGCCGGCTGCTGCATAC
>JAAZBL010000134.1 GCA_012513825.1 Limnobacter sp. | reverse complement strand
TGCGCGCGCAGCAGGTCACCGGCGACACGTGGGCCGAGGATCCCGCCTGTTACCTCGAAGACGAGGAGATCGGCGTCAGGCCCGAGGACTACGGAGCCGAGCGCGTCGTGACGACGCCGTGGGTGCGGGTCAGCCGGTTCGAGCGGCTGGCGGCCGAGCAGGCGGCGGCGAAGCTGACGGCCGAGGGGGGGCGCTGATGCATGCGGGTCCGGAGACCGGCCTTGCGCCGGGACGCAGCCCGATCGCTGCGCCTGGCCGGCGCCGACGGTGCCGCGGAGCGGGCAGGTTCCTCGCGCTGCTGCTCGCCGGCGCAGCGACGTCTTTCTTGCCGGCGCAGGTGCAGGCCCGGCAGGCTGCTGCCGACGCGCCGCTTGCCGCGGCGGCGAGCGATGCGGTCGCCGCACCCGCGACCGACGCGGCGAAGTCGTACGAACGGCACTGTGCCGTCTGCCACGGCGCCGACCGTCTTGGCGGCATGGGACCGGCGCTGCTGCCCGAGAGCCTGGCGCGACTGCGCCGCCCCGAGGCCACCGCCGTCATCGCCGACGGTCGCCCGGCCACGCAGATGCCCGGCTTCGGCTCGCTGCTGTCGAAGCAGCAGATCGCCGCGCTGGTCGACTGGATCCACACGCCGGTGGTGCCGGAGCCGCGCTGGAGCGACGACGACATCCGCGCCTCGCGCGTCCAGCACGTCGATCCGGCAACGCTTTCCGACGAGCCGGTGTTCTCGGCCGATCCGTTGAACCTGTTCCTGGTCGTCGAGACCGGCGACCACCATGTCAGCGTCCTCGATGGCGACCGGCTCGAGCCGATCCACCGTTTCCCGTCGCGCTTCGCGCTGCATGGCGGACCGAAGTTCGCGCAGCAGGGTCGCTACGTGTTCTTCGGCTCGCGCGACGGCTGGGTCAGCAAGTTCGATCTCTGGAACCTGAAGGTCGTGGCCGAGATCCGCGCCGGGATCAACACGCGCAACGTCGCGGTTTCGCCCGACGGCCGGCACGTCGCGGTCGCCAACTACCTGCCGCACACGCTGGTGCTGCTCGACGGCGACCTGAACCTCGTGCGCTCGATCGCGGTGACCGGCGAGGACGGCCACAGCTCGCGCGTGTCGGCGGTCTACGACGCGACGCCGCGCCGGTCCTTCGTCGCGGCGCTGAAGGACGTGCCGGAGGTCTGGGAGATTCCCTACGACGACGAGACGGCAAAGGGCGGTCTGGCCTCCGAACCGCGACGCACGCGGCTCGAGCAGGTGCTCGACGACTTCTTCTTCACGCAGGACTACGCGTACCTGATGGGCGCCTCGCGCGAAGGCGCGGGCCAGGTCGTCGATCTCGATGCGCGGCGCAAGGTGGCCGACCTCGCGCTCGACGGGATGCCGCACCTGGGTTCGGGCATCACCTGGCAGCGCGACGGCCGCACGCTGATGGCCAGCACGAACCTGAAGAGCGCCGAGGTCACGGTCATCGACCTGGCCGACTGGTCGGTCGTCGAGCGGATCCCGATCCGTGGACCGGGCTTCTTCCTGCGCAGCCACGGATCCAGCCCGCACGCCTTCGTCGATTCGATGATGAGCCCGGATGCGAGGCACATCCTTCAGGTCATCGACAAGCAGACGCTGAAGGTCGTCCGGGAGATCGTCGGCGAGCCGGGCAAGACGCTCGCGCATGTCGAGTTCACCCGCGACGGTCGCTATGCACTGGCGAGCCTGTCGGAAACCGACGGCGCGATCGTCGTCTACGATGCGCTGTCGCTCGAAGAGGTCAAGCGCCTGCCGATGAAAAAGCCGATCGGCAAGTACAACGTCTGGAACAAGATCAGCCGGGAAGAGGGAACCAGTCACTGATGCAATCACGAACCACGATCGAACCCAGCCTCGCGCCGACCGCGCTGATCGACAGCGACCATCCCGAGGTCCTGGCCTTCGCGAAACGCCATGCCGAGGGCGCCGATGATCGCGAGCGCGCGGTCGCGCTCTACTACGCGGTGCGCGACGGCTTTCGCTACGACCCGTACCGGATCGACATGTCGGTCGAAGGCATGCGTGCCAGCACCGTGCTTTCCACCGGCATCGGCTGGTGCGTGCCGAAGGCGGCGCTGCTCGCGGCGGCCTGTCGAGCCGCCGGCATCCCCGCGCGCGTCGGATACGCCGATGTGCGCAACCACCTGAGCACCGAGCGGATGCGCCGGATGATGGGTACCGACCTGTTCATCTGGCACGGGTACACCGACATCCTGCTCGACGGTGCCTGGCGCAAGGCGACACCGGCCTTCAACCTCGAGCTGTGCGAGCGTTTCGGGCTGCTGCCGCTCGAATTCGACGGGCGCGAGGACTCGATCTACCACCCGTTCGACCGGTCGGGAAACCGGCACATGGAATACGTGAACCAGCGCGGAAGCTTCGACGACATGCCGCTGTCGCAGATCGTGGCCGACTTCGAAGCGCACTACCCGAACTGGCTGGGACAGGCCTCACCGGTGCGCGAAGCCGATTTCATGGCCGACGTGGCACGGGAGACCGATCCGGTGAAGTGATGCGCTCGATCGTCACGTCGAGGCATCCGCGATTGTTGAAGTAGAGGCCTTCCACGTCGTTCGCGAAGAGGACCAGTTCTCCGCTCTCGGACGCGCGGAAGTTCAACTCCGAGCCCACGTAGAACGGGGTGCCGCCTTCGATCGCTCCCGCCAGCGCGTACATCGGAGCGCCGGGGGCGACAGCGAACCACTTCAGCAGCCAGCCGAAGGGCCTTGCGAGCCCGGTCCACCCCTGCTCCACGGTCGCATCGACGAACCAGTCTTTCCACGGTTCCTGGTCGGGATGCGAAGATTCGTCGACGCGAATCGTGTACTCCCGGCCCTGCAGCACCGAGACGCCGGTCCGGTTGGTCCGGCATTTCGCGTCGACCCTGACGCCGATGCTTTCCCCGGGAGCGAGCGGTCGTGCGGCGGACAGAACCGCATCGACGCAGACGCGTCGTGACGAATCCCGGTTGGAATCGCCCGATCGGACGGAGTCGCAAGTCACGGTCGAACCGCATCCGCCTGCGACCAGAACCATCAGCAAGGCGCCAACGCAGATCGGGCGAGCGGGCAGGGGCCTGAATTCCTGCGCTGGTTCGGTCGATCCGTTTGCCTCCATTACGGCGTGCCTCCGGGCGAATACAAGCGGACAACAATCCGGCGCAGTGGCGAAATCGCCGGGACACCGACGGTAACGAGACTTTGAAGCGTCGCATCGATCGATGCAACGCGCTCGTATCTCGCCATCGAAGGAGTCCGTCATGGAGGCGATTCGCACTGCAGTCACGGTACCGCTCGATCCCAAAGCCGCGATCGGGGCCCGCAAGGGCAAGCGAGCCGGCGTCGTGGCGCGCACCTTGGCAGCGGTTCGCTGGCATCTTCGACTGCTGCTGCGCCGCCGGCGGATGGCCGCCACGCGCGACGCGCTGGAGTCGCTCGACGACCGGATGCTGAAGGACATCGGCCTGCGCCGGATGGAGATCCACTCGGCCGTATCGAGCCTCTACGATTCGCGCGTCCAGGGCCTGCCGAAGGTGCTGGTGCGCGAACCGCATTGAATCGAGGCCGGCAGGGACAGGAGCAGAACCGGCAGGGACAGGAGCCGATGCCGCGTCGCAGCCTGAGACAATGGCTGCATGAGCATCCGCCATCTCGACCAGCTCTTCTCGCCGCGCTCGGTCGCCGTCGTCGGCGCGTCGAACCTGCCGCGCCATGTCGGCAACGTGCTGATGCGCAACCTGCTCGGCGGCGGCTTCGACGGGCCGATCATGCCGGTGAGCCCGAAGTATCGGGCCGTCGCCGGCGTGCTGGCTTGGCCCGACGTCGCGAGCCTGCCCGAGACGCCGGAGCTTGCGATCGTCTGCTGCCCCGATGAAATCGTCCCTGAAGTCGTCGACGCGCTGGGCGCTCGCGGCACCAGGGTGGCCGTGCTGGTCAGCGACGGCCTGTCGCGGCGCCCGGGCGAAGCCGGCCGCAGCCTGCGCGACGGCGCGGTCGATGCGGCGCAGCGCCATGGCATGCGCGTGCTCGGGCCGGCGAGCCTCGGCGTGCTGGCCCCGCACAGCGGCCTGAACGCGAGCCTGAGCCATGTCGGCGCCTTGCCGGGCAGGCTGGCCTTCGTCTCGCAGTCGGGGGCGATCTGCACGGCCGTGCTCGACTGGTCCCGCACGAAAGGGATCGGGTTTTCGCACTTCGTCGCGCTGGGCGACAGCGTCGACATCGACTTCGGCGACGTCCTCGATTACCTCGGCACCGACCTCGACACGAACGCGATCCTGCTGTACATCGACGACATCCGCGAGCGGCGCAATTTCATGGCCGCGGCGCGCGCGGCCGCGCGCAACAAGCCGGTGCTCGCCGTGAAGTCCGGCCGGGCCGCGGCGGCTCCGGGCGTTTCGGGCGCGGCCGCGATGGCCATGCCCGACGAGGTGTTCGACGCCGCGTTGCGGCGCGCCGGCGTGCTGCGCGTCTACGACATCGACGAACTGTTCGCCGCGGTCGAGACGCTGGGCCGCGCACGCAGCTATCGCGGCGATCGGCTGGCGATCGTTCACAACGGCGGCGGCACCGGCACGATGGCGCTCGACGAACTGCTGCCCGGCGGCGGGCGCTGCGCCGAGTACTCGTCGCAGACTCGCGAGGCACTGGCCGCCGAACTGCCCGGCGCCGCCGGCATCGGCAACCCGCTCGACGTCGGCGTCAAGGCCTCGGGCGAACGCTATGCGCGCTGCCTGCGGATCCTGCTCGCCGACCGGGGCATCGACGCGGTGCTGGTGCTGCACGCGCCGATCGCAACGACGCCGAGCGAGCAGATCGCCGAGGCGGTGATCGGCGTGGCGCGCGAGCGGCCGGGAGCCTGCATCTTGAGCAGCTGGGTCGGCGCCGAGTCGATGCACGCCTCGCGCCGGCTGTTCGCAGCCGCGGGCCTGCCGACCTACGAGACGCCATCGAGCGCCGTCAAGGCTTTCCTGCACCTGATGGGCTTTCATCGGAACCAGGAAATGCTGATGCAGACGCCGCCGTCGCTCCCCGTGGAGTTCGAGCCCGACGTCGCAGCGGTGCAGGCGATCGTCGAACGTACGCTGGCGCGCGGCGACGGGCTGCTGACCGAACCGGACGCGAAGGCCGCACTGGCCGCCTATGGCGTGCCGGTCGTCAAGACGCGAGTCGCGGTGTCGGTCGACGAAGCGGTCGCGACCGGAGAGGCGCTCGGCTACCCGCTCGCGCTCGCGATCCTGTCGCCGGACATCGAGCATCGGTGGGACTTCGGCGGCGTGGCTCTGCATCTTGCCGGCGCCGACGAAGTGCGCGCCGCCGCCGCCGGCATGCTCGAGCGCATCGCACGTTCGTTGCCGCGGGCCCGCATCGACGGTTTTTCGCTGCAACGAATGGTGCCCCGAAGGAACGCGCGCCAGTTGATGATCGCGGTCACCGTCGACCGGCTGTTCGGACCGGTGATCGTATTCGGCGAAGGCGGCCGCGCGGCCGAAGTGGTGCGCGAGCATGCGATCGGACTGCCGCCGCTGAACCTGCCGCTCGCGCGCGAGCTGATCGGACGTACGCGGATCGGCAGCCTGATGCAGGCGCGCGGCAATCGTCCCGCAGCCGACATCGAAGCGGTCTGCCTGACGCTGGTCAAGGTGTCGCAATTGATCGTCGACATTCCGGAGATCGTGGAAATCACGATCAATCCGCTGTTCGCGGCCGAAGGCGGCGTGGTCTGCATCGACGCCCGGATGCGCGTCGAGCGCAGGAAGGAGACCACGGGCCGGCTGGCAATCCGTCCGTATCCGAAAGCGCTCGAGCAGTCGGCACGGATGCGCGACGGCCGCGAGATCGTGCTGCGGCCGATCCGGCCGGAAGACGAACCTGCGCACCATGCGCTGATCGCGCGGATGTCTCCCGACGACCTGCGAATGCGCTTCTTCAATCCGATCAAGCAGTTGCAGCATGCGCAGATGGCGCGCCTGACGCAGGTCGACTACGACCGCGAGATGGCATTCATCGCCACGGCCCCCGACGGAAACGGCCAGGCCGAGACGCTCGGGGTCGTGCGCGCGGCGGCCGACCCCGACAAGCAGTCGGCCGAATTCGCGATCCTGGTGCGCTCCGACCTGAAGGGACAGGGATTGGGTCGGCTGCTGATGGAAAAGATCGTCGATTACTGCCGCAGCCGCGGCATCGGGGAACTGGAGGGCACGATCATCGAGTCGAACGACGGGATGATCGCGCTGGCGCGGCGGCTGGGCTTCCGGATCGAGCGCGGGCCCGAGCCCGAGACGGTCGTGGCGCGCTTGCCGCTGCGCTGAGGGCGCGCGCCCGCCGCTGCGGCTGGATCGACCGCTGCAGCGGATCGTCTTGCTTCCCGGGCGCGCGACCGCCGGGTCGGATCTTCGATCGCCGGTTCAGCGCTTCGCGTCTTCGCGGTCCGGTCCGGAATTCGGCGCCCCGTCAACGGGGACGCCGGGTGCGCAAGGCGCCTGCCATTCGCGCAGCGTCTGGGCCAGCACCGTTTCGCCGTCGGCTTCGGCCCGCCGAATCAACGCGGATACGTTGTCGTCGTTGACGCGTTCATGGCCGAGGCCTTTCGTCAGGGCGCGATAGATGTCTTCGATTTCCTGCGCGCGAGGCGCGTCGTTGGGATCCGGCATGGGGTCGTTCTCCTTTCTCGGCTGGCTTACTTGCCGGCTTGCTTCACGACCTCCTTCGCGTCGCCGACGGTCTTCTGGGCCTTGCCCTCGCCTTGCTTGGCGAGCCCTTTCGCCTGCTGCTCCTGGCTCCCGACGGCTTCGCCGGTCTTCTGCTGCACCTTGCCGGCCGTGTCCTTGACGGCGCCCTTGACTTGATCCTTGTTCACGATCGATCTCCGGTTCGAGTTTGCGAAACGGCCGAGTCGGTACGGGCCGCTGGCCGTCGAGATCGAACGCAATCCGGATGCCCGTTCGCTCAGTCGGCCTCGTCGTCGCCGTCGGGGATCACCGCGTCGGCCGCGGCGCCGACCGCCTTGGCCGTCACCTTGACGCCGGTGGCGACGACGGTGACAGCGGCGTCGGCGACCGCCACGACTGCGCAGCCGCCGAGCAGGGGCAGCAGAACCAACACCAGGGAGAGGCTGCGCTTCAAGTCGTTGCTCCGTCGATCGATCGCCGAGGATAACCGCTGCACGCGACGCCGTGTTCGGCGAACTCAGTGTATGCGCAGCGCGAGCACGGAGCGGGCCTCGCCGACGCGCAGCCCCCGTGCATTCCGGATCTGCGGCCGTGCGATCGAGGCAAGCGCATCGCGGCGGGCTTCGTCGAGCATGCCGAGCGCGTCGAGAACGCCGGTCGCCGCGACGCTCGCCGCGCGGGGATTGCCGTCGGCGATCTTCACGGCGACGCCCAGTCCGGCCGATCGTATCCCGACCGCCTGCATGCCGTCGGCACCGGCCTTTGCGATCCAGTCGCCGGGAGCCGCGCGCATCAGCGCCAGGTCGTGGCGGCCGGTGCCCGACACGAGTTCGGGGAACCCGAGCATTGCGTCCGCCAGTTGTCCAAGGGCAGTCTCGCCGCGCTCGCCCCGCGCCAGGCGCGCGTAGCCGAGCGCGAGGCAGCGCAGCGGAATCGCATGGTTCGGTGCCGAGCAACCGTCGATACCCGAGCGCATCGCGCCGGCCGGTACTTCGCAGACCTGCGCCAGTCGCTCGCGAATCGCCTGCTGCAGCGGGTGCGTCGCTTCGAGGTAGCTGTCCATCGGTGCGTCGTGCAGCGCACACCAGGCGAGAAAGCCGGCGTGTTTGCCGGAGCAGTTGTGCTCGAGTTCGGTGAAGGCTTCGCCCGCCGCCGGCATGGTGCCGGCCGCGGCAAAGCGCAGCGGCACATGGCAACCGCAGCGCAGCGTCCGCGCCGGAACGCCGATGCGTTCGAGGATCGCGCGCACGGCTTCGACGTGGACCGGTTCGCCCGAGTGACTCGAGCACATGATCGCGAGTTCGCGCGGACCGAAGCCGAAGTGTTGCGGGCCGCCGTCGAGCACGAAGGGCAGCGCCTGGAACGGCTTGATCGTCGAGCGGGTGAACGCCAGCGCATCCGGATCGCCGGCGCTCGCGACCAGGCGGCCCGAGTCGTCGACGACCGCCACCGATCCGGCATGGCGGTTCTCGACGTGTTCGCCCTGGCCGGGCAGGCCGCCGCGCGTGGTTTCGACGAGGATCGTGGACATGGTGAGCGGCTGGCAGGGCCGCCGTCGCACGGGCGCGGTGAACCCTCGGTCAGTCGGCGGTGATGTTACGCGTCTCGATCAGGTCCTCGAGGAGCTTGCGTTCGTCGTCGAGCAGTTTCCTGAATTCGGCGCCGCCCCGGGCTACGGCCTCGGTCGCTGCATCGGCGAAGCGCTGCTCGACCGCGGGAAGTGCGAGCACCTTGACCAGTTCGCTCTGCAGGCGTTCGATGATTTCGGGCGGCGTCTTCAGCGGCGCCCAGACGCCGAACCAGATGTCGAGCTCCGCGCCGGCGATTCCCTGTTCCGACAGCGTCGGCGTATCGGGGAAATACTTGGAACGCGTGGCACTGGCGACCCCGAGCAGCTTGACCTTCTGCTCGCGGATGTGCGGCATCGCGATGCCGGGGTCGAAGACGTAGTCGGCATGGCCGCCGAGAACGTCCTGCAGCGCCGGCGCCGAGCCCTTGTACGGCAGGTGCGCGACCTCGATGTCGGCGAGGTGCGCGAACAGCTCGCCGGCCAGGTGCGGCGGCGTGCCGCTGCCCGACGACGCATAGGTCAGCTTGTTCGGATTGTCCTTGGCCATCTTGACGAGGCCGGGCGTGTCGTCGGCGGGCAGGTCGTTCCTGCCGACCAGGTACATCTGCATGCGCGCGATGGTCCCGACCGGCACGAGGTCCTTCGCCGGGTCGAACTTTGCCTTGAACAGCGACGGATTCACGGTTTCGACCGAGGTCGGTGCGACCAGGAAGGTATTGCCGTCGGGGCGTGCCCTGATCACTTCCGAAACCGAGATGTTGCCGCTGCCCCCCGGGCGGTTCTCGACGATGACCGAAGTGCCTAGCGCTTCGGCCAGAGGTTGCGCGACCACGCGCGCCAGCAGGTCGGTGCCGCCGCCCGGCGCAAAGCCCACGACGAAGCGGATCGGTTTCGACGGCCATTCCGCGGCCTGGCCCGCGGCCGGCAGGGCGGCGCCCGCCAGCGTCGCAACGGCGCAAAGGGTCAGAAGTCGTCGGGGCATGGAACGGACGGCAGGACGGGTGAGGGAAGTCATGGAGGTATTCCTGGTTTCGCCGGAGGGCGCTGTCGTGATTCGAGAGTTCGTCGATCGGCTGCTTCGGTTGCTCGTCTCAGCGACCCGCTTCCCGGATCGCGTCCACGGACTCCGGGTTGACCAGCGTGCTGAGGTCGCCGGCGTCTTCTCCGAGCAAGGCTGCGCGGACGACGCGGCGCATCAGCTTCGAACTGCGGGTGCGCGGCAGGTCGGGCACGAAGACGACCTTGGCGGGCCGGAACGCGCCCCCGAGTCCCTCGACGACGGCGGCCGAAAGCTTGGCGACGGCGGCCTCCCGATCGATGCCCGGTCCCGGCACGCAGACGCAGACCACGGCGGTGCCCTTGATCGGGTCGGGAATCCCGATGGCGACCGCGTCGCTGATGAGGCCGGTGGCCATCAGCAGCGCCTCGATCTCGGACGGCCCGGTGCGCTTGCCGGCGATCTTCAGCGTGTCGTCGGAGCGCCCGTGCACGTACCACATGCCGTCGGCGTCGCGACTGGCGAAGTCGCCATGCACCCACATGTCCGGCAGGCGCGACCAGTAGCTTTCGATGTAGCGCTCGCGGTCGTGCCACAGCCCGCGCGTCAGGCCGATGCTCGGGGCGCGCATCACCAGCTCGCCCATGACGTCCGGACCGACGCTGTTGCCGTCGGCATCGACGACGTCGGCTCCGGTGCCGGGTACCGGACCCGCGAAGGCGCAGGGCTTCAACGGATGAATGACGGTGCCGGTCAGGATTCCGCCCATTTCCGTGCCGCCCGAGAAGTTGAGCAGAGGCACGCGGCGTTTCCCGACGCGTTCGAAGGTCCATTGCCAGGCCTCGGGCGTCCACGGTTCTCCGGTCGACACGATGACGCGCAGCGAGCTCAAATCGCGTTCGGAAAATTCCTCGTCGTTCAGCGACATCGACAGGCGCGCGACGGTCGGTGCGAGGCCCAGGTAGCTTACGCGGTGGCGCTCCACGAGCCGCCACAGGCGGTCGGGTTCCGGATAGTTCGGCGCGCCTTCGGCCAGCACGATCGTCGAGCCGACGAACAGGCCGCCGAACACGAGCATCGGACCCACGAGCCAGCCCATGTCCGACATCCAGAGGAAGCGGTCTTCGGGCTTCAGGTCCATGCAGATCGACAGGTCGAGCGCGGTCTTGATCGGGAACCCGCAGTGCGAGTGCACCACGCCCTTGGGCTTGCCGCTGGTGCCCGACGTGAAGACCAGCATGAACGGGTCGTCGGCCGGCATCGGCTCGGTGGCCACGTCGGCGACGTTCTCGGGAGCGCCTGCAACGAGTTCGTGCCACCAATGATCGCGCCCATCCACCCAGCCGTGTTCGGTCGACAGATGGTTCAGGACCACGACGTGCTGCACGCTGGGGCACTGGGCCAGCGCCTCGTCGACGACGGCCTTCGCTCCGACCGGCCTGCCGCGGCGCAGCGAGCCGTCGACGGTGACCACGGCCTTGGCCTGGCCGTCGACGAGGCGTTGCGCGACGGCGTCGGCGCCGAAGCCCGAGAACATCGGAAGCAGGATGCCGCCGATCTTCGCGACGGCCAGCATCGCGGCGGCCGCATGGGGCAGGTTGGGCAGGTACATGCCGACCACGTCGCCGCGGCCCAGGCCGAGCTGTCGCAGGCCCCAGGCGATGCGGCAGGTCTCCCGGTCGAGATCGGCGAACGACCAGTTCGTCACCGTGCCGTCTTCTCCCTCCCAGACCAGGATCGGCATCTCGTAGCGATCCGTGCCGCGTCGACGGTCGACGCAGTTGAGCACCACGTTCGTCAGCCCGCCGACGCACCAGTGTGCGAAGGGCAGGCCGTCGCTCAGGTCCAGAACCTGGTCGTACGGCCGTTCGAACCGGTAATCGAGAAAGCGGATCAGCGCGTCGTGAAACCAGGCCGGGTCTGCGCTGGCGCGCTCGTTGAGCGTTTCGAAGCTGTCGACTCCGAGTTCGCGCATGAAGCGGGTCAGGTTGGCCTGCTCTACGGTGTCTGCGTCGGGTCGCCAGACGATGGCGGAAGGGTTCGAGACGTCGGCAGCCATGATTTGCACTCCAATCGTTGGCGGTGGATGGACGGCCCGGTTCCGATCATGGCACTGGTTGCCGAACTGCGAAACCTGGCAGGGCCCGCTCCCGGAAGCTCCTGGCAGAGCTAAATAGGGAAATAGGTTTGCCGAATAGCCGGCAGGCTTGCGCTTGGCAAGAACTTTCTGCTCTGCCGCTTTCACACATTTCCAGGTGTTCCAGCGAGGGCGAATAACCCTGTCGGGATGTCGACGGAAAGGACCGTCAGGCCGATACGACCGCTGCGATTAGGGAAATATATTGAAATAAGAAGATCATTCGATTTCGCCATACGAGCTGTCCGACCCGAGTTGCTCGGCACGCGCGCGGCCGAAGTCGGGCCAAGCGGTCGGGCCCCTCCATTGCCTGTTGCCGAAAGTTCTCGACGACGACCGCTTCCCCGAACAGCGGAACGTCCGTCGGCTCCGAGCCGCCGCGCCTCTCGCACCCAACCGGTCGTGCGCGAGCGCTGGCGCTCGCTTCTGCAACCGCTCCGGGGGACCATTGCCCCAAAGGAACAGCCATGGCAGTCAACTTATTGAAGGACCGAGGCACACCGCTCGATCGTCAGCGGTTCACCTGGAAGGAAATCGCCGGCGGCAAGCCGATCAGCAAGCTCGACGACGATGCATTCACGCGGATCCGGGTGATCCTGATGAATGGGGTCGAGCACGATGCGATCCGCCTGAAGCAGGTGATGATCCGGATGAACCGCGAGCAGCGCGTCCCGATCGCGCAGATGATGCGCACCGAACAGCACCAGGCCACCGCGATCAACTGGTTGTTGTCGGCGGACCATTCGCCGCTCGAGACAATGATCGCCTACGAGCAGGTGGCGATCGAAGTCACGGCGTCGGTCGCGCAGATCGAAACCGACCCGTACCTCGCGCAGTGCTACCGCTACGGCTTGCTCGAGGATTTCGACCACCTGTATCGCTATTCGGCTTTGCTCGACCGGCTGCACGGCATGGACGCGAACACGATCCTGCAGGGCTACACCGACGTCGTCCCCGGTCGTCCGACGCTGGTTCACCACCGCGCACCCGAGCACGACCTGACCGAGCCCTATCAGCGCTCGTCGCCGCTGGGCAGCAAGCTCAATGCGATCACTCTGGTCGGCGGCGAATACCAGACCCACGACTACTACATGAACTTCGGGCCGACCTTCGCCGACCCCGTCGCGCGCCAGTTGTATGCGGAGATCGCCTCGGTCGAGGCGCAGCACATCACGCATTACGGCGCGATGATCAATCCCGACGAATCGCAGCTCGAGAAGCTGATGCTGCACGAAGCCACCGAGGTCTGGAATTACGCCGCCTGTGCCGAGCAGGAGACCAATCCCCGGATCAAGGCGCTGTGGGAGCGCTTTCTCGATTACGAGCTCGGACATTTGAACGCGGTCTCCGAGCTGTTCAAGGCAGTCGAAGGCCGCGACCCCGCTGAAATCCTCGGCGATGGCCAATTACCGCCGACGATCCAGTACCGCAGTCAACGCGACTTCGTCCGTCAGGTGCTGGAGAGCGAAGTCACGATGCGCAAGAACGGTACGGAATTCGTGTACGAAACCGAGGAGGGCGCTTCGTCGCACGACTACCGGAACCAGTTGAACGCCGACGGTTCGCCGTCGGAAAGCGTGTCCGCCGAGTACTGCTGGACGCCCGGAACCGAACTGAACCAGGTCCCCAAGGCCGCCTGAGCCGACGAGGCTGGAGGAAGATCCATGGAAAACGCCACCACGATGGGTACCAACCGCACCGGCTTCGAGATGGCCGGTGAGCAGGGCGAGGAAGCGCTCGCTTATGCAAAGAGCAACTGCGTGAACGCACCGCCCGACAACGGCGACTTCACCGAGATGCATCGGATCGCCGTCGAGGAAGCCGACCGGATCGGCAGCGTGCCGATTCCCGGCACGATCAAGGGAATGGCCAAGGCCGGCCTGGCCAAGCTCACCGGCGACAAGCCCGAGGTGCTGATCGACAAGCTCGGCGAGCGGCTCGCGTTCGAGCGGTCGGGCACGCGGCTCTACGAAGCGCTGATCCTGAAGTGCCGCGCCGCGCCGCGCGAGGCCACGGACGGGCTCGGTGGAGTCGACCTCGCCCGACTGGAGCAGATCCGGGACGAGGAAGCGGGGCACTTTCGCCTCGTCAGCCAGGCCATGCTCGACCTGGGAGCCGATCCCACGGCCGTGACGCCCTGCGCCGACGTCGCCGGCGTGATGTCGATGGGCCTGGTAAAGGCGATCACCGATCCGCGCACCACGGTTCCGCAGTCGCTGCAAGCCATCCTGACCGCGGAACTCGTCGACAACGCGGGTTGGGAACTGCTGATCGAGCTGGCCGGCGAGCTCGGGCACGACGACATGGCTGCGCGCTTCGGCGACGCGCTTCGCACCGAACAGGAGCATCTGGCGACCGTCAGGGACTGGCTGCGCGCCGCGGTCGTCGCCGAGGCGAGCTGAGCGCGGCGGCGGGGCCGAACGGCGACGGGTGACGGAGACGCGCGTCGGACACGGCGGCCCGCGTCGGGTCCGACGGGCGTCGAATTTCCGCGTTCCGCCTACCCCAACGTCACGAATTCGACCCGCAGCGTCCCTGCGGCGGCGATGTGCAGCCTCGCCAGCGAGACGGGCAACTTGAAGCGGCGAGGCCCCGCGCTGCCCGGGTTGACGTACAGGACGCCGTCTCGGCGTTCCTCCTTCGGCTTGTGCGAATGCCCTGACACCACGACCCGGACCTCGCTGTCGGCCAGCGTTGCGCGCAACTGCGCGATGTCGTGAAGGACGAGGATGCGGACGCCCGCGACCGTCAGCTCGGCGGTCGGCGGCAGGCCGTTCGACCAGTCGTCGCGGTCGTTGTTGCCTCCCACCGCCGTCACGCCGGCGAGCTCGCCCAGTTTTTCCAGTATCTCTGGGCCACCGATGTCACCCGCATGGATGATGTACCGGCAGCCTCGCAAGGCGTCCACGGCCTCGGGGCGCAACAGGCCGTGCGTGTCGCTGATGAGGCCGACGACAGCGACGCCGTGCTCGGTTCCGGTCGGCTGCGGGGAAACGGTTGGGGAAAGTTCAGCCAATCGACGGTTCCTCGACTTTTCCGCTCGTATCGGTCGGTGTCCCGGCTGGCCGCCGGATCGTTCGCGCACCGCTGCGCGTGGAGTCTTTCCGTGATTCTGGCACGAGCGAACGAGGCATTTCGCGGCCCCCGCGGGCCTTGACCGTGCCGAGCGCTTCCCGAAGAATGCCGTGCCGAGGCAGCCGGTCAGCAAGCAGCCGGACAGCAGCCAGCCGGACAGCAGCCAGCCGGATAGCCGAGGCAGCCGGGCAGCCGTGCCTGGGCGCCAGGTCGCGGGCCGGACGGCGAACGAGGCGCCGCCGGCACGCGAGCGCCGACAACGATCACGATGGGAGAGAGACGATGAAGGCTCATCAGAAGCAGCGTCGCGTATTGCTGAAGGCCGCGGCCGGCACCGGCCTGGCCGCCCTCGGAAGCGCCGCCGGCGCACAGTCCTTCCCGTTCACGCCGAATCAGCGCTACCCGGATCCCTCGGTGCTGATCCTCGATCCGAGCTTCGCCAAGTACCGGATCTACAGCAGCACCGTCGAGCAGCTCGGAACCGGCATGCGCTGGGCCGAAGGGCCGGTGTATTTCCCGGAAGGGCGCTACCTGCTGTGCAGCGACATCCCGAACAACCGGCTGATGAAGTTCGACGAAGTCACGTCGGAATTCGGCGTCTACAAGGAGGACGTCAACTACGCGAACGGCAATACGCGAGACCGCCAGGGCCGTCTGATCACCTGCGAGCATTCGGTGACGAGGCGGGTCGTCCGAACAGAGAAGGACGGAACGATGACCGTGCTGGCCGATCGCTTCGAGGGCAAGCGGCTCAACGCACCGAACGACGTCGTCGTGAAGTCCGACGACACGATCTGGTTCACCGATCCGCTTTTCGGCATCAACGGCGAATGGGAGGGCTCGAAGGCGACGCCCGAGCAAGCGACGACCAACGTCTACCGGATCGCCACGGACGGAACGCTCACTGCCGTAATCACCGACCTGATGAATCCGAACGGGCTGGCGTTCTCGCCCGACGAGAAGAAGCTCTACGTCGTCGAATGGAAGGGAACGCCGCATCGCAGCATCTGGAGCTTCGACGTAGCCGACGACGGCAGCGTATCGAACAAGACCAAGCTGATCGACGCCGACGGACCGGGGGCGCTCGATGGGTTCCGCGTCGACCGCGACGGCAACCTCTGGTGCGGCTGGGGATTCACCGGCGCGTTCTCGCCGGAAGCGACCGAAGTGCCGGGCGGCATGAAGGCGCACCTGCCCCTTGCGAAGTCCGAGGACCTGGACGGCGTCAAGGTGTTCAACGCGCAAGGCAAGCCGATCGGCTTCATCCGCCTGCCCGAACGCTGCGCGAACCTCTGCTTCGGCGGGCCGAAGAACAACCGGCTCTACATGACGAGCAGCCATTCGCTCTATGCGCTGTACGTGGAGGCGCAAGGGGCGGTTTGAGCGGATGGCGTCGCAGGCGCCGACACCCGGAGCAGCGGGCGTTGCCAGGGCCGAGCAGAGCGGCGTTGCAGCTCGTCGACCAGCAGCGCATCATGGACGGACGAGCTTGAAGCCCATTCGGACCGGCGTTCCCGCGCGCAGCGGTCGCCGGTCGGACGGAATGGGGAAGGACGTTCAGATGAAGCGAAGTCCCGGAATCATCGCACTGCTCGCGCTGGCGAGCCTCTCCGCCTGCACGACTCCGCAAACGACGCAGTCTGTCGAAGCCGATCGCGCGCTCTGTCGCCAGGCGACCGAGCAGGCCCGGCGCGGCGACGTGAACTGGAGCGCAACGCTCGGTCGCATGACGAGCCTGATCGAACTGCAGCACTGCCGGGACGACATCAACGCGTATGTCTTCGGCTCGGTGAATGGGGGGCGGGACTGACTGTCAGGGCGATCTTCGGCGGGTCGAGGTCCTCAAGTCAGCGCGAAAAGCCGATCCCACGTCTGGGCGTCGACGACCCCTGTTTGGGCAATTCCTTGCTGCTCTTGAAAGGCGACGACGGCATCTCTGGTGATCGGCCCGAACTCACCGTCACCATTCAGGTCGGTCCCGAAGACCATATTGAGGCGCATCTGGATTCGCTTCACGTCGATGCCCGACGCATTTTCGGAAAGCGGCGCGCCGGGGAACGGGCGGGCGCCAGCGACCAGATCCCAAACGGTCGAAACCGCATCACCGGCACGTGTGCAGAACCAGAGCCTGAACACGCCGGCCGATACCGTGGCAAGCAGTTCGCCGCCGCTTCCCGCGACTTGGCCCTCTGGCGACACCATCTCGCGCGGGATGAGTCGAAGTTGGGCATTCATGCTGGACTCGAACACGCCGGCCGGGCCTTGGTTGCTGACGCCATGGACGCCAAACCCCGAACCGCTCGTGCCGAGCACGCCGGTACTACTGTCGCTGCCCCCGTGGCTACCGATGCCGGTGCGACTGGTTCCGATGACGGCGGTGCTGCTGCTGCTCATGCCGTGGACGCCGAAGCCGGACCCGCTCTTGCCGAAGACCCCCGTGCCGGGGCCGGTACCAAATGAATCGAGGTTGACGCTCGCCGGCGGTACATTGAGATTGAAAAGGTCGCGATTATTGTCGACACTGGCGCCGACCACACCGATGCGCTGACCGAAAGCTGTGCCCAGCACACCGAACTGCGCGGCTCGGCCGTCTCCGTAGACTCCAGCAACCCCGCCCGCTCTGGTCTGGCCGGCCACGCCGCAACGCAGGGCCAATACGCGTACGCCCCACTGAAACTGGGTCGTGTCGGTCGGCTCGGTTGAGAAGGCCGCCTTCTCGAATCCCGACGGAAACGGCGGACCCATCGCAGTAAACTGATCGTCATGCATGGTGTTCCCCTTGTCGTAGATCCGTCTTTCGACTTGGGCAATGTGGGCGACTTCTTCGAAAGCGCCGGTTGTGACGAACTTTCCTGGAAAGAGGGCTACCTAGCCCGAAAGGGGGCCATCTGCCCCCGATGCCATCATAGGAGCAACCCTCGGTCTGCACTTCGGGTTTTACGGGGTGATGTCCATCAAGTTGTGGAACTAG
>JAAZBL010000133.1 GCA_012513825.1 Limnobacter sp. | reverse complement strand
CACCGGTACCGGCTGCACGCTCATGTCGTCGGCGACGACCCAGACCCGCGCCTTGCCGTCCTGCGAGTACAGCGCCGAAATCGGCAGCACGATCGTCTCGCCCGAGTCGCGCAGCGCCCGCGCGGTGGCGCTCATGCCGAGCGCGACGGCGCCGGTGTCGCCGAGCAGCGAAAGCCGCATCGGGTAGGTTCGCGACGCGGGGTCGGCGACCGGGGACAGTTCGCGCACGCGCGCCTGCAAGGGTCGATCGCCCAGCGCCGGGATCGTCACCTGCCAGGTCTTCGCCTCGCGCGCGACGGGCAGGTCCGCTTCCGGGACGTTGACCAGCAGTTCCTTCTCGGCGGTCCGGGCGACCCGGACGACCGACTGCCCGGCCGCGACGACCTGGCCTTCTTCGGCGTCGATCGCGGTGACGACGCCGTCGGCGTCGGCGACCAGCGACTGGAAGGCCATCGCGTTGCGCGCCTGCGTCAGTTGCGCCTGGGCATTGCGCAAGCGGGCGTCGCTCGCCTCGGTCTGCGCCTGTTGCCGGTCGACCTGAGCGAGGCTGACGAAATTCTGCCGATGCAGGTCCTTCAGCCGTTCGAGCTCGATGTGCGCGAGCTTGGCCTCGGTGGCCGCTGCAGCGACCTGCGCGCGGGCCTGAGCGATCGCCGGCTCGACGTCCTTCGGATCGAGCCGCGCCAGGACCTGGCCGGCGCTGATCGAGTCGCCGACCGAGACCAGGCGTTCGGCGATCTTGCCGCCAACCCGGAACCCGTAGCGCGTCTCGATCCGTGGGCGGATCTCGCCGGGCAGCGTCAGGCTCGACGCGGTCTGCGCCGGCTCGACGACGACGCTTCGTACCGGTCGTGGCCGATCTTCGCGGACCGGCGGCGGCCGGTCGCAGGCGGTGAGCGCGAGCGTCAGGACGAGCGCAGGCAGGACGAAGAGAGTCGGGATGCGCATGAGTTCGGGGCCATGCAGGGGAGACGGGGTCGCGAGGGGCGGGCGCGATGCGAATCGCTCGGGTTTCGTCGGCGAACCGGTCCGGCAACGCCTCGGACACCACCGGCGGACCGGCTTTGCTGGAGGTTCGGGTCGTTAATGACGCTCGGGTCAGTAATTATCCACGCACTGTCGACCGCGTCAATCTCCAACTGTCCGGGGGATCGCGAACCGGCGTCCGGGAGCAATGCGAACCCGCCGTGCACCGCCGGAGACCGAAGGACCCGCTGCACTAGAATCGCGCCATGTCCGCCTCCAGCCTGACGTCGGTCGACCACTACGAGAACTTCCCGGTCGCTTCGCTGCTCGTCCCCGCCTCGCTACGCCCGCCGATCGCGGCGATCTACCGTTTCGCGCGTCATGCCGACGACATCGCCGACGAAGGCGACGCGCCGCCGGCGCAGCGCCTGGCCCAGCTCGACGCGCTGCGGCGCGCGCTGCGCGACCCGGCCATCGACGAGCCGGTCGTCGTCGCGCTGCGCCCGCACATGGCCGCGCACGGCCTGCCGGTCGAACCCTTCGAGGCGCTACTGTCGGCGTTCCGACAGGACGTCGAGACGACGCGCTATGCCGACTTCGAATCGCTCGCCGACTATTGCCGTCGTTCGGCCGACCCGATCGGCGAGCTGGTGCTGCGGCTGTTCGGCGCATGGCGCGAGGACACGGCGCTGCCGTCGAGCCGGATCTGCAGCGCGCTGCAGCTGATCAACTTCCTGCAGGACCTGGCGATCGACTGGCCGCGCGGCCGTCTGTACCTGCCGCTCGACGAGTTGCACGCGGCCGGGCTCGGCGAAGCCGACGTCGACGGCGCGTTCGCCGCCGGGCGGGCCTCGCCGGCGCTGCGCGCGTTCATCGGCGGGCAGGCGGCGCGCACGCGCCGGATGCTCGAATCCGGCGCGACGCTGGTTTCGCGCGTGCCGCGTCGGCTGGGCTGGGAGCTGCGCGCGATCCTCGCCGGCGGCCTGCGGATCCTGGATCGACTCGCTGCCGACGGCCACGACCCGTTCGCATCGCGTCCGAAGCTGGGCTGGCGCGACGCGCCGGCGCTGGCGCGCCTGTGGTGGCAAGGCAATCGATGACGCCCGACCAGTATTGCCAGGACAAGGCCGCGCGCAGCGGCTCGAGCTTCTACTACAGCTTCCTGTTCCTGCCGCCGCCCCGGCGCCAGGCGATCACCGCGCTGTACGCGTTTTGCCGCGAGGTCGACGACGTCGTCGACGAGACCTCGGACGCGCAGCTCGCGCGCGTGAAGCTCGACTGGTGGCGCTCAGAGGTCGACCGGCTGTTCGCCGGCGCGCCCGAGCATCCGGTCACGCGGGCGCTGGCGCCGCATCTCGAATCCTGCGCGATCGGGCGACGGCAGATGCACGAGATCATCGACGGCATGCAGATGGACCTCGAGCAGCAGCGCTATCTGGACTTCGAGGGGCTGCGGCTGTACTGCCACCGCGTGGCCGGCGTCGTCGGCGAACTCGCGGCGAACATCTTCGGCGCCAGCGATCCGGACGGCACGCGCGAATACGCGCACCAGCTCGGGCT
>JAAZBL010000132.1 GCA_012513825.1 Limnobacter sp. | reverse complement strand
TGACCGTGCTCGGTGCGGCGATCGCCGTATGGAGCCGCAGCGACGGAACCGGGCTGCGCCTGCAGGGGGGCGAGGCGCTGATCGTGCTCGCCTTCGTTTGCTGGACGACCTATTCGCTGTACGCGCAGCGCTGGTTCGCAGCCGACACGCCGCAGCTCCGACGGACCTGGATCGCCACCTTCGGCGCCGCGATCTGGCTGCTGCCGTGCTGGGCGGCAATTCACGGCGCCGGTGTCGTCGGGCCGCCGGAACTCGCGCCCGGCGGCGAGGCACTGCTGTGGCTGGGACTGACCGCGACCTTCTCGACGGCGCTCGGCGGGCTGCTGTGGAACGTCGGCGTCGCGCGTGCCGGACTCGCGGCCGGCGTGCTCTGGCAGAACGCCGTGCCGGTGTTCGGCGTGCTGATCTCGATGCTGTTCGGCTTCGTGCCGACCGGTGGCCAGGTGCTCGGCGGCGCGCTCGTGCTGGCCGGGGTGCTGACGATGCAGTGGCACCGGATCCGGCGCTGAGGCGGCGATCACTCGTAAGGCGGCAGCAGCGCCTCCCACCAGCCGTCCGGAAGCCACAGCAGGCCGCCGGTCATCAGCACGTAGCGCAGCGCCTTGCCGAGCGCCATCCAGCCGACGCTCTTCAGGAACGGCAGCTTCAGCCAGCCGGCGACCGCACACAGCGGATCGCCGACGACCGGCAGGAACGAGAAGAACAGCGCCTTCGGACCGAAGCGCTGCAGCCAGCCGAGGTAGCGGGTCTGCCGGTGGCGCGCGACCGCCTCGTGGGCGCCGTAGCCCAGCCAGTAGGTGACGACGCCGCCCAGCGTATTGCCGGCCGTGGCCGTCGCGATCGCCACCCAGAGCTGCTCGGGGTTCAGCTTGACGAAGGTGGCGAGGACCGGTTCGGAGCCCATCGGCAGCAGCGTCGCCGATACGAAGGCGACGCCGAAGATCGTCGGCAGACCGTTGTCGTCCAGCGAAAACCAGGCGAACAGGGAGGTCAGCAACGATTCCATGGGCCGGCGAGTCTAGCAGTGCGCGCTGTAAGATCCGACATGCCCATCGATTACCTCAAACGGATCCTGACCGCCCGCGTCTACGACGTGGCAGAAGAGACGAGCCTCGAACCGGCCGAGAACCTGAGCGCGCGCATCGGCAACCGCGTACTGCTGAAGCGCGAGGACATGCAGCCGGTGTTTTCGTTCAAGCTGCGCGGCGCCTACAACCGCATGGTACGGCTGTCCGCCGAACAGCTCGGGCGCGGCGTGATCGCCGCTTCGGCCGGCAACCACGCACAGGGCGTCGCGCTGTCGGCCAGCCGCCTCGGTTGCCGGGCCGTCATCGTGATGCCGGTCACCACGCCGCAGGTCAAGATCGATGCAGTGCGCGGGCTCGGCGGCGAGGTCGTGCTGCACGGCGATTCGTACAGCGACGCCGCCGCGCACGCGCAGAAGCTGCAGCACGAACAGCAGCTGACCTTCGTGCACCCGTTCGACGACCCCGACGTGATCGCGGGCCAGGGCACGATCGGGATGGAGATCCTGCGCCAGCATCCCGCGCCGATCGATGCGATCTTCGTGGCCATCGGCGGCGGCGGCCTGATCTCGGGCGTGGCCGCCTACGTCAAGCAGATCCGGCCCGAGATCCGCGTGATCGGCGTGCAGACCGAGGATTCCGACGCGATGGCCCGCTCGTTGAAGGCCGGGCGCCGGATCGAACTGCACGACGTCGGCCTGTTCTCCGACGGCACCGCGGTCAAGAAGGTCGGCGAGGAAACGTTCCGGCTGTGCCGCGAGCTGGTCGACGAGATCGTCGTCGTCGACACCGACGCGATCTGCGCGGCGATCAAGGACGTCTTCCAGGACACCCGCTCGATCCTGGAGCCGGCCGGCGCACTCGCGATCGCCGGGCTGAAGGCGTGGGCGGCCCGCGAACAATGCCTGGACCGCACGCTGATCGCAATCGCGTGCGGCGCCAACATGAACTTCGACCGGCTGCGCTTCGTCTCCGAGCGCGCCGAGATCGGCGAGCAGCGCGAGGCGGTGTTCGCGGTCACGATTCCGGAGGAGCGAGGCAGCTTCCGCCGCTTCTGCGAACTGGTCGGCCCGCGCAGCGTGACCGAATTCAACTACCGGATCGCCGACGCCGAGCGCGCGCACGTGTTCGTCGGCCTGCAGATCTCGCAGCCCGGCGAGGCGACCCGCATCGCCGAGACCTTCGAGGCCGCGGGCTTCCGCACGCTGGATCTGACCGACGACGAACTCGCGAAGCTGCACCTGCGCCACATGGTCGGCGGACATTCGCCGCTCGCGCGCAACGAACTGCTTTACAGCTTCGAGTTCCCCGAGCGCCCGGGTGCGCTGATGCGCTTCCTGTCGAGCATGAGCCCGAACTGGAACATTTCGCTGTTCCATTACCGCAACCACGGTGCCGATTACAGCCAGATCCTGGTCGGCATCCAGGTGCCTGCGGGCGAGAAGAAGATGTTCCGCGACTTCCTCGCCACGCTCGGCTATCCGCATCGCGAGGAGAGCCAGCACCCGGCATACCGGTTGTTTCTGGGCGCGCATTCGGCATAGTCTCGGCATGGAATCGGGCGCCGGAACGCCTCGGCTGCGTCGCCCGCGTGGCATGTCCGCTGAAGGGGCTGACGAACGTCAAGGTTGGGCGATATAATCCCCATACAATTCAAGCGCTTATGTACCTCCTGACCCTCGGACTGAACCACCAGACGGCGCCGCTCGCGTTGCGCGAGAAGGTGTCGTTCACCGGCGAGGCGCTCGGCGCCGCGATCGCCGACCTGCGCAGGCGCCTCGGTCCGGTGGTGGCCGAATCGGCGATCCTGTCGACCTGTAACCGGACCGAGATCTACTGTGCGACGCCCGATCCGGGCGACGCGCAACATTCGATCACCCGCTGGCTGGGCAGCGAACGCGCGCTCGACGCGCAGCCGCTGCAACACCATCTGTACTCGCTGCCCGACGGCCAGGCGGTCAGGCACGCGTTTCGCGTGGCCGCCGGCCTCGACTCGATGGTGCTCGGCGAGCCGCAGATCCTCGGCCAGATGAAGGATGCAGCACGCACCGCGCAGCAGGCCGGTGCGCTCGGCACGCATCTGCACCAGCTCTTCCAGCGCTCGTTCGCGGTCGCCAAGGAGATCCGCAGCACCACGGCGATCGGCGCGCATTCGGTTTCGATGGCCGCCGCGGCCGTGCGGCTCGCAAAGCGCATCTTCGAGGACCTGCGCGAGACCCGCGTGCTGTTCGTCGGCGCAGGCGAGATGATCGAACTGGCGGCCACGCACTTCGCCGCCCAGCATCCGAAGCAGATGGTCGTCGCGAACCGAACGACCGACCGGGCGCAGAAGCTCGCGCAGCGCTTCGGCGCCGACACGATGCGGCTGGCCGAGCTGTCGCAGCAACTCGAGTGCTTCGACGTCGTGATTTCCTGTACG
This sequence comes from Limnobacter sp., assembly GCA_012513825.1. Taxonomy (GTDB): domain Bacteria; phylum Pseudomonadota; class Gammaproteobacteria; order Burkholderiales; family Burkholderiaceae_E; genus Zeimonas. The sequence continues at coordinate 5,341 of JAAZBL010000132.1, read as the reverse complement.
GCCAGTTCGCTGCCCCTGATCGGCCTCGGCATGGTCGAACGGGCCACGCGCGCGCGCCGCCGCCGTCCGATCTTCATGGTCGACCTTGCGGTACCGCGAGACATCGAACCGGAAGTGTCGCGGCTCGACGACGTCTTCCTCTATACGGTCGACGACCTCGGGCGACAGGTGCAGGCCGGCCAGGAGAACCGCCTGGCGGCCGTCTCGCAGGCCGAGGCGATCATCGAGAACCGCGTCGACGCATTCATGCAGTGGCTGGCTGCGCGGGGCGCGGTGCCGGCGATCCGTTCGCTGCACGACCGCGCCGCGCAGATCCAGCGTATCGAGCTCGACCGCGCCCGGCGGGCGCTGGCCGCCGGCGACGATCCGGCGCAGGTGCTCGAGGCGCTGGCGCACGGCCTGACCGGAAAGTTCCTGCACGGCCCGACCCGCCTGTTGAGCGGGCCGAACGAGCAGCGCGACCTGCTGCTGCCGATCCTCGACCAGCTGCTGCCCGACCGTGCCGGAGGCAGCGAGCTCGCCCCCCTGCACCCCGACAGCGCCGCACAGCCGATCGACGCCCGATGAGAGCGTCGATGCAGGCGCGACTCGAGCGGCTCGAGCACCGGCTGGCCGAGGTCGACCGGCTGCTGGCCAGCGAGGAAGCCGTGCGCGATCTCGCCGTCTACCGGCGGCTGAACCGCGAGCACGCCGAGCTGGCCGAGCTCGTCGAGCACTTCGTCGCCTGGAAGCAGGCGGCGCGCGATCACGAAACCGCGGTCCAGATGCGCGGCGATCCGGAGATGCGCGAGTTCGCCGACGAGGAGGCCGCCGCCGCCGCCGCGCGGCTGGCCGACGAAGAGGCGGTGCTGCAGCGCCTGCTGCTGCCGAAGGACCCCGACGACGAGCGCAGCGTGATCCTCGAGATCCGCGCCGGTACCGGCGGCGACGAGAGCGCGCTGTTCGCCGGCGACCTGCTGCGCATGTACCTGCGCTACGCCGAACGCCAGCGCTGGCAGACCGAGATCCTTTCGGAGAGCGCGTCGGAGCTGGGCGGCTACAAGGAAGTGATCGTCCGCATCGACGGCGACGCCGTCTACTCGCGGCTGAAGTTCGAGTCGGGCGGGCACCGCGTGCAGCGCGTGCCCGAGACCGAGGCGCAAGGCCGCATCCATACCTCGGCCTGCACGGTCGCCGTGATGGCCGAGGCCGACGAACTCGGCGAAGTCGAGCTCGGCTCCGAAGAGCTCCGGATCGACGTGTTCCGCGCGTCGGGCGCCGGCGGCCAGCACGTCAACAAGACCGAGTCGGCGGTGCGGATCACGCACCTGCCCACCGGCATCGTCGTCGAATGCCAGGACGACCGCTCGCAGCACCGCAATAGGGAGCGCGCGATACGCGTGCTCGCGACGCGGCTCGCCGACATGCGCAAGCGCGAACAGCAGGCGAAGGAGGCCGCCACGCGCCGCTCGCTGGTCGGTTCCGGCGATCGCTCCGAGCGCATCCGCACCTACAACTTTCCGCAGGGCCGCGTGACCGACCATCGGATCAACCTGACGCTGTACAAGCTGCAGCAGGTACTCGATGGGGATCTCGAAGAACTGATCGGCGCGCTGGTCGCCGAGAACCAGGCGCGTCAGCTGGCCGAACTGGCCGAGAGCGCGTGATCCCGCCGATGAGCGGCGACGACCCGCGCGCAACCGGCGCGGCGGCGCTCCCCGCGGCGGAAACGGCCCCGAGCTGGGACCGGTTGCTGCGAGCCAGCGGGCTACCGCGGCACGAAGCGCGGGCGCTGCTCGAGCACGCGTCGGCGCGGGGGCGAAGCTGGCTCATCGCGCACGGCGACGAGCCGGCCGACCCGGCGTCGGCCGCCCGCTTTTCCGCGCTGGCACGGCGCCGGCGCAACGGCGAGCCTCTCGCCTACCTGATCGGCTCGCGCGGGTTTCATGCGCTGGAGCTGCGCGTCGACGATTCGGTGCTGATTCCGCGCGCCGACACCGAGACGCTGGTCGACGTGGCGATCGAAGCGGCGCCGCACGGCGGCCGGCTGCTCGACCTCGGCACCGGCAGCGGCGCGATCGCGATCGCCGTCGGCGTCGCCCGGCCCGACCTGCAGCTCGTGGCCACCGACCTGTCGGCCGCGGCGCTGCGCATCGCCGCCGGCAATGCGGCCCGGTGGCTGCCGGCGGGCCGCCCGGGCGGCCCGCTGCGCCTGTTCGAGGGCTCGTGGTGGCAGGCGGTGCCGGCCGACGATGCGGCCTTCGACCTGATCGTCTCGAATCCGCCGTACATCGCCGACGACGACCCGCACCTGCAGCAGGGCGACCTGCGCTTCGAGCCGCGCGGCGCGCTGGCCAGCGGCAGCGACGGGCTCGAGGCGATCCGCGCGATCGTCGCCGGGGCATCGGGACGGATCCGATCCGATGGCTGGCTGATGCTCGAGCACGGACACGAGCAGGGCGATGCGGTGCGCAGCCTGCTCGCGGCGGCCGGGTGGCGCGAAGCACGCAGCCACCGCGATGCCGAGCGGCGCGAACGCGTCACGGTAGCTCGCGCACCGGACCAGGGCTCGCAGCGGGCGTCGGCTTCCGCTCCGCCACGGCCCGGAACCTCCCGGCCAAGCCCCCTGGTTTGACGCTGAAAGGCCGCCGTTCCTAGAATGCTCGATTGATCCCACCTGCCTCGAAGAGCGCCATGGAAGCCAAGGAATTCATCGCCAAGACCGTCACCGAGAACCCGGTCGTCCTGTTCATGAAGGGAACCGCGCAGTTCCCGCAGTGCGGCTTTTCGGGCCGGGCCGTCCAGATCCTGAAGGCCTGTGGCGTGAAGAATCTCGTCACGGTCAACGTACTCGACGACGACGAAGTGCGCCAGTCGATCAAGGATTACTCGAACTGGCCGACGATCCCGCAGCTCTACATCAACGGCGAATTCGTCGGCGGCTCGGACATCCTCTACGAGATGTACCAGTCCGGCGAACTGCAGAAGATGATTCCGCAGCAGGCCACCGCCTGACGCGAGCGCGGCCGGCAGCCTCCCGGCCGCGCGCCGGCTAGTGCGCTGCACTAGAATGCCGGCATGGGAAATCCTCGGCGCCTGATCGTCGCGATCACCGGAGCGAGCGGCGCCGCCTATGGCGTGCGCCTGCTCGAGCTGCTGCGCGACCGCCACGTCGAAACGCACCTGGTCGTCACCTCGGCGGGCTGGCTGACGATCGATCAGGAAATCGCCCGCCCCCGGCGCGAGATCGAAGCGCTGGCCACGACCGTACACGGCGTGCGCGAGATCGGAGCGACGATCGCTTCGGGCTCCTTCGCCACGCTCGGCATGATCGTCGCGCCCTGCTCGATGAAAACGCTGGCCGGCATCGCACATGCGACCGGCGACAACCTGGTCGCCCGCGCCGCCGACGTCACGCTGAAGGAACGCCGGCGCCTGGTCGTGCTGGCCCGCGAGGCGCCGTTGACGCTGGCGCACCTGCGCAACATGACCGCCGTCACGGAAATGGGCGGCATCGTATTTCCGCCGGTGCCGGCGTTTTATCATCGGCCAGGCTCGATCGCCGAGATGGTCGACCATACCTGCGGGCGCGTGCTTTCGCTGTTCGACATCGCCGTCGGCGAGTGGCCGGAATGGCCGGGCGTGCGCACCCGATCCCGTGAACCCTGAGGAGTTCGGAAAACATGAAACTGCTCGTCGCCACCGACGGCTCGAAGAACGCGCTGCGCGCCGTTCGGCACGCTGCCGACCTGCTGGGAAAGATGTCGGAACCCGGCTCGATCACCCTGATCAGCGTGCATGACGACACCGCGCTGAGGCACGCCCGGCGCTTCGTCGGCAAGCAGGCGATCGAGGAGTACCTGAACGAACTGAGCCAGCAGGACCTCGCCGACGCGCGCAAGATGCTCGACGAGGCCGGGGTGTCCTACGACACGCTGGTGCGAACCGGCCACGTCGCTTCCGAAATCGCCGATGCGGGCAAGGACTTCGACCTGATCGTCCTCGGGTCCAAGGGCCGCAGTGCGCTGACCGACATGGTCATCGGTTCGGTGGCCAAGCGGGTGATCGAACTCGCGAAGACCCCGGTGCTGCTGGTCCGCTGAACGTGGGACTGCTCGTCTCCTGGGGTCTGAACGCCGCCTCGCTGGTCCTGCTGGCCTGGCTGATCCCGGCGGTGCACGTGTCCGGCTTCGGCGCCGCGCTGATCGCGGCGCTGGTGCTCGGCCTGTTCAACGCGGTCCTGCGGCCGGTGCTGATCCTGCTGACGCTGCCGGTCACGCTGCTCACGCTAGGACTGTTCATCCTCGTGATCAACGGCTTCCTGTTCTGGGCGGCCGCGGAAATCCTCGAAGGGCTCGAAGTGCGCAGCTTCGGCTGGGCCGTGGTCGCGGCCTTCGTCTACAGCCTGATCAGCTGGGCAATCAGCGCGCTGCTGTTCGGCCAGCGCGCCTGATCTCCGCGCCGGTCGAGACGACCGGGGTCTTGGCAAGCGCTCGACGGCGGCCCGCTGCGCCGGACCGGCTCCCGGCGTCACGCTGGCCGGTGGCTTCGAGCCGCTGGTCTTCTCCGCCGACGGAAGCGCTTTCGACCCAGCCAACGACCTCGTCGAGCAGCCGCGTCATCGCGCGTCCGGCGGCCGCAGCGGCGCCGGCAGCATCGGCCGAAGCGAGCGGTTCGGCCAGGCTCCAGCTTTCGCTGGCGACCAGCCGCCGGCGTTGCCAGTCGACCAGCGCAGCGCCCAGCTCGACCCGCATCTCGTTGGCCGGAACGTCGTGATAGAGCTCGACCAGCGTCAGCGTCAGCATCAGGTCCGGCGCAACACCCGAGTCAGCCAGCGTGACGTCGCGAAAGCCGCCACGCGCCTGCAGTTCGCGCTGGACCAGCCGGGCCACGCGCAGCGCCGGCCGTTCGGTCCAGCTCGCATGCTGGTAACGCGAGCGCATGCCCGGGCTCCTGCTGAAGACGAGCGCAGTCCCGTCGTAGAGCTCGCCGGCGGCGACCCCCTCGACGACCAGCGACAGCGACGAACGCCGGGCGTCGGCGGCCGCCGACACGCGCATCGGCTGCATCGTGGTGCCGTCGGCCTGCCCGCCGTCGTCGGGACGCAGTTCCCAGAGCACATGCGGCTGGCCGGCGCCGCCGAAGCAGCCGGAAAGTGCCGCAAGGCCGGCAGCGCAAGGCAGTGCCAGGCCGGTGCGCAGCAGATGCCGTCTTGTCGATCTATCGCTCATCGCGCCCCCTCGCCGGGTCCGAGCTGGTCCGCCGACGGTCCGAGGATCGCCGCCGCCGGGTCGCGCAACCGTTCTGCGGTGCGGGCCAGCGCGGCAGCGCTGTTGCGCAGCTCGCGCGCCGTGACCCGCAG
>JAAZBL010000131.1 GCA_012513825.1 Limnobacter sp. | reverse complement strand
TGGCCGCGGAGGGCGCGCGTTTCGCCGTCTCCGGCGTGAACCTGGGGCTGTTCTGCTCGACGCCGTCGGTCGCGCTGTCGCGCAACCTCGGTCGCAAGCAGGCGTTCGAGATGCTGGTGACCGGCGATTTCATCGATGCGCAGGCCGCGCTCGACAAGGGGCTGGTCAACGCGATCGTGCCAGCCGAAGGGCTCGATGCCGAAGTGGGGCGGCTGGCTGCGTCGATCTGCGCGAAACCGGCCGCGGCGATCGCGGCCGGGAAGGGCCTGTTCTACCGGCAGCTCGAAATGGGCATCGAGGCCGCCTATCAGCTTGCCGGCCAGACGATGGCCTGCAACATGATGGACGAGTCGGCGCTCGAGGGCGTCCAGGCCTTCATCGAGAAGCGGGCGCCGAGCTGGAAATAGGCGCGGAGCGGGCCCGAGGCCCGCTCCGGAAAGGCCGTTCAGTTCGCCGGACGCAGCGGGCGGCGGCGTGCGCCGAAGGCCAGCATTCCGATGCCCAGAAGAGCGAGCGTCGCCGGGACCGGCACCTGCCCCGGCGGGTCCTGCGGGTCGGCCAGCGCCACCTGCATTCCGAGGATCTTGAACGAGTCGTCTTGCTGCCCCTGGCGGGAGCCGAAGCGGAAGACCTCGTCGGCGATCAGGTCGGTCAGGCTGTACGTGTATTCGTACCAGCCGCCTTGCGTGTGATTCGGAGTGATCGCGACGTGGCTCCAGGCAGCGGCAGGATCGGCGCCGACCAGGTACGAAGCGTCTGCGTCGCCGGATGACGGAAGGAGGCAACCGACGATGGGAAAGCACCATGATGCCGGCGCGTACTGATAGGCGACGGTGACGCTGAGCACCTGGACCGCCCGGTCGAACTCGAACTTGACGTATTCGTCGCTGCTCAGGTTGTCTGCCGTGTGGCTGTCGAAGATTCCCGAAGTCACGCCGAGTCCGTGCGTGTACTGGCCGATCTTCGGGAACGGCGAGAAAAGGGTCGAGCTTTCGTCGTAGTTGCTGCCGTTGCGCACGCCGCCGGTCGCCGTGACCTGGACACCGCCGGCGCTGAATGCGAGCTGGGTCTTCAGTCCCTGATTCCCGGAGAAGTCGAAGTCGATGACGGCCGCACCTGCGTTTCCGGCGGCGAGTCCAGCGGTGACGAGGGCTGTCAGCAATGCTTTTTTCATGGTTTGCTGTTCCGTGCTTCGAAGATCCGACCGAAGGCGGTCGTTGTCGGCCGTAGCCGGAAGCACGGAACGTGCCATCGCTCGCAAAGCCGCACCGCTGCGTGCCCTCGTGCGGCGCAGTCGATGCGCGGGGCGCTGCGATGTAAGCGATCGCGACGTGCGGTTCTTCACGCGCAGGCGGTTCGCCGGGGCCAGCGAGGCGCTCCTGCCGCCCGGACGCTCAGTCCCAGTCGGCCGCCAGCAGTTCCCGCAGCGTTTCGAGCTTGTCGTGGCCCAGGCGCTTGGCGATGCGCTGCTCGATCGACTCGATGATGCGTACGCCCGAGCGGTTCACCTGCTTGCCCTTCGCGG
>JAAZBL010000130.1 GCA_012513825.1 Limnobacter sp. | reverse complement strand
TGCCGGTGAGCCGGCGCAGCGCTTCGCGGTACTTGCCGGCGGTGCGCGCGATCACCTCGGGCGGCAGCGACGGCGCCGGCGCACGCTTGTTCCAGCCGGGCACCGTCTCGAGCCAGTCGCGCACGAATTGCTTGTCGAAGGACGGGGGCGAGATGCCCGGCCGCCATTCGTCGGCCGGCCAGAAGCGCGACGAGTCGGCGGTCAGCACTTCGTCCATCAGGTGCAGCGCGCCGTGCTCGTCGAGGCCGAACTCGAACTTCGTGTCGGCGATGATGATGCCGCGCCCGGCCGCATAGTCGGACGCGCGCCGATACAGTTCGAGGCTGATCTCGCGAATCTGCGAGGCGAGGCCTGCGCCGATGCGGGCGCTCATCTCGTCGAAATCGATGTTCTCGTCGTGCTCGCCGAGTTCGGCCTTCGCTGCCGGCGTGAAGATCGGCTCGGGCAGGCGGTCGGCCATCCGCAGCCCCGGCGGCAGCGCGATCCCGCAGACGGTGCCGCTATCGCGGTAGTCCTTCCAGCCCGAGCCGATCAGGTAGCCGCGAACGACCGCCTCGACCAGGATCGGCTCCAGGCGCTTGACGACCATCGACCGGTCGCGGACCTGCTCGCGCTCGTCGGGCGCGACGACCGATTCCGGATCGATGCCGGTCAGGTGGTTCGGCACGACGTCGGCCAGGCGGTCGAACCAGAACAGCGCCATCCGGTTCAGCACGCGGCCCTTGTCCGGGATCGGCTCGGACAGGATCACGTCGAAGGCCGACAGCCGGTCGGTGGTCACGATCAGCAGGCGATCTGCGCCGATCGCATAGTTGTCGCGGACCTTGCCGCGCGACAACAGCGGCAGCGAACGCAGCGAGGACTCGTAGACGACTGCCGCCATCGGTACGGCTCCGGCAAAAGGCGCCATTTTGCCCGACTCGCCCGATGGGCAGTTTCAGCCCCTTGCCCGACCCAGCCAGCCGAGCCCGGCGCTGGTGCCGGCGCGCGGCAGGTATTCGCAGCCGACCCAGCCGTCGTAGCCGAGCTCGTCGAGCAGCGCGAACAGGTACGGATAGTTGATCTCGCCGACGTCGGGCTCGTGGCGCCCGGGTACGCCGGCGACCTGCACGTGCCCGACGCGGGGCAGATACCTGCGGATCTTCGTGGCCAGGTCGCCTTCGACGATCTGGCAGTGATAGAGGTCCATCTGCACCTTCAGGTTCGGCTCGCCGACCTCGTCGACGATCGCATGCCCCTGCGCCTGCGAGTTGATCAGGTAGCCCGGCACGTCGCGCGGGTTGATCGGTTCGATCAGCGCCGTCAGGCCGTGCTGCGCCAGGCGACGCGCCGCACGACGCAGGTTCGCCGCGTACGTCGCCTGCTGCTCGCTGCGTGTCGATTCGTCGACCAGTACCCCGGCCATCAAGTGTATGCGCGGGCAGTCGAGCGCCTGCGCATATTCGATCGCCCGATCGAGAGCCGCGTCGAAATCGCGCTCCCGTCCGGGCAGGCCGGCGAGCCCCCGCTCTCCGGCCGCCGCATCGCCGGGCGGCGCGTTGATCAGCACCTGCGCGAGCCCCGATCCCCGCAGCGCGGCGGCCACCTCGGCGGCGGGCTGCTCGTACGGGAACTGGCACTCGACGGCCTCGAAGCCGTCCTTCGCGGCGGCATCGAAACGCTGCAGGAACGGCAGCTCGGTGTACATCGTCGAAAGGTTGGCGGCAAAACGGGGCATGGGGTCTCCGAAACGGCCGCGGCAGCGAACGGCCGGTCATCAAGGAAAACCTCAAGGATATGCCGGACCCGTCGACGCATTGCAGCATGCGCGACGGGTCCGGCCTGCGACCGGCCTTCCCGGGGGACGGCCGCTCAGAACACCTGCCAGGTGCCTGCCAGTCCCTGCTGCTCGACGCCCGGCTTGCTCCAGTCGCAGACGCCGGTCGGGAACACCGCCTGCAGCCGCGCCCATTGCGTCGAATCGAAGCTCATCGGGTAGTCGTCGGGAGACACCGGCTTCAACTGGCACTTGATGATGTCGCTGGCCACGTCGGCACCGGCCACCTCTCGGGGCGCCGGCGAAGACGGGTACAGCGCCTCGCACTGGCCCTGGCCCCGGATCTGCGGCTCGGCGATGAAGGTGGGTGCAGCCGGATCGCGAGTCAGGCACCCCTCGACCAGCGTCGGCGGCTTGTTCCGCACGACCTTGACCGACTGCGGATCGTCGCTCGTGTCGGCTTCGATCCGTGCCAGCCATTCGTCCATCGACTTCAGCGCGCCGAGCAGCATCGGGCTTGCGCTCGAGTAGTAGCCGTAGCGGAAGTCCTCGACCAGCATCACGTGGTTGTCCGCGTGCCCGTTGGCCTTCACGAGCCGCTCGCGCATCGAGAACGAGTGATAGCGCAGGTGGATGTCGCCGATCGGGTTGTCGTCGGAGTAGGCCCGGTAATCGATGATCGGTATGTCCTTGAGCCCGCCGCCGCCATTGGTGAGGCGACCGCTCGTGTAGGCCACGCGGGTGGCTTGCAGGTCGGTGACCGTTCGCTCGGGCTGGAACCGCGCATCGACATCGTAGCCGCCGATCTTCTCGTTCAGGTCGAGAAACTGATCGACGCTGATCGTGCCGTTCGCCAAGGCCCCCAGGCCGTACTGGATGCCCACGTTGTCGAGCGCCCGCCTCGCGAAGCCGGTGTCCGGGTCGCGTCCGTAGACGTTGACCGTGTGGTCCTGGACGCTGCAGCGCACGCCGGTCGGATTGCTGACCGGGTCGTAGCGCATCTCTACGGGCAGGATGGCCGGGCAGAAGGCATCGGGGGCGATCCGCAGCGCACCCTGGTTGACCGTCTGCGTACGCATCGTCTCGAGGTTCAGGAAACCGGTCACCTGGCGTTGCTGTTCCTCGCTGAAGAGGCCGGGTGCCGTCTCGGTGAAGTAATGGTTGAGAAGTCGCGCATCGGTGATCGAGTGCACGGTGGCGAAGCCGACTTCCGGGAAGCTGCAGCCCGGCAGGATGCCGTCGAGCAGGCCCGGATAGTTGTCGGCGATCTGGTGCTGCTGGTACGAGCCGCCGGAGCAACCCCAGCCGATCGTGTACCGAGGCGGTCCCCAGACCTCGATGAAGTGCTCCTTGACCATCGCCATCGTCTCGGCGGCGGAGAGGTCCTGGCAGTTGTTGCCGAACACGTTCAGCGAAGCCGACGCCATCGCGTAGCCCTGCTTCAGGATGTTGTCGTCGAGCACGCCGCCCGTGGTGCTGCCCTGCCGGTACCAGCCTCCGGTGCAGCCGCCGCCGAACGTGTAGACGAGGCGCTCGTTCCAGCCGCGCGGCGCCGTCGTCGGCGAGGGCTCCGCGTCGTTGGCCGGATCGTGCAGCATCGAGATCTGGTAGATCGCGCGATTGATCGTGCCGGTCTCGACGCGGACCACGTAGGGCACCTCGCGGCCGTCGACCGACACCGTCGCGACATCGCCCGGCAACTGCGCGGGATCGGCCAGCGGCCGGAACGCAGGTGTGCTCGCGGACGTCGTCCGGTAGACGTACTGGACGACGGTCGGCGCCGAACAGTTCGCATCGAGCGCCGGCCCGAGCGTGGACCCGTCGGGCAGGGTGAAGGTGTCGGTCTGGCAGAAGAACGGCGTTTCGTGGGGGCCCGAAAACATCGGTCCCTCGATCGGATGGTTCTTCAGGACGACCGTGCTCGAGCGGCCGCCGAAGGTCGCGACGAGCGTGTTGTCGCCAAGCGCGAGCCCGGTCACGAGCCCGCGGCGACGGTCGGGCGAAAGCTCGTCGAAGGCCGAGGTGACATCGTTGCCGTTCAACGTGACCTTGAAGTCCGGAGCGAACGCTCCGCCTGCACCGGCCGGAAGCGCGACATCCACGAGGGCGTTGCCGCCCGAAACGAAATCCGGCCTCGACGATCGAACTTCGACCGCGACCTCGCCGTCGTCGTCATCGTCGTTGCTGCAGGCACTGACCAGACAGAGCGCTGCTCCGCCCAGTGCGAGCGCGCGGACGAGCGGCTTGAGTTCGACACGCATCGAATCCTCCCGTGATTGTTGTCGCGCAGCGGAGGGCCGCGCTGCGCCAGCGTAGGGAGATTGTCGTCAGGATGTCAATGCAAATCGACCCGTCGGCGGGTGCTAGCATCTGCCCGAAAATGAGCATCGGAATCGGGCCGAAATCGGCCGACGCGCTGCGCCACACGCCCGTCGAGGACGCGGTCGCCTTCCTGTCGGCGGCCATCCTGATCGCGTTGGGCATCGCCTTGTTCGAGCACGCAGGGCTGATGACCGGCGGCACGGCCGGCCTTGCGCTGCTGCTGTCCTACGGTTTCGAGATCAGCTTCGGACCCGCGTTCCTGCTCGTGAACCTGCCGTTCATGGCACTGGCCGTGCTCCGCATGGGCTGGCGATTCACGGCGCGCACGCTGACTGCCGTCGCGCTGGTTTCGGCAGCCACCGAGATCCAGCGGCCGTGGCTGGCCTTCGCCGCCGTGCAGCCGGCCTGGGCGGCGCTGGTGGCCGGCCTGCTGGTGGGCGTCGGCCTGCTGATCCTGTTCCGACATCGCGGCAGCCTCGGCGGCTTCAACGTTCTGGTGCTCTATCTGCAGGAGCGCTACGGCTGGCGTGCCGGCTGGGTCCAGCTCGGGCTGGACACGGCGATCCTGCTGCTCTCGCTGAGCGTCGTCTCCCCGTCGATCATCGCGATTTCGCTGATCGGCGCGTTCTCGCTGAACCTGACACTGGCGATCAACCACCGGCCCGGCCGGTACATCGCCGTATAGTCGAAACCCCGAATCACAGGACAGGAGATTCCACCGATGCTCGACCCCCAGGCGCGTGCGCTGCTCGACCTGATCGAAGCCAGCGGCCTGCCGGCCATCCATACCCTCGACGCTTCCGAGGCGCGCCACGTCTATCGCGAGCGGCGAACCTACAGCCAGCCGGAACCGCCGGCCGTCGCCGAGGTCCGCGAGCTCGCCGCCGACGGCCCGGCAGGCGCGATCCCGCTGCGACTGTTCCGCCCCCAGGGCCCGCAGGCCGGACATCGGCTGCCCGCGCTCGTCTACTACCACGGGGGCGGCTGGACGATCGGCGACCTCGACACGCACGACACCCTGTGCAGGCAGCTTGCCAATGCCTCGCGCTGCACGGTGATCTCGGTCGACTACCGGATGGGCCCCGAGCATCGATTCCCCGCCGCCGTCGACGACTGCGTGGCGGCGACCCGCTGGGTCCATGCGCATGCCGGCGAACTCGGCATCGACGCGACGCGACTGGCGGTCGGCGGCGACAGCGCCGGCGGGAACCTGGCGGCGGTCGTCGCGATCGCCGCGCGCGACACCGGCGACCTGCCGATCGCGTTCCAGCTGCTGATCTACCCGGCAACCGACATGCGCCGGATCGCCGCCTCGCACGAGACAAACGGCAAGGGCTACCTGCTCGAACGGACGACGATCGACTGGTTCCACGATCACTACATCGCAGACCCGGCCCAGGACCTCGATTGGCGCGCATCGCCGCTGCTGCGCGAAGACCTCGCCGGCCTGCCGCCGGCGCTGGTGCTGACCGCCGGCTACGATCCGTTGCGAGACGAAGGCCTGCAGTACAGCGCGCGCCTGGCCGACGCCGGCGCCCGCGTCTCGCACGTCTGCTTCGAGCGCCAGATCCACGGCTTCATCACGATGGGGCGTGTCATCGACGAGGCGAACACGGCCGTCTCGTTCTGCGCGGCGGCGCTGCAGCGCGCACTCGGCGGATGATCCGACGCGCGGGCCGGCATCCGGGGCCGACCCGCCGCGCTGGCTGAAGACCTGGCTGAAGGGGCCTCGAGTGCCCGGTCGCCCCGGATCAAGGCACCGCGGTCAGCAGCGATGCGACGGCCACGCTCAGCCGCTTCGCGTATCCGATGTGCAGGAATTCGTCGGGGCCGTGCGCATTGCTTTGCGGCCCGAGCACGCCGGTGACGACGAACTGCGCCTGCGGGAAATGCTTGCCGAGCATCGCCATGAACGGAATCGTGCCGCCCTCGCCGATCCAGGCGACCGGCCGCCCGAACGCCCGTTGAGACGCCTCCTCGAGCGCGCGCGCGAGCCACGGCGCCGTCGGCGCCGCGCTCCAGCCATCGGCCGCATGGTCGGCCTCGAAGCGCACGCGCGCTCCGTAGGGCGGGTCGCTCTCGAGCGCCTTCTTGATCGCCGCCGTGGCGAGTTCGGCGTCGACGGTCGGCGGCAGGCGCATGCTGAGCTTCAGCGTGGTGCGCGGGCGCAGCACGTTGCCGGCATCGCGCGGCAGCGGCAGGTCGGCCGCGCCGATCACCGACAAGGCCGGACGCCAGGTCCTGTTCAGCAGGCCTTCGACCGGATCGGTAGTCGTCGGCCGGGCCTGCAGGTGCCCGGGCGCGGCGTGCGACGCGGCGGCGGCACGCAGCCGGGCGGCCGCGTCGAGCCCCTCGACCTTCGGCTGCGGCAGGTGTTCGCACGACGCCCATGGAAACTGCTGCCAGACCGCGTCGCCGAGGATCGCGCCGGCCTGCCGGGCCTGCTCGAGCCGCTCGGCCGGAATCTCGGCGTGCAGCTCGGGCAGCACCACGCGCCCGCTTGCCGGATCGTCGAGCCGGTCGAGCAATTGGCGAGCGATCCGGAAGCTCGACGGCACGAGCCCGCTCGCCGCACCGGAGTGCACGCCATGGCGCAGGATCTCGACCGTCAGGGTGCCGCCGGCCAGCCCGCGCAGCGAGCTCGTGACCCAGAGCTGATCGTAGTTGCCGCAGCCCGAATCGAGCGCACAGACCAGCTGTACGTCGCCGAAACGCGGCGCAAGCGCTTCCAGATAGGCGGGCAGATCCGGGCTGCCCGACTCCTCCGAGGTCTCGATCAGCCCGACGCAGCGCGGACGCGGGATCGCCTGCGCGTCCAGCCCCTGGATGACCGACAGCGCCGCGTAGACCGCATAGCCGTCGTCGGCGCCGCCGCGGCCGTACAGGCGGCCGTTTTCGAGCACCGGCGTATACGGCCCGAGACCTTCGCGCCAGCCGCTCATCTCGGGCTGCTTGTCCAGGTGGCCGTAGAAGAGGGCGGTCCGTTCGTTGCCGAGCCCGCCGGTGGCCGGCGCGTCGAACAACAGGCAAGGCGTGCGCCCCGGCAGCGTCACGATCTCGAGCTCGAGGCCGGAGGTGGCCAGTGCCTGCGCCCAACGCCGGGCCTCGTCGACGACCGCCGCCAACTCGCCTCGTTCGGCCCAGCCGTCGTCGAACATCGGCGACTTGGCCGGCACCCTGACGTAGTCGACCAGCCGAGGCACCAAGTCCTCGTCCCAGCGTGCGTCGAGCGCGGCCCGGATGTCTGCGATGTTCATTTCGAAGCTCCTGGAAGCGGGTCGCCCGACGACGCGACATCGTCGTCGGACGGCGTGGAATCGTCGTAGCCGCCGACTTCGAGCAGCAGCCGCCCGTTGCGCACCTCGACGCGGCGCAGCACCAGCTTCGCCAGCGCCTGGCGGCCGTCGCGCTCGTCGAGGCGCCAGACCGGTTCGCGCATCGCCTCGGCCAGCAGCAGCCGGGCGACGTCGGCAGCGATCCCGGCTTGCGATGCAGGCAGGTCCGGGAACTCGATCCGCGTGACGTCGGGCTCGTCGACATAGAAAGCGCCCGACGCGGCTTCGTAACGCGGCACGCCGCGCGCCTCCACGACGCCGCCTCGCAGCTCGTCGCCGCCGAGTTCGGGCACCGCGACCGCCGACAGGTAGATCCGCGCGTCGCCGTCGACCAGGCGCACGCGCGGATCGACCAGCGTGACGCAGGCCACGCCGAACAGGCAACGGCGTTGCGGAAACATCTCGGCGATGCCTGCCTGCACCTCGGACGGCGACAGCGAGATGACCCGGGAAGCGGACTGCGAGACGCCCGCGGGCGTCGACAGGCCGACGACCATTCCGACCGCGACGGCCATTCGACGGAAATCGAGCAACGGCGAAGACATTCGACGAGTATGCCGCAGACACCGGCCCGGTACCCGGTACCTTGTGGCAGCACAGCTCCCGGATGACGCGAACCCCGCGACATCGGCGTGGGCCTCGCGCCGAGCGCCGAGGAAGGGGACAATGGTGCCATCCGCCGCCGGCGTCGGCGTGCAGCCGCATGCCGGCCGCAGCGCTCCTTATCGCGAGGCCGCCATGAAGATTCGACGCTCTGCGCTCGTGGGCCTGGTCCCCGCCGCCGGACTCCTCGTGATGGCCGGCCAGGCATCCGCCTCGGGCTTCCAGTTACTGGAACAGAACGCCAGCGGCATCGGCAACGCCTTTGCCGGATCGGCGGCGATCGCCGACAACGCCAGCACGATCCATTTCAACCCGGCCGGCATGACGCGCTTGCAGCCGCGCGAATTCTCGGTCGGCCTGTCGCTGGTCAGGCCGAGCTTCAAGTTCCGCGACGGCGGTTCGCAGAGCGGCGTGCTATCCGGCGGCACCGGCGATGCCGGCGGGTGGGCGGCGCTGCCCAACGCCTACCTGTCATGGGCGCTGAACCGCAACATCGTCCTGGGCATCGGCCTGGGCGCGCCCTTCGGCCTGTCGACCGACTACGACGACGGCTGGGTCGGCGCGGCGCAGTCGATCGAGTTCGACATCAAGACCTACAACATCAATCCGTCGGTCGCCTGGCGGGTCAACGATCGGCTGTCGCTCGGTTTCGGCCTGAACTGGCAGCGAATGGACGCCGAATACGAGCGCGCGGTCTCGATCGCCGCCGTGCCGCTCGCGGCCACGCACGCGATCCTCGACGCAGACTCCGACGCCTGGGGCTGGAACGTCGGCCTGCTCTACGCGTTGTCCGACGCCACCCGGATCGGCGCCTCGTATCGATCGCGCATCGAACACGAGCTGAAGGGCGACCTCGACATTCGCGGTCCTGCGGCAGGCGCGAACCCGGCGCTCGCCGCCGGACGCGCGCGGGCCGACGTCGAGCTGCCCGAAACGGTCATCATCAGTGCGGTCCACCAGCTCGACACCCGTTGGGAACTGCTCGGCGACCTGTCCTGGACCGGCTGGAGCAGCGTCGATGCCGTCGACATCATGCGCACCTCGGGTCCGCTGACCGGCCTGACCGTGCAGACGCTCGACGCCGACTTCAAGGACACCTGGCGCCTGGCGATCGGCGCGAACTACCATGTCGACGACAGCTGGACGCTGAAATTCGGCATCGCCTACGACCAGTCCCCGGTTCGCGACCGCCATCGCCGGCTGGTCGCGCTGCCCGACGATGACCGGACCTGGCTGAGCCTGGGCGCGCAGTGGCGGCCGAGCCGGGACGCGCGGCTCGACGTCGGCCTGGCCTACCTGTACGTGCCCGACACGAAGATCGACAACGACCAGCTCAGCGCCGACCCGGCCCGGAACCGTGGCCGGGTCACCGGCGAATACAGGTCGAAGGTCTGGCTGCTCGGCGTGCAGTACTCGATGGCGTTCTGAGCGCGGCCGCCAGCGATCGGAACGCGCTTCAGGCCACGACCTGGGCGAGCTCGCCCTTCTTGTAGCGCTCGACCATCATCTTCAGCGGCACGGGCTGGATCTTGCTGCCCTGCCCTTCGCAGCCGAACTGCCGATAGCGCTGCACGCAGATGGCCTTGGCCGCCTCGCGTGCCGGCTTCAGATACTCGCGCGGGTCGAACTTCGACGGGTTTTCGACGAAGAACCGCCGGATCGCAGCGGTCATCGCCAGCCGGATGTCGGTGTCGATGTTGATCTTGCGC
Organism: Limnobacter sp.; assembly: GCA_012513825.1. GTDB lineage: Bacteria > Pseudomonadota > Gammaproteobacteria > Burkholderiales > Burkholderiaceae_E > Zeimonas. The sequence goes on along the minus strand of JAAZBL010000130.1, from coordinate 16,128 downwards.
ACGCCGTACTTGATCGCTTCCTGGATCTCCTCGACCGGCACGCCATAGGTTTCCTTCATGTCGCCGCCGTACTTGCGGATCTCGGCCAGGAGTTCCTGCGGCACCGACGACGAACCGTGCATGACCAGGTGCGTGTTCGGGATACGCGCGTGGATTTCCTTGATCCGGTCGATCGCCAGGATGTCGCCGGTGGGCTTGCGAGAGAACTTGTAGGCACCATGGCTGGTGCCGATCGCGATGGCCAGCGCGTCGACCTGCGTCTTGCGCACGAAGTCTGCGGCCTGCTCCGGATCGGTCAGCAGTTGTTCGCGCGTCATCGTGCCCTCGGCGCCGTGGCCGTCTTCCTTGTCGCCCTTCATCGTCTCGAGCGAACCCAGGCAGCCGAGCTCGCCTTCGACCGTCACGCCGACCGCATGCGCCATGTCGACGACCTTGCGCGTCACGTCGACGTTGTACTCGTAGCTGGCGATCGTCTTGCCGTCTTCCTCCAGCGAACCGTCCATCATCACCGACGAGAAACCGAGTTCGATCGCTCCGCTGCAGACCAGTGGCGATTGGCCGTGGTCCTGGTGCATGACGACCGGGATGTCCGGATAGGTTTCGATCGCCGCTTCGATCAGGTGCTTGAGGAACGCCTCGCCGGCGTATTTGCGGGCGCCGGCCGAGGCCTGCATGATCACCGGCGCATCGACCTCGCTGGCCGCCGACATGATCGCCTGAACCTGCTCCAGGTTGTTCACGTTGAAGGCGGGAATCCCGTAGCCGTTCTCGGCGGCGTGGTCCAGCAACTGTCGCATCGATACGAGAGCCATCCTGATACCTCCGGAAAAAATGAAGAAAGCGTGAGCCGCCGGGGATGCCGGCGGAACGTCCCGATTCGAATCGGCCGATTATCGCCGATCGCCGCACCCCCATTCCTTCCGATCCGCCGCGCCCCGTTTTGCGAACATAGGGCCCATGCCGCGTCGAAAGATCTCGAATGGCGCCGATCCGGCGCGAAAGTCGACGGAAGAATCGTGCCCGGGCAGGCCCGCTTCGCGTAAGCAGCTTCGATTCATCGCGAAATCGTCGAAACCGGCGCTGCGCGCGCTGGCCGGCCTGCTGACGGCCATCGGCTCGACGCTGCCGTGCCCCGCGAACTCCGGGCCGGTCGAACCCGCTGCAGCCGATCTCCCGGCCGCAGCCGAGACCGTGCGCATCGGCGTGCTGGCCTTCATGGGTCCGGAGGCGGCGGCCGTCGAATGGGCACCGCTGGCGCGCCACCTGGCGCGTGAGCTTCCGCGATATCGCTTCGAGTTCGAGTACGACGACCTGGAGGTGCTGGGGCAGAAGGTGGCGGACCGCGCCGTCGACTTCGTGCTGACCAATCCGGGGCATTACGTGACGCTCGAGATCGCACATGGTGTCAACCGGATCGCCACGCTCGAGCAGGGCCGCAACGTTGCGACGGCCCTGTCGACTGCAGCGACCGTCGTCGCAGCCCGCGATCGCATGGATCTGCAGGATCTGTCGGACATCCGCGGCAAGGTGCTGGCCGCGACCTCGCCCGACGGGTTCGGCGGCTACCAGGTCGTCTGGCGCGAACTGGCCGCGCTGCGGATCGATCCCGAGCGCGATCTCGCGCAGCGCCTGTTCGTCGGCTTTCCGATGCAGCGGGTTCTCGAGCAGATCGATGCCCGAAAGGCCGACGTCGGAATCATCCGGGCCTGCCTGCTCGAGGACCTGCCCGACTGGCGCTTGCACTATCGTGTGCTTTCGGCGCGCTTCGAGCCGGCGCCAGGATGCATCGTGTCCACGCGCCTGTATCCGAACTGGCCGATGGCCGGCCTGCGTGGCACGCCGCCGGAACTTGCGCGCGAACTGGCCATCGCGCTGCTGCGAATGGAACCGCAGGCGCATGGCATGGCCTGGACCGTTCCGGCCGACTACCAGTCGGTCCACGAGGTCTTCCGCGAGCTGCGGATCGGCCCCTATGCATACCTGCGGCAGACGAGCATGAGCGCCATCGTCCGGCAGTACTGGCCGTTCGGACTGTTCGCGCTGCTGGCCCTGCTCGGCTGGGGCATCTACACGCTGCGCGCGCAGTTCCTCGTGCGGACGCGCACGGCGGCCCTGCAACGGGCGCTCGACGAGCGTCGCGCCTTCGAGGCGCGGATGCGCATGAACCAGGAGCAGGCCGATCACCTGGCCCGGCTGTCCGTGCTGGGCGAACTGTCCAGCACGCTGGCGCACGAACTGAGCCAGCCGCTCGCCGGAGTCGCCAACTACGCGCAAAGCCTCTTGCGCAGGCTCGACAACGCCAGACTGACCGACGACGCCGTACGCGAAGCAGCCACGAGCATCGCGGCCCAGGCCGATGCTGCGGCCGGGATCCTCAAGCGGATCAAGGGATTCGTACGCAAGCGCCCGACGGCGAGGGAATGGCATACGCTACCCGCGCTGGTCGCCGAATCGGTCGCCTTGTTCGACGGCATGCAGGCGCAGGCGCCCGCGATCGACGTCGTCGACCGCCTGCCTGCCGGCCTGCGCTTCAAGCTCGATCCGCTGCAGATCCAGCAGATCCTGCTGAACTTCTTCAAGAACGCACAGGATGCGATGCTCGACTTGCCGGCCGCGCAACAACGGGTCGAGATCCGGCTCGAAGCGGAACCGGGCTGGGCGTGGATCCACGTGCGCGATCATGGCGTCGGCATGGACGACGAAGCGCTAGGGCATCTGTTCGAGCCTTTCTACACCACGAAGGAGGACGGCCTCGGAATCGGCCTGTCGATCTGCAAGAGCATCGCCGAGGCGCATGGCGGACGCCTGCAGGGAGCGCGCGCCGCCGACGGCCCCGGCATGGTCTTCTCACTGAGCTTGCCCATCGATGAACACGCCACAGGACCTGTCGATCTACCTCGTCGATGACGATGCGGCGTTCCGCCGCTCGGTCGTCTTCCTGCTCGATTCGGTAGGCTGGAACGTCGTCGAATACGAAAGCGCCGAGGCATTCCTCGCAGACCACGAGACCCCGCCGGAGGACCTCGGTTGCCTGCTGCTGGACATCCGGATGCCTGTCATGAGCGGCATGGCCCTGCAGCAGCAGTTGCGCGGCCGAGGCTGGTCGGTCTCGATCGTGTTCATGACCGGACACGGGGACGTCGAGCTGGCCGTGCAGGCCATGAAGTCGGGCGCCTGCGACTTTCTGGAGAAACCGTTCAAGGACCAGGCCCTGCTCGACGCAGTCGACCAGGCCGTCCAGCAGACGCTCGAGCACCGGCGCCGGGCCCGGCGGCAGGATCAGGCGCGCAGCCTGCTCGATCGCCTGTCGCCCCGGGAGCACGAGGTCGCACGCCTCGTCGCGCGAGGCCTGCCGAACAAGTCGGTCGCCCGCACCCTCGGGATCAGCGAGAAGACCGTGCACGTGCATCGGCAGCACGTGATGGAGAAAGCCGAAGTCGGCAGCGCAGCGGAACTGGCCCGGCTGATGCTGCGCGCCGATCCCTGCGCGCTCGACGACGAGAACGAGGACCAGCCGGGTTGACAACCGGTCCGCTGCGTCAAAGGAATGCCACTCGAGGCACGCATGGACATCGAGTGCCGTTTCAATGACGCAGCGGACTAGGTAATTTGATCTACGGGACTGGCCTCTAACCACAATAGTCAAATGGTCTTTTCGGACCTACGCTTGCGGCATGACGACCGCAAGAGAGTCCGAAATGGCAACGCCCGCCCGAAGCCCGGCCGATGGAACCCCGGGGCGCGAGCACCCTGCTCCGGCGACCGGCACGACGACTTTCCCGCAGACGGACGGCGCAATTCCCGGCCCGCGCTCCGACAAGCGCGGCTTCCTGAAGGATCTGCTGGGCCTCGCGGCGGCCGCTGCCGCCGCAGCGGCCCCGGCGCCGCAGGCGCAGGCCGCGATCGGCGACCAGCCCCGGCGCCGCCCCGGCATCCCGGGCAAGCGCTTCGGGATGCTGATCGACCTGCGCAAGTGCATCGGCTGCCAGGCGTGTACGGTGAGCTGCTCGGTGGAGAACCAGGCACCGATCGGCCAGTTCCGCACTACGGTGTTGCAGTACGAGATCGACAAGGGCGACGGCAGTGCACCGGCCATGGTCAGCCTGCCGCGGCTGTGCAATCACTGCGACAACCCGCCCTGCGTGCCGGTCTGTCCGGTGCAGGCGACCTTCCAGCGAGAGGATGGCGTGGTCCTCGTGGACAACGAACGCTGCGTGGGCTGCGGCTATTGCGTACAGGCCTGCCCCTACGACGCGCGCTTCATCAACCACGAAACGCAGACCGCCGACAAGTGCACCTTCTGCGAGCACCGCCTCGAGGTCGGCCTGCTGCCGGCCTGCGTCGAGAGTTGTGTCGGCGGAGCGCGAGTGATCGGGGACCTCCTCGACGCCGACAGCGAAATCAATCGCCGGATCGGCGCACGCCGCGACGACGTCAAGGTGCTGAAGCCGGGGATGAACACCTCGCCGCGCGTGTTCTACATCGGCCTGCCCGACGAGTTCGTCGACGGCATCGACGGCCAGGCCAGCGTGCGCCTGGTCGCCGACCATTGAGGCGCCGGAGGTTTCCATGCAGATCATCGAGTTGCTGACTCCGCAATACGAGGCCGCGTGGCTGCCCTGGGCAGTCCAGTACTTCTTCCTCATCGCCATGGCCACGGGTGCGGCCCTGGCGGCAGCCTGGGGGACATGGGCGCCCGCCGGCAGGCCGCCGGCGAAGATCCTGCCGCTGGCCGTGGTGCTGCTGCTGGTGACCGCCGTTGCGGCACCCGTGTCGCTGCTGGCCGATCTTCATCAGCCGGCGCGCTTCTGGCACTTCTACGCGCATTTCACGCCGTGGTCGTGGATGTCGCTTGGCGCCGTACTCGTGCCGATCTTCGTCGGTACCTCGCTCGCGTTCTGCTTCGCCTGGTGGCGCGGCCGGATCGGCTGGATGCGAGCACTGTCGGTCCCGCTGGCGATCGCGGCCGCCGGAGTCGTCGTCTATACCGGCGCCGAGATCGCGATCGTGCGCGCCCGCCCGCTCTGGAACAACCCGTGGGTTCCGGTGAACCTCGCACTGACGGCCTGGCTGGCCGCCGTGGGCGCCATGCTGATCCTGTCGCTGCTGATGCCTGCCGGTGACGACGCGGCGATTCGCGCCTGGCTGGGCAGGCTGGGGCTCGCGCTGAGCCTCGCCTTGCTGTGCGTGGCGGCCGCCTGGGCGATCGGCGGCTACCTGATGCAGACGCCTTCGTTCGAGCAGGCCGTGCGGCTGCATGCCGACTTCCCGGTCTGGCGAATCAGCCTGAGGCTGTCGGCAGCGATCGGTGCGATCGTATTGCTGATGTGGGCCCGGCCCAGGCTGTGGCTGCACTCCCGCGGCCTGAGCCTTGCGCTCGGCGTGTCCGTCTGTGCTGCGGCATGGGCCTTTCGCTGGGCGCTGTTCATGGGCGTGCAGGGGGTCCCGAAGTACGGTGCCGGCCTGTACGTCTACCGGATGCCGCTGGGTGGCGATGGCCTGATGGGCATCCTCGGCATCTTCGGCCTGTGCGTGACGATGCTGGTCCTCGTGCTGTGGGGCCTGGAGAAGTGGCCGCAGCGCGAAGGCGCAGGCCTGCGCTCTGCCTGAGCGCGTATTTGCGAATACCGACGACCATGACCGACGAAAAGAAATCCTCCTCTTCGGCGCGAGCGAGCGCACGGCGTCGAGCGCTGTTGCGCGGCGGGCTCGCTGCCGGCGGCGCAACCGCCTTCGTGGCCGGCTACGGCCAGACCATCGCTCGCGGCGCCAAGGGGCTGCTGAGCGGCAGCTCTGGCGAGCCCACGGCCAGCGCGACACGCGGCAATTCGCTGCTGCCCGAGTTCCGGATCGATCCGGCAACGGGTCGGCTCGAAACCCAGCCCGGCCAGGTGGTCAGCCCGTCGAGCTGCCTCGGCTGCTGGACGCAGTGCGGCGTCCGCGTACGCGTCGATACGCGCACCAACACGATCGTTCGCGTGGCCGGGAACCCCTACCATCCGCTGGCCACCTCCAATCCGGCGCCGATGGAGAAGCCGGTGAGGGAGGTCTATGCAATGCTGGGCGGCGACAACGGGCTCGAGGGGCGTGCGACTTCCTGCGCGCGCGGCTCGGCGATGATGGCGCACCAGAAGGCGCCGCACCGGGTGCTCGAGCCGCTCAAGCGCGTCGGCCCCCGCGGCTCCGGCAAGTGGCAGACGATTTCGCTCGAACGACTGATCGAGGAGATCTGCGAGGGCGGCGACCTGTTCGGCGAAGGCCATGTCGACGGCTTGCGCGCGATTCGCGACGTGCTCACGCCGATCGACCCGGAGAACCCGGAATACGGCCCCAGGTCGAACCAGTTGCTGGTCACCGACTCCGCCAACGAGGGGCGTACCCCGTTGATCAATCGCTTCGCACGGCAATCGTTCGGCACGGTCAACGTCGCCAACCACGGCTCGTACTGCGGACAGAGCTATCGGGTCGGTACGGGCGCGGCGCTGGGCAACCTGGCGACGATGCCGCACGGAAAGCCCGACTGGAGCAATTCGCGCTTCGGCCTGTTCATCGGCACGGCACCGGCGCAGTCCGGCAACCCGTTCCAGCGGATGGGACGCGAGCTGGCCGAGGCCCGTTCGCGCGAGCAGGACAGCTATCGCTACGTCGTCGTCTCGCCGCTGCTGCCCACCTCGTCGAGCCACGCCTCCGGCGACAACAACCGCTGGCTGGCCATCAAACCGGGCACCGACCTGGCGCTCGTCATGGGGATGATCCGCTGGATCCTCGAGAACGAACGCTACGACGCAGCTTATCTGTCGCAGCCCGGGCCGGCGGCAATGGCGGCCGCCGGCGAGGCGTCATGGAGCAATGCCACCCACCTGCTCGTCGACGACCCGGCCCATCCGCGCCACGGACAGTTCCTGCGCGGCGCCGACCTCGGGTGGCCGCTGCCCGAGGCGGCGGACGACAAGACGCCGGCCGAAGACGTGTTCGTCGTGCAGCTGGCAGACGGGACGCTGGCCCCGCACACGGTGGCGCAGGCGGCCGAGCTGTTCGTCTCGCGGCACGTCGATACGGTCGGCGACCGGGACGGCGTGGCCGAAACGCTGCATGTGCGCACGTCGCTCGGAATGCTGCGCGAAGAGGCGGCACGCAAGACGCTCGAAGAGTACTCGGCGCTGTGCGGCGTGCCGGTGCACGAAATCGAAGCGCTGGCCAGGGAGTTCACGCGCCACGGCAAGCGGGCGGTGGCGAACTCGCACGGCGGCACGATGAACGGCGCCGGCTTCTACACCGCCTTCGCGATCGCGATGCTGAACAACCTGATCGGCAACCTGAACGTCAAGGGCGGCTGGGTCATGGACGCCGGCCCCTTCGGCCCGTTCGGCCCGGGTCCGCGCTACGACTTCGCGCGATTCCCGGGCGCCGTGAAGGCCACCGGCGTGCCGCTTTCGCGTACCCGCTTCCCGTACGAGCGCACCAGCGAGTTCAAGCGCAAGCAGGAGGCAGGCGAGAACCCCTATCCGGCCCGCGCGCCGTGGTATCCGGCGCCGGGCGCGATCAGCAGCGAGATGCTCGCGGCCGGCATGCTCGGCTATCCGTATCCGATCAAGGCCTGGATCAACCACATGAGCAACCCCGTCTACGCGATCTGCGGTTTCGAGAACGCGTTGGCCGAGGCCCTGAAGGATCCGAAGAAGCTCCCGCTGCACGTCGCCGTCAACCCGTTCATCAACGAAACGGCGGCTCTGGCCGACTACATCGTGCCCGACACGATCACCTACGAAAGCTGGGGGATCGGCGCTCCCTGGGCCGACGTGATAGCGCACAGCAGCACGGTCCGCTGGCCGACGGTCTCCCCGGCGACGGCCAGAGCGGCCGATGGCAGGCCGATCGACTTCGAATCGCTGCTGTTCGGCGTGGCCAGGCGGCTCGGCCTGCCCGGCTTCGGCAAGAACGCGATGAGCACGCGCGACGGCGAGCCGCTGGACCTCGACAGTGCCGAGGACTTCTACGTCCGGGCGATCTGCAACATCGCCTACCAGGCGGGCAAGCCGGTCGGCGAGGCTTCGGACGACGACATCGAGATCACGGGCCTGTCGCGCTGGCTGCCGGAAATCGAGAAGCGGGTGAAGCCCGAGGAAGTGCGGCGCGTCGCGATGGTGATGAGCCGCGGCGGGCGCTTCGATCGCGTCGAGGACGCCTGGGACGGCGATCGACTGAAGCTCTCGCACCGGTTTCCGGTCACGATCTGGAACGAACCGATCGCCCGGATGCGTCACTCGATGACGGGCGAGCGCTATTGCGGCTGCCCGACCTGGTATCCGACGCGCTTCGCCGACGGAAGCGCGATGCGCGAGCATTTCCCGGAGCAGGACTGGCCGCTGACGATGAGTTCGTACAAGTCGAACCTGATGAGCTCGATGTCGATCGCGGCGGAGCGCCTGCGTCAGGTACACCCGCACAACCCGATCTCGATCAATCGCGATGACGCCCGCGAACTGGGCATCGCCAACGGCGACCGCATCCGCGTGACCTCTCCCGGCGGCTCGCTGGAGGGCATCGCGCTGGTACGCAGCGGCATCGTCCGGGGCGCGATCGCCATCGAGCACGGCTACGGTCACAGGCAACTGGGCACCGTCGCCCATCTGGTGGACGGCCGGCCGACGGCGCACGAGCCGCAGCACGGCAACGGCGTCAACCTCAACACGCTGGGCTTTGCCGATCCGACTCGCCCCGAACGGGACAACGTCTGGATCGACTGGGTCTCGGGAGCGGCGGTCCGGCAGGCGCTGCCGGTGCGGGTCGAGAAGGTCGTGGCCTGACCTGCGCGAGCTAACGCCCGGACTCGCGCGACAGCAGCAGTTCGTCGACCGCCTGCAGGACCGACTCGTCCAGGCGTCCGACCAGCGCGGCCAGGCGCAGCCGGTCCATCAGCAAGGCGACCCGGCCCCGGACGAGTGCCAGCCTCGACGCAGCGGACTCGTTCTGCGCGTCGAGCAGTTCGAGCGTGGTGCGCTCGCCGACCTCGTGCCCGAGGCGCGTGGCGTCGAGGCGGGCCAGGCTGGCCTTCAGCGCCTGTTCCAGCGCTCGAACGCGCTCGACACCCACGCTCAGTCCCAGCCACGCCTGACGCACCTGCTGAGCGACCTGCTCGCGAGTGCGTTCCAGCTCGGCGACGGCCTTGTCGACGAGCCGCAGCGCTTCTTCCTCCTTCGCGCTTCGGTAGCCGCCGGTGAACAGCGGCATCGAAAGCTGGATGCCGACCATCCGGTTCGTCTCCGCGTTGCTGGCCGACCCGAAGTCTCCGCTGCCGCTGAGTCGATCGCGCCCCACCTGGGCGACGAGATCGACCGTGACGGACGAGGCCCTGCCGTGCTTGGCGGCCTCCTGCTTCGCGACTTCGACGGCCAGCAACTGCGCGCGAATCCCGAGGTTGCCGGTCTGCGCCTCGTCCAGCCAGGACTCCAGCGGCTCGAGCCGCGGCGGGCGCTCGGAACCGGCGCGAGGCAGACGAGCCGCCAACGCATCGGGCGGCAGGCCCGTCGTGTCCGCGAGCATGCTGCGCTTGATCCGCACGTCGCTTTCGGCCGCCAGGACCTGCGCCCGAAGGGCTGCCAGATGCGCGCCTGCCTCATGCGTATCGGTGATCGGCGCATCGCCGAGATCGAAACGGTCCCGGGCCTCGGTTGCCGCCTGTTGCACGGCATCGCGTTGCTGCTCGTATACGCGCATCGCTTCTTCGGCCAGGGCGAGGTCGAAATAGCGCTCGGCCGTGCGGAGCATCAACGACTGTCCCGCCGACTGCCATTGCAGGTCGGCCAGGTCGACCGACGTGGAAAGCTGATGCTGCTCGGCTCGGCGCCTGGGCGCGTACAACGGCTGCGTGGCTGCGAGGGCCCAGCGCGACGACGTCCCGTCGGTCACCGACGTGTCGAAGCCGACGCCGGTGGATCGACCGAATGCGGGCGCGCTGAACCGGGCGCCCCGTGCCTCCGACTCGTTCGTGGCCAGGCCGACCGATCCCACGAGACCGACGGACGGTCGCCACAGTGCCGCGGCCTGTTCGCGGCGCGGCTGCGCGGCCGAATGCGCGGCACGGGCAAGCGCGTACTCCCGGTCGCTGCGCGTGGCCGCTCGCCAGGCCTCCGCGAGTTCCGTCGCCGCGGCCGCGTGCGGCTGCCAGGCCAGGATCACGAGCAGCAGCAGGCGCAGGGCATCGAGCGCGCGTCCGGTCACGGCGTCGTGTCCACCGGAAGCGGGAGATCGGTCGATCTGCAAGCGTGGCAGCAGGCACGCATGTTCAGGCTCCCGCGCGCAGGCCGAGCTTGCGAAGCATGGACTCCAGCATGCACCACTTGGTCAGCCCGCTCTGCAGCAGGTTCACCCCGACGAAGGCGGTGAACGCAAGCCACCACTGGCTGACGAAGATCGGGCTGCCGGGGATGCCGAGCGCCAGCGACAACAGGATGAAGGTTCCCGCGAAGACGCGGACGAGTTGCCAGGACGTCATGTCGATTCTCCTCGAAGGGACGCGTGGGACGCCGGCATGGCGGCTTCTTCGGGCTCGCGACTGCCCAGGATCGCCTCCAGCCGGTTTCGGTATGCGACGAAGTAGAGGATCGGGATCACCACCAGCGTCAGCACGGTGGACACGAAGATGCCGAAGACCAGCGAAATCGCCAGCCCGTTGAAGATCGGGTCGTCGAGAATGAAGAAGGCGCCCGCCATGGCTGCGAGGCCGGTCAGCACGATCGGCTGCGCGCGCGTGATGGCCGAGCGCACGATCGCCTGCTTGAAGTCGACGCCTTCTCGCACCTGCAGCTTGATGAAGTCGACCAGCAGGATCGAATTGCGCACGATGATGCCGGCCAGCGCGATCATGCCGATCATGCTGGTGGCGGTGTACTGTGCCCCGAGCACGGCATGGCCAGGCATCACGCCGATGATGGTCAGCGGAATCGGCGCCATGATGATCAGCGGCGTCAGGTACGAGCCGAAATGCGCAACCACCAGCAGGTAGATCAGCACCAGGCCGACGCCGTAGGCCAGGCCCATGTCGCGGAAGGTCTCGTAGGTCACCTGCCACTCGCCGTCCCACTTCAGCGCATAGTCGCGGTAGGCATCGTCGGGCTGGCGGATGAAATGCTCCTGCAGCGTGCCGCCGCCCGGCGTGGCGATCCTGGCCAGTTCGCCGCGCATCCGGAACATCCCGTAGAGCGGGCTGTCGAGCGCGCCGGCCACGTCGGCGACGACGAAGTTCACCGGCAGCAGATCCTTGTGGTGGACCGGCTGCTCGGCAAGCTCGTCGCTCAGGGTGACGAGTTCCCGGATCGGCACGGCTTTCCCGTCGGCACTGCGAACCGTGAGCTGCAGCAATGCGTTCAGGTCGCCATGCAGCTCCGGAGGCAACTGCAGCACCGCGGCCGCCGGGTATTTCGTTTCGTCGTGCAGATAGGCCGTGGCTTCGCCGGCCAGGCCGGCGCGCAGCGTCGTCACGATCGCCTGCTGCGGCACGCCGAGCATCGCGGCCTTCTGGCGGTCGACCAGCAGCAGCGTCCTGGGCGCAGGCGCGATGCTGCTGTCGTCGACGTCGACCACGTCCGGCGTGTTCTCGAACACGGCGCGCACGGCCTTGGCCACCTGCTGGCGCCCGGATGCATCCGGACCGTAGATCTCGGCCACGATCGGCGAGAGCACGGGCGGGCCGGGGGGCACCTCGACCACCTTGACGTTCGCGCCGTAGCGGGCGCCGATCCTTTGCAGCTCGGGCCGGACGCGGGTCGCGATCGCATGGCTCTGGTCCTTGCGAGCCGACTTGTCGACGAGGTTGACCTGCAGGTCGCCGACGTCGCCGCCCGTGCGCAGGTAGTACTGGCGCACCAGGCCGTTGAAGTTGATCGGCGCGGCCGTGCCGGCATAGGCCTGGTAGTCGGTGACCTCGGGCACCGTGGCCAGATGGCGGCCCAGTTCCTGCAGCGCCGCGGCCGTGTGCTCGACCGGCGTCCCGGCAGGCATGTCGACGATGACCTGGAACTCCGACTTGTTGTCGAAGGGGAGCATCTTCAGCAGCACGAGGCCGGTGGCAGGCAGCGCCATCGAGCCGGCGATCAGCAGCGCCACCCCCAGCCCCAGCAGGCGGCGGTTGCGTGCGCCACGCCGATCGTCGAGCAGCGGACGGAAGATGCGCTCGAAAACCGGCGCGATCTTCGCAGCGACGCCGGCGTGGGCCGCCTCCGATTCTCCGTCGCGATGCGCCCCGGCAGGCGCCGCCTTCATCCAGAGCCGCGCGAGCCAGGGCGTGACGATGAACGCGATGGCCAGCGACAGGAGCATGCCCATGCTGGCGTTGATCGGAATCGGGCTCATGTACGGGCCCATCAAGCCCGTCACGAAAGCCATCGGCAGCAACGCGGCGATCACGGTCAGCGTGGCCAGGATGGTCGGTCCGCCCACCTCGTCCACCGCGCCCGGGATGATGGCCGCCAGCGGCTTGCCCGGGTGCAACTGCTGGTGTCGATGGATGTTCTCGACGACGACGATCGCGTCGTCGACCAGGATGCCGATCGAGAAGATCAGCGCGAACAGCGACACGCGGTTGAGCGTGAAGCCCCAGGCCCACGACGCGAACAAGGTCACCGTCAGCGTCAGCACCACGGCACTGCCGACGATGGCCGCCTCGCGGCGTCCCAGCGCGAGGAACACCAGCGCCACCACCGACGCGGTCGCGAACAGCAGCTTCTTCATCAGCGTCTGCGCCTTGTCGTTCGCCGAAGCGCCGTAGTTGCGCGTCTCGGCCAGGTGCACATCGCCTGGGATCACGGTGTTGCGCAGGCTGTCGATCCGCTTCGTCACGGCGTTGGCCACGTCGATGGCGTTCTCGCCCGCCTTCTTCGTCACCGCGATCGTGACTGCCGGGTATTCGGCCGGCGGGGCGCCATCCTTGCCGGCGATGCCGTGCCAGACATAGCGGCTCGGCGGCAACGGACCGTCGCGCACGTCGGCCACGTCGCGCAGGAACACCGGCCGGCCGCCGTGCACGCCGACGACGAGCGCTGCCACCTCGTCGGCATTTCGCAGGAACGGACCCGACTCGACGGCCACCGAACGATTGCCGACGAGCAGATCGCCGACCGGCAGCCCGAGGTTCGCCGACAGCAGCGACTGCCGCAGCTCGGGGACCGTGATTCCGACGGCGCTCATGCGGACCGGATCGATCTGCACCATCACCGCCCGGCCGGGGCCGCCGATCGTCGTCACCTCGCGGGTGCCCGGCACCCGCTTGAGATCCGCCTCGATACTGTGCGCGACGCGCTCGAGGTCGTAGGCACCGGTCGAAGCGGACTCGCTGAACAGCGTCAACGTGACGATCGGCACATCGTCGATGCCCTTGGGCTTGATGATCGGATCGAGCACGCCGAGTCCGCCGGGCAGCCAGTCCGCGTTCGAGTTGACCGTGTCGTAAAGGCGCACCAGAGCCTCGGTGCGCGTCACGCCGACCTCGAACTGGACCGTGATCACGGCCAGACCCGGACGGGACACCGAAGTCACGTGCTCGACATCGAGGATCTGGCTCAGTACCTGCTCGGCCGGGACGGTCACCATCTGCTCGACGTCGCGCACGGCCGCCCCGGGAAAGGGAATCAGCACGTTCGCCATCGTGACGTCGATCTGCGGCTCCTCCTCCCGCGGGGTCACCCCGACGGCGAACAGGCCCAGCAGCAGCGCCAGCAACGCGAGCAATGGCGTGATCTGCGCCCGCTGGAAGAAGGCGGCGATGCGGCCCGACACACCCATCGCAGGCACGACGCTTTCGTGGGGTCGACGAGTCTTCGTCATCGACGGTCTCGATGCGTGCGCGCTGCAGACAGCGGATCGATGACGACCCGCTCACCGGGCATCAATCCGCTCAGGATCTCGACCTGGCCATCGGTGCTGCGCCCGAGGCGCACCTGGCGCAGGACGGGCCTGCCCTGCGCGTCCAGCACGTACAGGCCGGTCAGTTCGGCCCGACGCACGACGGCCTTCAGCGGCACCGACAGCCGGGTCGCGCCCGCCACCGGGCCGCCGAAGTCGTCGCGGGTCGTCGGAAGCCAAAGCCGCGCGAACATGCCGGGCGCGACGACTCCCATGCCGGCGGGAAGCAAGGCGCGCAGCTCCACGGTGTGCGTCGACGCGTCGACGGTGGGCAGGCGCTGGACCTCCGTCGGGACCACCCACATGAGATCCGACGGCAGGCTGGGCAGCTCGATTCGCAGCTCGGGATCGTCCGGCATGCGAACCGCCACCGATTGCGGCACGGCAGCCGTCACGCGCAGCGCCGTCGGGTCGTACATCGTCAGCAGGGGTCGGCCGGGCATGGCCATGTCGCCGATCGATACCGGCACCTCGGAGACCACGCCGGCGAATGGCGCACGTACGACGTGATAACCGCTCTGCGTGCGCGCTGCATCGGCCTGCGCGAGCAGCGCCCTGGCCTGCGCCTGCGCCGACTTGTAGGCGGACTCCGCGCGCTCCATGGCGGCCTGGCTGATGTAGTTCTTCTGGAACAACCGCTGCTGGCGTTCGAAATCCTTCGTGGCCAGTTCCAGGGCCGCCCGGGCTGCCTGCACCTGCGCATCGCTGGCGGCGGCGCTTTGCTCCGCCGCCCTGGCGTCGATGCGCAGCAGCACCTGTCCGGCCTCCACACGATCGCCTGGCTCGGCGTCCAGTCGAACGACCACGCCGGATACCTGAGCCGCAACCACCGTCTGGCGGACCGCTTCGACGACGCCATCGAACACCGAAGCCGTCGTCGTGGCGGCGACCCCGGCCACTGTCGCGCGCAACGGTTCGGGCGAATCCGGGACGGACTCCGCCGGGGCCGCCATCGAAATCGAGGCGAGGGCCGCGAAGCAGAACGCGAAGCAGTTGTGGCGAACGAGGGTCACTTTCTGGCAATGGCCGCTTGTCGGCTGACGAACATTTGCGTTCATTATTTGCGCACTTAGCTAAATAGTCAAGTAGCATATGGCACGTGAACACAGGTACGACGAAGTCCGGCCGCGCGCCGACCCACGGCCCGTCCACGGCATGCCCTCGGATGGCAGACCTTCCCGACGAAGCGCTCGATCAGGTGGCGGACTACTTCCGGGCGCTTTCCGAACCGACGCGGCTGCAGATCCTCGATCTCCTGCGAAAGCACGAGCGCAGCGTGGGCGAACTCGCCCGCTTGTGCGGCTTCAGCGCCGCCAACGTTTCGCGACACCTGGCCGTGCTGACCCGGCACGGACTGGTCGCGCGGCGGAGTCGAGGCAACAGTGCCCTGTACAGGATCGGAGACGAGGCCGTCTACGCGCTGTGCGATCTGGCCTGCGGCCAAGCTCGCGAGGCCACTCGAGCGCGGGGCGAAGGCGTCGATCAGGCCGCCCAGGCGGCATGCCGACGACGGGGCCGAACTCGGGATTCGACGCGACCGTGAAGCCGCACCGGCTGTCGACGGCGCAGGCCTGCGACACGTCTCGGCGCAGCCGGGCCCGGGACTCGTCGAAAGTCCCGGCAAGCGCAGTTGGGGCCGGTGGAAGTGGAGCGGGTGAAGGGAACATCACCCACAACCTAACAGATTGATCAATAACGAGTTTTTGGAATCAATCTCCCAAGAAGGGCTTCATTTTGGACTCAAAAGTCCAGCTCGGTCAAAGTGATGGGCAGGACAAGTCCACCCCGAGCCGGAGACGGCTGCCAACAGCCAATGTACCTGGACCGATGCGGATCAAGGAGCGTGCGCATCACCTTGCGGTGGGAACAACTCCCGGGCTCGCTGCATGAACCGCTTCGTCGGTTCCGACGGCTCGCTCTGCCGGCGCAGCAGGTAGGTCGTCAGCGTGGGCGTGATGCCCGCCAGCGGGCGTATCGCAATGTCGGGCCGCTGCCAAGTCTGCACCTGTGCGCCGATGGCAAAGCCGATACCATAACCGGCTCCCACCAGCGTGAGCATCACGCCAAGGCTCGTCACGTGGTCGGCCACCTTGGGCGTTATGGCTGCGCCGTCGAGCAGTGCCTGAATCTGGTCATGGCAGCCTGACGCCGCATCCGGGTGACACAGCACCAGCGGAAACTTCAAGGCGTCTTCCAACTTGACCTGTGCATACGCGAGCAGCGGATGGC
>JAAZBL010000129.1 GCA_012513825.1 Limnobacter sp. | reverse complement strand
TGCAGCCCTTTCGGACCCTGCTTCACGGTGAACTCGACGCGCTGCTGTTCCTGCAGCGTCTTGAACCCGTTGCTCTGGATTTCCGAGAAGTGGGCGAAAAGATCGCCGCTGCCGTCGTCGGGGGCGATGAAACCGAAGCCCTTCGACTCGTTGAACCACTTGACCGTGCCGGTCGCTCTGCTCATGTTGCGCTCCATTGATACGCGTGCAAGAAAACGCCCCGGAAACCGGGACGGCAGACAAATCAAGAGAGCACTACCAGGCATCATGACCACCCCCGGAAGCCCGGGGGCGACGCAGCATCGCTTGGCGACCTGCGGACTTGACACTAAAACGGAAGATCTGCTTGAACCGTATGCGCCGCCACAATAACCGGCTGCCGTGATCCTGTCCAGCGCGGCCCCACAGCGAGCAGGGCGGGCGTGGCGCCGGCGCGTCAATCGCGCGCCGGTGCCTCAGACCGGTGCCCCCGGACCCGGCGGCTCGCAGCCGGTGCCGCTTCGGCCGAGCCGTTCGAGGATCTCGCGCGTTGCGGAACTGGCCGACTCGTCGGAGGCCGCCATGGCCCGCTCCGGAGGGATCGACCAGCAGGCGAAGGCGCCGAGCATCGCACCCGCCTCGAGGCGGGCGGCCAGCAGAGCTTCGAAGGTCGGACCGTTGGCGTCGCCGCACGGACAGAGGTCGCTGGTCGCGTCGTCGAGGCGCTGCTGGTGGATGCCGCGCATCAGCAGTCGCTCGGCCAGCTCGGCCGCGCCGATGCCTCGCCGCGCCGACTCGCGTCGCAGGTATTCGCTGAGCGCCGGGCCCAGGCGCAGCATCAACGCTCCGCAATCGGCGTCGGGGGCGTCGGGCAGGGTCATCGATTCGCTCCGGTCTGCATCGCCCGCAATTCTCGATCCGCCGCACGAGCCGCAGGGCGACACGCACGCTCGCGACAGGGTCTTGGCCCCCTCGGTGTCGCCGCGGTGTACGGCCGCCGACGGCTTCGCGCGTCCGTCGTCACTCCGGCTCGACCTGGAAGGCGACGAGGAAGCGCGAGACCATGTTGTAGGCGGCGACCGTGGCGACGAATTCGACCAGCTCGCGTTCGGGCAGACGGGCACGCAGCGCCTCGAACGCGGCGTCGTCGACCGAGACCGTGCGCGTCATCGCGATCGCGACAGCCAGCGCGGCGCGCTCGGTCTCGTCGAACAGCGCGGTGTCGGCGGCCGCGCGATCCGGATCGCGCAGCGCATCGACCTGCGCCTGCGTGCCGCCGGCTTCGAGCAGAACCGGTGCATGGTGGACGAACTCGTATTCGGCGCCGTTCAGCACGGCAACGACGCACATCGCGAGCTCGCGCAGTTTCGGCGACAGTGCCAGCCGCGTGCGCACGGCGCCGAGATAGCCGTTCCAGCCGGCCGCGAGTTCCGGGCTGTACAGCAGCAGGCGATCGAGGTTCAGCAGCGTGCCGCCGCGACGGGCGCGCACGGCATCGACGATCTCGCGCGGTTCGGCGAGGTCGACGGGCAGGTAGGGAATCCGGGGCATCGGTCGAGCGCTCCTTTCAGGCGATTCGCGAGTAGCCGCCCGCCGGACGGGCACCGGCGGCCAGGTGACGATCGAAGACCATCGCGACGGCGCGCACCAGCAGGCGCCCGCGCGGCAGCACGGTGACGCCGGCCTCGTCGATGCGCACGGCACCGGCGTCGACCATCGGCGACAGTGCGGTCAGTTCGGCGGCGAAGTGCCGCGCACCGTCGACACCGTGCCGGCGAGCCAGCCAGTCCCAGTCGAGCGCGAAGCCGCACATCAGCGCCTGGATCGCGTCGCGCCGGACGAAGTCGTCGGCGTCGAGCCGGATGCCGCGCGCCACCGGCAGCCGCCCGGCGGCCAGCGCGTCGTAGTAGGGCTGCAGGACTTTTTCGTTCTGCGCGTAGACGTCGCCGATCGACGCGATGCCCGAGACGCCGAGCGCCAGCAGGTCGCCCGGGTCGTGCGAGGTGTAGCCCTGGAAGTTGCGGTGCAGGCGGCCTTCGCGCTGCGCGACGGCCATCTCGTCGTCGGTCTTCGCGAAGTGGTCGAGCCCGAGGTACATGTAGCCGGCCGACTCGAACAGCCGCACCGCCTCCTCGAACATCCGCGCCTTGGCCGCCGACGACGGCAGCTCGGACTCGTGGATGCGCCGCTGCGGCTTGAACACCGTGGGCAGGTGCGCATAGTGATAGAGCGCGATCCGGTGCGGCTGCGCATCGATCGTCTGCTCGACGGTACGGTGAAAGCTCTCCGGCGTCTGCTTCGGCAGGCCGTAGATCAGGTCGACGTTGACCGAGCGGAAGCCGCAATCCCGCGCGGCATCGATCAGCGCGATCGTCAGCTCCTTCGGCTGGATCCGGTTGACGGCCTTCTGCACGTCGGGGTCGAAATCCTGTACGCCGAGGCTCACGCGGTTCATCCCGAGATCGCGCAGCACGCGCAGCCGCGACGCATCGACGGTTCGCGGATCGACCTCGATCGAGTACTCGCCGTGATCGTCATCGGCGAAGTCGAAGGCGTCGCGAAACGCGCCGATCAGCCGGGCCAGCTCCGAATCGGGCATGAAGGTCGGCGTGCCGCCGCCGAAGTGCAGATGGCTGACCCGGTGGCCGCGGCCGATCCGGTCGACGACCAGCGACAGTTCGCGCAGCACCGCCTCCAGGTACGGCGCCGACTGCTCCTGGTGCTTGGTGCCGATCTTGTTGCAGGCGCAGTACCAGCAGATCGTGCGGCAGAAGGGCACGTGAACGTAGAGCCCGAGCGGATCGTCGCGGCGCTGCGCACGATCCTGCAGCGCGCGCTCGTAGTCGGCGGCGCCGAAGCCGTCGTGGAAACGGTCGGCGGTCGGGTAGGACGTGTAACGCGGACCGCGGCCGCCGAAGCGTTCGAGCAGGTCCTCGTCGATTTCGAGTGGGGCGGGGGGTACAGCGGCAGTCGATTGCATGGCGAAAGTGTCCGTGGCTGCGGCAAATCCGCGTCTTGATCGGGAGCAAGCCCGGTCGGGCCGGAGCGTGCCCGGGACGCGAGTCGCCGCCCGAGCGTTGCGTGTCAGTCGGTGGGTACCGTGTAGTTCAGCGCCAGGCGACCGCCGTCGGGATAGACGATCTGGCCGGTCAGGTACGAGGCCTCGTCGGAAGCGAGGAAGAGGGCCACCTTGGCGACCTCGTCGGGCTCGCCCAGGCGTTTCATCGGCGTGCGCGACATCAGCCGGCGGCGCGCTTCGTCGGACCCCATGACCGCCTTGCGGGCCAGTTCGGTGGCGATCGTGCCGGGACCGATCGCGTTGACCCGGATCTCGTGCGGCGCCAGCGCCAGCGCCATCACACGCGTCAGCTGGTTGACCGCGCCTTTCGAGACGACGTAGGGCACCTGGTCCGGGATCGCGAGGATCGCGTTGACGCTGGACATGTTGACGATCGCGCCGCCGCCCCGCTGCGCGACCATCTGCCGCGCGGCTGCCTGGCCGAAGCTCAGGTACGAGCGCAGGTTGACTGCAAGCACGCGATCGAAGTCCTCTTCGCGAAGCTCGAGGAAGTCGGCTGCGTGCGTGATGCCGGCGTTGTTGACGAGGATGTCGAGCCGGCCGAAGCGCTCGACGGCGGCCTCGACCGCGCGCTGGCCGGCGCCGGCGGCGGCCACGTCGGACTCGACGAAGTGCAGCGCCGGGTCGTCGCCGGCCAGGCGCCTGCCGGCGTCGCCCTGGCGGTCCACGATGACCACCTGGGCGCCCTCGGCACGGAAGCGCCCGACGATCGCCTCGCCGATTCCGCTCGCGCCGCCCGTCACCATGGCTACCTTGCCCTGCAGTCGCATCGATCGCCTCCGAAATCTGTCCAGCCGATGGGATAATCGCCGCGCGATGATTCCCGTGGATCCTTCGCGGCCGTGTTGCCGCAAGCGAGCGCTATTGTGCGCCATGCACGCATTGGCCGCGTCGTCGACGAGGTGGCCGGCCAGCGGCTTGCCGGCGCGCGCGCGGACCGGCGACCGCGTCGATGCCGGTCGTGCGCAGTGCGCAATCCCGATGGCCCCGCGGGCGTCCGATGCGCGCGGCTGATCCTTCGCGCTGGCCGCTGGCGGTGGCCGGCAGTGCCTACCTGCTGTTCGTCGTCTACCAGTCGCTGGCTGGCGTCGGGCTCGAGACCTGCGCGCTTCCGCTGACGCAGCAGGGCCCGACGCTGTCGCTGAGCGACGGCATCGGCAATTTCGTCGCCTACCTGCCGCTGGGCATGCTGGTCGCGGCCTGGGGCGGCGTGCGCGGCCGGCCGGTGCGGCTGATCGGCGCCTTCGTCGCGATCGCCGGGTTCTCGCTGGCGATGGAGACGGTGCAGGCCTGCATGACATCCCGGGTCTCCTCCTGGTACGACTGGGCGACGAACTCGGCGGGCGGCCTGCTCGGGCTGCTCGCACCGTCGCTGGCCGCCGGACGCGCGGGCGCGCAGGTGGCCAGTGCCGCCGATGCAGGCCGGGCGCCGGCGTCGCCCGGCCCGCTGTACCGGCTGCGCGAGGACGCGCTGTTCTGGCCGACCTTGCTCTGCGTCGGCGCCTGGCTCGCGCTGTCGCTATGGCCGTGGCGATTCACGCTGGACATCGGCACGCTGCGCTCGAACCTGTCCTTCCTGCGCGGCATCGACCTTTCCGCGCTGACGGTGCGCGAGGCCTGGCAGCTCTTGCACTGGACGGCGGGCTGGCTCGCGGCGGGGCTCGCGATCCGCGCGCTGCTGCCCGGGCGCGGGCCGGCCGCGGCGGGCCTGGCGCTGGTGCTGGGCCTGTCGCTGGTCGGTCAGCTGATGCTGGTGCGGTCCTCGCTGTCGTTCGCGGAGCTGGCGGGAATGGTCGCCGCGTTCGCGGCCTGTGCGCTGCTGCCCTCCGGCGTGCGCGGCGCTGCGCTGGCGCGAGCGCTGCCGCTTTGCGCACTGGTTTCGGTAGCGGCCTACCAGCTCGCGCCGCGGCGCGGCGGCTGGCTCGTCGGCGATTTCATCTGGTGGCCGCAGCTCGGCCGCGGCGGGCTGCTGTCGGCGCTCGCGATGACGCTGCTGTTCAGCTGGTTCGCGTTCGCGCTGATCCTGTCGCTGCGCTGGGCGGCCGCCCGTGGCGTCGTGCTCGGCCGGCGGCCCCTGGTGCTGTCGCTGCTCGGCGCGCTTGCGCTGCTGGCGCTCGAAGTCGTACAGCGCTGGATTCCCGGGCGCATCGGCGACACCTCGGCGCCTCTGGTCATGCTGCTGGCGTTTCTCGTCGGCTGGACGCTGACCGGCGTCTCCGCGCCTGCATCGGGGCCTGTAGCGCGGCGGTCGTCGCGAGCGGAGGAGGCCGGGCGGCGGAAGACGAGAGCCGGCGCCGCGCGGCCGTCGTCGAGGGTCGGCGTCGGGCGGCCGTCGAAGGGCGTCGATGCGAGGCGGTCGTCGAGACGCGCTGCGGCGCGGCCGGCGCCGGACGCCGACGTCGCGCAGCCGCCGTGAGGCGGCGCCGGGCGGCGCGCGGGTGACTCGGTGCGCAGGCGGCGCCGCGTGCAGGCGGCCCGGCGTCCGGCTACACCGTCGGGCGCTCGGCTCGGTCAGAGGCCCAGCTTCTCCCACAGCGAGTCGACGCGGCGGCGGACGGCCGGGTCCATCGCGATCGGCCGGCCCCATTCGCGCGTCGTCTCGGCAGGCAGCTTGTTCGTCGCGTCGATCCCCATCTTCGAGCCGAGCCCGGACACCGGCGACGCGAAGTCCAGGTAGTCGATCGGGGTGCGGTCGACCAGCGTCGTGTCGCGCAGCGGGTCGACGCGCGTCGTGATCGCCCAGATCACCTCCTTCCAGTCGCGCACGTCGATGTCCTCGTCGACGACGACGATGAACTTCGTGTACATGAACTGGCGCAGGAAGCTCCAGATGCCGAACATCACGCGCTTCGCGTGACCCGGATACTGCTTGCGGATCGAGACGACGGCCATCCGGTACGAACAGCCCTCGGGCGGCAGGTAGAAGTCGACGATCTCCGGGAACTGCCGGCACAGGATCGGCACGAACACCTCGTTGAGCGCCACGCCGAGCACGGCCGGTTCGTCGGGCGGCTTGCCGGTGTAGGTCGAGTGATAGATCGGATCCTCGCGCATCGTGATCCGGTCGATCGTGAACACCGGGAACCAGTCCTGTTCGTTGTAATAGCCGGTATGGTCGCCGTACGGACCTTCGAGCGCCATTTCCCAGCCGGTCAGCGCGGCCGGCGGCAGATCGCCGAGCCAGCCCAGGCGGCGCGCGTGCGCGAGGCTCGCGCTGCCGTCGGGATCGGGCCGGATCGAGCCCTCGAGCACGATTTCGGCGCGAGCGGGCACTTGCAGCGAGCTGCCGACGCACTTCGCCAGCTCGGTCTTCGCGCCGCGCAGCAGGCCGGCGAACTGGTATTCGGACAGCGTGTCGGGCACCGGCGTGACGGCACCGAGGATCGTCGCCGGATCGGCGCCGAGGACGACCGCCACCGGGAACGCTTCGCCCGGGTGCGCGGCCGCGTGTTCGCGGAAGTCGAGCGCGCCGCCGCGGTGGGCGAGCCAGCGCATGATCGTCTGGCGCGGACCGATCACCTGCTGGCGGTAGATGCCGAGGTTCTGGCGGCTGCGGTGCGGTCCGCGCGTCACGACCAGGCCCCAGGTGATCAGCGGCGCGGCGTCGCCCGGCCAGCAGGTCTGCACCGGGATCGTGGCGAGGTCGACCGCGTCGCCTTCGAGCACCTGCTGCTGACACGGCGCGCGCGTCACCTCGCGCGGCGCCATGTTCAACACCTGGCGCAGCATCGGCAGCTTGTCCCAGGCGTCGCGAAGGCCCCTGGGCGGCTCGGGTTCCTTCAGATAGGACAACAGCTTTCCGATCTCCCGCAATGCCGTCGGCGACTCGGCCCCCATGCCCAGTGCGACGCGGCGGGTCGTGCCGAACAGGTTCGTCAGGACCGGCATCGCCCACTGCCGCTCGCCGCTGTCGGGCTTCTCGAACAGCAGGGCAGGCCCTTCGCTGCGCAGCACCCGGTCCGAAATCTCGGTCATCTCGAGTGCCGGATTCACGGAAAACGGAACGCGCTTCAACTCGCCCAGATTTGCGAGTTGGCCGATGAAGTCGCGGAGATCGGTGTATTTCACGGGCAAGGCAGATTGCGAATTTCGCGATGCGGATTGTCGCACGCGATTTATGTCAGAAACGTCAACATGATGGCCGACCAAGGTTGACCCGCGTTCCGATCCGCACTTAAAATCGGCCGCGTCACTTCGCTTGTTGGTTTCGATCCAACAAATGGCGCCGGTTGTCGGTCAGCAGTTGACAGCTTGGCGCAATTGGGTGTTCGGCGGACGATTCCGCTTCACCCACATCAGGCAGGCGCGCCGCCTGCACGCTGCAAGCCGGCGGCCAGCCCGCCGGACGCCCGCCTTCTGGCGTGCATGTAGTTGCTTGTGAATCAGATCGCCCGCAGGCGAACCGTACGGCTAGCGCCGGAAGGAGGCTCGATGCTCGCGAAGCATCAGCTCAGGATCCTGTCGTGTCCGAGTAGGAACGTCGCCCAGGCGCGGCTCGAACCCGTCGTCTCGGCTTCGCTGCCGGCGTCGAAGGCGCTGGCGGCCTTTGCGTTGGCGGCCTGCGCGCTCGCTGTCGCCGCGCTGCCGGACCATGCGTTCGCGAACGGTCAACGATCGGCGACGACCGATCTCGCTCCGGCGTTCGACAGCCGGGCCTTGCTGACCCAGGCGGCGATCTTCTCCGAGTTCCGCAAGATCGCTCCGGCCGAGGACCGGTCCGAGACCGAAACCGTCGTCGCGCTGTCGTCGGATCTCGCCGGGTACCTGGAACGCAGCCGTTCGCTGGCCGAGGCTCGGGCAGAAGCGGCGCGTGCCGACGAGGCGCGCGCTGCGATCCGGCGCGTCGAGCGGCAGCTCGCATCGCGCGACGCGACGAAGGCCGCGCAGCGAAACGATCCGAAGCGCCGGGCAGGCGCGCGAGACGGCGTTCGGCCGCCGCTGCACCTGACCGACGAACAAGTGAACATCGCCCGCTTCATCGCGGACCGCTATCGGGTCAGTTTCGACCACGTCCAGCATTTCGTCGCGCATGCCTACGACGCGGCTCGCGAGTTCCGGCTCGATCCGCACCTGGTGCTCGCGGTGGTCGGGATCGAGTCCAGCTTCAACCCGAAGGCGCGCAGCAAGAAGGGCGCGCAGGGATTGATGCAGGTGCTCACGCGCGTGCATACCGAGAAGTTCGCGCCCTTCGGCGGTCCGTCGGCCGCGTTCGATCCGATGGCCAACCTGCGCGTCGGATCGCGGATCCTGAAGGAATACCTGGTGCGCGAGGGTTCGGTCGAGGGCGCGCTGAAGTCCTACGTCGGCGCAGCGCTGCTCAAGCACGACTTCGGCTACGGCAAGAAGGTGCTGACCGAGCGCAAGCGTATCGCGGCCGCCGCGGAGGCAGGCTCGTTCGATGACGACCTCAGGTACGCTTCGCGCGAAGGAAACGCCGGCACCGGCACCGCCAAGGCCGCGTCGCGCAATGCCGGCAAGGGCTACGTCAAGGTCGCGGTCACCGGCTACGGCGCTCCGGCGGACGGCGAGAACTCCGCGCAGCGGCTGCTGAACAGCCGGATCGGCTACTGAGCCCGGTCGCCCGCTGAAAACGCCGGTGCGATTCGGCCAGCCGCCCGTTCACGCCGGCTGGCGCGCAGGGGTAGTCGCCGCAGCATCCTCGCCGCGAGCATTCAGGTAGCGACCCATCCGGTCGATCGCCTCTTCCATCTTTTCCAGCGACGTCGCGTAGGACAGCCGGATCCAGCGATCCGGGTCGTGCCGTCCGAAGTCCTTGCCCGGTACGACCGAGACCCAGGCCTTTTCGAGCAGGTCGTTGGCCAGCCCGGAGCTGTCGCCACCGAAGCGGCTGCAGTCGGCCCACGCGTAGAACGCACCGTCGGGCCTCACCGGAACCTCGAGTCCGATCCGGCCGAGTGCGGGTACGATCCAGTCGCGCCGGCGCCGGAACTCGTCGCGTCGCGCCTCGAAGATCGCCAGCGATTCGCTGTCGAAGCAGGCCAGCGCCGCGTGCTGTGCCAGCGTCGACGCGCAGATGTACAGGTTCTGCGACAGCTTCTCGAAGACTGGCGCCAGCGCCTCGGGCACGACCAGCCAGCCGAGCCGCCAGCCGGTCATGTGGAAGTACTTCGAGAAGCTGTTCGTGACGATCAGGTCCTCGCCGAGCGCCAGCGCGCTGCGCGGCGTGCCGTCGTAGGACAGGCCGAGATAGATCTCGTCGACCAGCGTGAAGCCGCCGCGCGCACGGGTGGCGTCGACGATGCGTGCCAGCTCGTCCCAGGGGATCGACGTGCCGGTCGGATTGGCCGGCGATGCGAGCAGCGTGCCGCGCGTGTTCGCCGCCCAGTTCGCTTCGAGCAGCTCGCGCGTGAGCTGGAAACGCGTGTCGGGGCCGACCGGAACCAGCTGCGGAATGCCGTCGAACGCGGACACGAAGTGCCGGTTGCACGGGTAGCTCGGGTCGGTCATCAGCACGCCGTCGCCCGGATTCACCAGCGAGCAGACGGCCAGCGAAAGCGCGGCCGATGCACCGGCCGTGACGATGATCCGCGACGGAGCGATGTCGAGCCCGTGGCGCTCGCCGTAGTCGCGCGCGATGGCCTCGCGCAGCGACGCCAGGCCGGTGGCGGCCGTGTACTGGGTGTGACCCGCGCGCGCCGCGCGCCCGAGCGCGTCGACGACCGGCTCGGGCGCCGTGAAATCCGGCTCGCCGATGCTCATGTGGATCACCGGATGGCCGGCCGCCTCGAGCGCCGCGGCGCGCTTGGCAAGCTCCATCACGTGGAACGGATCGATCAGGCCGGTTCGGGCGGCCAGCGGATAGGGCAGGGGATCGGAGGAGATCGTGGGATTCATTCTTGCGTCGTCATTCGGCTCGGACGACGCCGTCTGCGAACAGCGCATCGATTTCGTCGTCCGGATAACCGGATTCTGCCAGCACCTCGCGCGTAGGCTCGCCGAGCATCGATGCGCCCGCGCCCCGCGCCCGCGCCCGGTCCGCGCTGCGCGCGGTCGCGCCGCTCCCAGCCTGCGCCGCGCCCGCTCTGCGCCGGGCTTCCGCGCTCGGCGCTCAGCGCCCGACGAATTCGGGCTTGCGCTTGGCCAGGAAGGCGCGATAGCCGATCCGGAAATCCTCGGTGTCGAAGCAGTCGAAGCACTCCAGGTATTCGGCTTCGCTCAGCGGTTCGCCACTTTCGAGCCGGCGCGCGAAGCGCTTGTGCCAGCGCGCGACCAGCGGCGCGCCGTCGGCGATGCGCTGCGCCGTCTCGCGGCATTCGCGGGCGACGTGCTCGTCGGGCACGACGCGGTTGACCAGCCGCTTGTCCTTCGCTTCGTGCGCGTCGAAGATCCGCCCTTCGAACAGGATCTCGAGCGCGACCGACGGGCCGACCAGCCGGACCAGCGGCGCCATCTCCGGGTAGGCCATGACGAGACCGAGGTTCTTGATCGGCGCGCCGAACCGGCTCGACTCGCCGCAGATGCGCAGGTCGCACAGCGCGGCGATCTCGAGCCCGCCGCCGACGCAGATGCCGTGGATCTGCGCCAGCGTCGGATGCCGGCAGTCGGCGATCGCGCGTGCCGTCTGGTGCATGTCGTGACCGTAGCCGATCGCCTGCTCCCGGTCGGCGCGCTCGGTCTCGAATTCGGCGATGTCGTTGCCCGGCGAGAAGGCCTTCTCGCCGGCGCCGCGCAGGATCACGCACCGCAGCGAGTCGTCTGCCGACAGCCGGTCCATCGTCTGGCCGAGCAGCCGCCACATCGGCCGCGTCAGTGCGTTGAGCTTGTCCGGCCGGTTGAGCACGACGGTGGCGATCGGGCCGTCGCGCTCGACGAGGATCGTTTCGTCCGCGGCCTGGGCGCCGGGCGCCACCGTCGTGTCCTGCATCAGTGCGGCCTGACGTTCAGCTCGACGACCAGCTTGCGGTACTTCGCGAGTTCGGCATCGATGAATTTCGAGAATTCGGCCGGCGTCTGCGGTCCGCCGAACTGCAGGCCCTGCTGCTCGAGCTTGGGCCGGATCGTCGGGTGGTTCATCGCCGTGCGCACGGCCGCGTCGATCCTGGAGACGATCTCGGCCGGGATGCCCTTCGGCCCCATGACCGAGTACCAGTTCGTGACGTCGAAGCCGTTGATGCCGACTTCGGCGAAGGTCGGCACGTCGGGCAGTTGCGGCAGCCGCTGCGGCGTCGAGATCGCCAACGCGCGCAGCTTGCCGCTCTGCGCGTGCGGCAGGACCGGCGGCATCGTGTCGAAGTTCATGTTGACCTGGCCGGCGAGCAGGTCGGCGACGGCCTGGCCGCTGCCCTTGTACGGGATGTGGATGATGCTGCTGCCGGTCAGCTTGCCGAACAGCGCGCCCGCCAGATGCTGCGTGCTGCCGACGCCCGACGACGCGTAGGTGTAGAGCTCGGGCTTCGCCTTGGTCAGCGCGATCAGCTCGTCGACCGACTTCGCCGGCACCGACGGATGGACGACGAGAACGTTCGGCACGTAGCCGACATAGGTGATTGCGCTGAAGTCGGCGCCGGCATCGTAGGGGATGCTCGGTTGCACGAACGGCGCGATCGCGTTCGAGTTCGAATGGCCCATCAGCAACGTGTAGCCGTCGGGCGAAGCCTTGGCCGCCAGGTCGGCGGCGATCGTGCCGGCCGCGCCGGCGCGGTTCTCGACGACGACCTGCTGGCCGAGCGCCTCGGCCATGACCGGTGCCAGCGCGCGCGCGACGATGTCGGTGCCGCCGCCCGGAGCGAAGCCGACCAGCAGTCGGATCGGCTTGGTCGGCCAGCTGCCGGCCTGGGCCAGGCCGATCGAGGGGAGCGCCAGGGCTGCGGCGGCTGCGGCTCCGAGGAGCAGGGTTCTGCGTGACATGCGGTCTCCGTGGGTTGTTCAGCGAGAGAGGCGGGCGCGGACCCGGCCCGGACGCCGCGAGGCAACGGCCAGGGCGGCGGGAGGGCGTCGCGCCGCGCCGGGGATTATGCGAGCTGGGCGACCGCGCGGTCGGCCTCGGACGACGAATGGTCGGTACTTCCCGACAGCGACGACATCGCCGCCAGCACGCCGCCCTTGCGGTGCGGTACGCCGGCCAGTGCGAGCGTCATTTCGATGCCCGAAAGCGTGGCCATCAGCGTCAGGTCGTTGAAGTCGCCCAGGTGTCCGATCCGGAACACCTTGCCCGCGACCTTGCCGAGCCCCTGGCCGAGCGACAGGTTGAACTTCTCGAGCGCGATCTTGCGGAAGGCATCGGCGTTGTGCCCGTCGGGCATCAGCACGCCGGTCAGCACCGGGCTGTATTCGTCGGGGTTCGCGCAGAGCACCTCGAGGCCCCAGGCGTGGACCGCCGCGCGCGTGGCCGCCGCATGGCGCCGATGGCGCGCGAAGACGTTCGGCAGCCCCTCCTCGAGCAGCATCGCGATCGCTTCGTGCAGGCCGTAGAGCAGGTTCGTCGCCGGCGTCGACGGGAAGAAGCCGTTCGCGTTCGACGCGATCATCTCGTTCCATTCCCAGTACGCGCGCGGCAGCTTCGCGGTCTTCGACGCTTCCAGCGCCTTGGCGCTGATCGCGTTGAACGACAGGCCCGGCGGCAGCATCAGCCCCTTCTGAGAGCCGGATACCGTGACGTCGACACCCCATTCGTCGTGCCGGTAGTCGGCCGACGCGAGGCCCGAGATCGAGTCGACGAGCAGCAGGGCCGGATGGCCGGCCCGGTCGATCGCGCGCCGCACTTCGGCGATCCGGCTGGTCACCCCGGTCGAGGTCTCGTTGTGCACGACGCAGACCGCCTTGTAGCGGCGGCCCGGGTCGGCGGCCAGCCGCTGCTCGACGATTTCGGGATCCACGCCGCGACGCCAGTCGCCGGCGACGAAGTCGACGACGATGCCGAGGCGTTCGGCCATCCGTTTCCACAGCGTCGCGAAGTGCCCGGTCTCGACCATCAGCACCAGGTCGCCCGGCGACAGCGTGTTGGTCAGCGCCGCTTCCCAGGCGCCGGTGCCGGAGGCCGGATAGATGACGACGTGCGACTCGGTCTGGAAGATCTTGCGGATGCCGGACAGCACCGACTTGCCCAGGTTCTGGAATTCGGGGCCGCGATGGTCGATCGTCGGATAGTCCATCGCGCGCAGGATCCGATCGGGCACCGTGCTCGGACCGGGGATCTGCAGGAAGTGCCTGCCTGAGGGATGGCCGTTCAGCGCCAGGCCGTTGGACAGTTTCATCGGGTTCCTCTACGGAAAGTCGTGCGAAGGCCGAGCGCGGCCTTCGGAGCCGGTGGTCCGGATGATCCGGGCGGGACGCAGCAGTGTACTGGCAAAACTGCATTTTGTATGCAAAAATCGCAGACAGCAAGTCCCCGGGTTCCGGGCCCTGGTACGAACCCCGGACGAACCCCAGAATCCCACCCGGCCTGGTCCGACCCACCCGGCAATTTCGACCCGACGAACCCCGACCGCATGGATGCCTTCGCTTCGACCGCACTGGAGATCGAGCGCCGCCCGCTTCACGAAGAGGTCGCGGACCGCCTGCGCACGATGATCACCGAGGGCGCGCTGGCCCCGGGCGCGCGGCTGAACGAGCGCGTGCTCAGCGAGGCGCTGCGCGTCTCGCGCACGCCGCTGCGCGAGGCCTTCAAGGTGCTGGCCGCCGAACGCCTGGTCGAGCTGAGCCCGAACCGCGGAGCGAGCGTCGTCGCCTTGTCGCGCAGCGACGTCGAGCAGCTGTTCGAACTGATGGGCGCGCTCGAAGGGCTGTCGGGCCAGCTCGCCGCGCAGCGACGCACGCCGGCCGAACTGGCAGCCATCCGTGCGCTGCAGGCGCAGATGCTCGACGCGCACGCACGCAGCGACCTGCCTGCCTACTACGCGGCCAACCGGCGGATCCACGAGACGATCAACCGCTGCGCGCGCAATGCGGCGCTCACCGAGACCTACGCCAGCATCAACACGCGGATCCAGAACCTGCGCTTCCGTTCGAACTTCAACCGTGTCAAATGGGACATCGCGGTGCGCGAGCACCAGGCGATGCTCGAGGCGCTCGAGGCCGGCGACGGCGAAGCGCTGCGCGCGCTGCTCGAACGACACCTGCGCAACAAGCGCGACGCCGTGCTCGAACACTGGCCCGCCGACGACGTTCCGC
>JAAZBL010000011.1 GCA_012513825.1 Limnobacter sp. | reverse complement strand
CGCGCACAATCGGAGTCCAGCGAAATGATCAAGGTCGGAATCGTCGGTGGCACCGGCTATACCGGTGTCGAGCTGCTGCGCCTGCTGGTACAGCACCCGCAGGTGAAGCTGATGGCGATCACCTCGCGCAAGGAAGCCGGGATGCCGGTCGCCGACATGTACCCGTCGCTGCGGGGGCGCATCGACCTGGCGTTCAGCGATCCGGCCAGCGCGCCGCTCGCCGACTGCGACCTCGTGTTCTTCGCCACCCCGCACGGCGTGGCCATGGCACAGGCGCGCGAGCTGCTCGGCGCCGGAGTCAGGATCATCGATCTGGCGGCCGACTTCCGGCTCAAGGACACGGCCGAGTTCGAGCGTTGGTACAAGATGCCGCACGGCTGCCCCGATCTGCTGGCCGAGGCGGTCTACGGCCTGCCCGAAGTCAATCGCGAGGCGATCCGCAACGCCCGGTTGATCGGCCTGCCGGGCTGCTATCCGACCTCGGTGCAGCTCGGCTGGCTGCCGGTGCTGGAGCCGGCGGCGGTCGCCGCGGCCGGCGGCGAGCTGATCGATCGCGAGATGCTGATCGCCGACTGCAAGTCGGGCGTCTCCGGCGCCGGCCGCAAGGCCGAGGTCCATACGCTGCTGGCGGAGGCCTCGGACAACTTCAAGGCCTACGGCGTGTCCGGCCATCGGCACGCGCCGGAGATCGCGCAGGGGCTGGCGGCGATCGCCGGCAAGCCGGTGAAGCTCCAGTTCACGCCGCACCTGGTGCCGATGATCCGCGGCATTCATTCGACGCTTTACGCGCGGGTCACGAAAGCCGGACGCGCGATCGATTTCCAGGCGCTCTACGAGAAGCGTTTCGAGAACGAGCCTTTCGTCGACGTGATGCCGGCCGGCTCCACGCCGGAGACCCGCTCGGTGCGCGCGTCGAACATGGTGCGGATCGCGGTCCATCGGCCGCAGGACAGCGAGCTTCTCGTCGTGCTCGTCGTCGAGGACAATCTGGTCAAGGGCGCGTCGGGGCAGGGTGTGCAGGTCATGAACCTGATGTTCGGCCTGCCGGAGGATACCGGCCTGACGCAGTTGCCGGTACTGCCCTGATCAGCTCGGGGATAACGGGCGAGCCGACCCGGCTCGGGCCTAGAATGAACGGTTCAATGGAGATCCAAATGACTGCTGTGGCTGAAATGCCTGCCCCGCTGCTGTTCACCGACAGTGCCGCCGCCAAGGTGCGCGAACTTCTCGTCGAAGAGGGCAACGACAATCTCAAGCTGCGCGTGTTCGTGCAGGGTGGCGGCTGTTCGGGCTTTCAGTACGGGTTCACGTTCGACGAGGAAACGAACGAAGACGACACCGTGATGGAGAAGAACGGCGTCCAGTTGCTGATCGATGCGATGAGCTACCAGTACCTGGTCGGCGCCGAGATCGACTACAAGGAAGATCTCGAAGGCGCGCAGTTCGTCATCAAGAACCCGAACGCGACCACGACCTGCGGCTGCGGTTCCTCGTTCTCCTGAGCCTCAGCGCGCCGCCGGCCACAATCCGCCGAGCAGGCGCGGGCCCGACGCGCCGGTAACCGCCGGCACGTTGCCCGGCAGGCCCGCCAGCCGCCGACAAGCCAGCCAGGCGAAGGCCAGCGCCTCGACGGCCTGCGGGTCGATCCCCAGCGCGCTGGTGTCTTCGACCGTCGCCGGTGCGACCCGGCGGCGCAGGCGTGCCATCAGGTCGCCGTTGCGGGCGCCGCCGCCGCAGACCCGGATGTCCCTGGCGCCGAACTCGATGCAGGGCTTCGCGACCGTGAATGCCGTCAGCTCGGCGAGCGTGGCCTGGACGTCGCGCGGATCGGCGTCGAGCGCATCGGCCGAACGCAAGGCCGCCTGCAGCCAGCCCGCCTCGAACAGCTCGCGCCCGGTGCTCTTCGGCGGCGGTGCGTTGAAGTAGGGCTCTTCGAGCATCCTGGCCAGCAGGCCGTCGATCGCCCGGCCGCCTGCGGACCACGAGCCGTCGCGATCGAAGTCCTGCCCGGTGTGCTCTCTGCACCAGTGATCGAGTAGCGTGTTCGCGGGCCCCGTATCGAAACCGAGCATCGGCGCCTGCTCGTCGGCCGCCGGGATCAGGCTGACGTTGGCGATACCGCCGAGGTTGACGATCGCCCGGCGCTCGCGCGCGACCCCGAACACGGCGCGATGGAAGCCCGGAGCCAGCGGTGCGCCCTGGCCGCCGGCGGCCACGTCGGCACTGCGCAGGTCGGCGACGACCGCGATGCCGCTGCGTTCGGCCAGGCGCGACGGGTTCAGCAACTGGATCGTGTAGCCGCATTCGGGCCGGTGGCGGACGGTCTGCCCGTGAGCGCCGATGGCTTCGATGTCGGCCGGCCGACGCCCGCTCGCCGCCAGCAGGTCGGCGACGACTTCGGCGTACAGGTCCGACAGCGCGTTGGCCGCCACGGCGGCGCGGGCCAGCTCGTCGGTCCCGGGTCCTTGCAGTGACTGCAGCGCTTCGCGCAGCGGCGCAGGAATCGGGCGCGAGCCAAACGCCAGGCTGCCCGCGGGGCTCGTATCGTCGTGGAATGCGGCCAGGACGCCGTCGACCGCGTCGACGCTGGTACCGGACATCAGCCCGGCATAGAGCCGGACTGGACGATTCATTCGAAGTTGGCGGCCAGGCGCAGCGGATCGAGCTGACCGATCCGGGCAACGAGTTCGCCGGTGCCCGCGCGGAAGCGCGCCCGCTCGAGCAGCGACAGCGGCTCGCTCTCGCCGAAGGCGACGGTCATCGGGTCGACGTGCTTGCCGTCGACCATGAACTCGTAATGCAGGTGCGGACCCGTGGCCCAGCCGGTCGAGCCGACGAATCCGATCAATTCGCCCTGCTGGACCTTGTCGCCCGCGACGAGCGTGCCGGCGAAACCGCGTAGGTGCGCGTACAGCGTGGAGATGCCGTCGCGATGGCGCAGGACGATCACGTTGCCGTAGCCGCGCTGCTTGCCGACGAACTCGACGACCCCGTCGCCGGAGGCGCGTACCGGAGCGCCGGCGGGCGCGGCGAAATCGACGCCCTTGTGCGCTCGCATGTTCCCGTGCAGCGGGTGCATGCGGCCGTTCGAGAACCCGGAACTCACACGCGAGAACTCGAGCGGGTTGCGCAGGAAGGCCTTGCGCAGGCTGCTGCCGTCGAAGCGGAAGTATTCGCCCTCGCCATTGCCGTCGCCGCCGCGATCGAACCAGACGGCTTCGTGCCGCTTGCCGGCATTGCGCAGCTGCACGGCGAGCACGCGAGTGGCTTCGGGCGCGCTCAGGCTGTCGGCTTCCCTCAGCGTTTCGTAGACGATGCGCAACTGCGCGCCGCGGCGCAGGTCGCGGCGCAGGTCGATCTCGGCATCGAGGATGTCGGCCACCTTGGCGGCGATGCTCTCAGGCACGCCGGCGGCATCGGTGGCCGCGAACAGCGAACTGTTGATCACCATCGCCGCCATCTCGACATGGCGTTCGACCGGCGCGGGCTCGTCGACGGCCTCGAAGCGCTCGTCGTCACGGCGGATCGTCAGCCGTGTGGCCTTCTCGGGCTCGCTCGCGTTCAGCTTGCCGTGACGGTACTGAAGCCAGAGCACGCGGCCCGATGCATCGACCTCGGCCGTGACCGAGCGGCCCGACTGCAGTTGAAGCAGTCGGCGCGCGACCGGGTCGTTGGCCGCGAACTTCAGGAACTGCGCGTCGGCTGCGCCGAGGCGTTCGAGCAGCGATGCCACGGTTTCGCCGCGGCGCACGCGCTCGGACTGGACGAAAGTGTCCGGCGTGGCAGTGACTTCGGGCTTGAGTTCCAGCGATTCGACGATCGTCTCGGGCGGCGGGAGTTCGGCTTCGCGGAGTGGCGCGACGCCGAATGCGGTGACGGCTGCGAGAGCGAGAGCGGTACCAACGGCGGCGGCAACCTTGTTGATTCGTCGATCGGGAATGCGGGGCATCTGCTTGGTGTTCGTTAGAATCCGGACCTTGGGTCCGACGACTGCACGGCACGACGATCCCGGCACGCTGCCCGGACTTCGGCAACAAAGCGGGAATTCTACTCGAAATATTCGGGCAAAACCTCACAGCGGTTGCCCGAATCCGCTTCGATTTGTAACGCGTTGATCGGATGGTTGTCCGGATGGACGAGCTTTGCGCCGCGCAGGCGCACGAAAGGCAAACGGTGGCGACAGACGGCGAACAGCGGGCCGAGTTGAACGAATGCGGCACGGAACCCAGCGCCGCGGTGCGCGAGGCGCTTGCGATCACGCTGCGCGGTTGCGACGAGCTGCTCGTCGAGAGCGAATGGGTCGACAAGCTGAAACGCAGCGAAGCCGAGGGGCGTCCGCTGCGGATCAAGCTCGGGCTCGACCCGACGGCCCCGGACCTGCACCTGGGCCACACCGTCGTGCTGAACAAGATGCGCCAGCTGCAGGATCTCGGGCACACGGTGATCTTCCTGATCGGCGACTTCACGGCCATGATCGGCGATCCGTCGGGGCGCAACGCCACGCGTCCGCCGCTGTCGCGCGAGCAGATCGACGAGAACGCGCGAACCTATTTCGACCAGGCCAGCCTGGTGCTCGATCCCGAGCGCACCGAGATCCGCTACAACTCCGAATGGTCGGACCCGCTCGGCGCGCGCGGCCTGATCGAGCTGGGGGCGCGCTACACGGTCGCGCGCATGCTCGAGCGCGAGGATTTCACCAAGCGCTATCGCTCCGGGCAGCCGATCTCGATCCACGAACTGCTGTACCCGCTGATGCAGGGCTACGACTCGGTCGCGCTGCGCTCGGACATCGAGCTGGGCGGCACCGACCAGAAGTTCAACCTGCTGGTCGGCCGCGAGCTGCAGCGCGAGTACGGGCAGGCGCCGCAGTGCATCCTGACGATGCCGCTGCTCGAAGGCCTCGACGGCGTCGAGAAGATGTCGAAGTCCAAGGGCAACTACGTCGGCATCACCGAGCCGCCCGGCGAGATGTTCGGCAAGCTGATGTCGATCTCGGACGAGCTGATGTGGAAGTACTTCACGCTGCTGTCCTTCCGTCCGGCCGCGGAGATCGAAGCGCTGCGCGCCGAGTGCGAAGCCGGGCGCAATCCGCGCGATGCGAAGGTCATGCTCGCGCAGGAGATCGTCACGCGCTTTCACTCGGCCGCCGCCGCGGAGCGCGCACTGGCCGAATTCGAGGCACGGTTCCGCCATGGCGCCGTGCCCGAGGACATGCCCGAGGTGTCCTTGTCCGGCGCGCCGCTCGGCATCGCCCAGGTGCTCAGGCAGGCCGGTCTGGCGCCGTCGAGCTCCGAAGCGATGCGCAACCTCGAGCAGGGCGGCGTGCGCGTCGACGGCCAGCGGGTCGAGGACAAGGGGCTGAAGCTCGATGCCGGCAGCTACGTGGTCCAGGTCGGCAAGCGGCGCTTCGCGCGCGTCACGCTGAGCTGAGGCGATGCTCGCCCTGGTCCAGCGGGTCGGCGAGGCCAGCGTTCGCGTCGGCGGCGAACTGATCGGGGAGATCGGCCAGGGCCTGCTCGTGTTCGTCTGCGCCGAGCGCGGCGACACCGACGACGACGCGGCCCGGTTGCTGCAACGCGTACTGCGGCTGCGCTGCTTCGGCGACGAGGCCGGGCGGATGAACCGCAGCGTCCAGGACGTCGGCGGCGGGCTGCTCGTCGTCTCGCAGTTCACGCTGGCCGCCGATACCTCGTCGGGCAACCGCCCCGGCTTCTCGCTGGCAGCCGCGCCCGACGAGGCGCGCCGGCTCTACGAACTGTTCGTCGCCGGTGCGCGCGCCGCACACCCGCGGGTGGCCACCGGCGTCTTCGGCGCCGACATGAAGGTGGCGCTGGTCAACGATGGGCCGGTCACGCTCTGGTTGCGCACCGGCGCTTCGACGTCGGGCAGCGGCACCTCGAGCGACGACGCCCGGGGCTGCACGGGCGCGTCGGCCCCGCCGCCTTGACGGCTTCGAATCGCTCGGCCTAGGCTGGTGCATTCCCTCTGATCCTCCCAGGAGCCGTTTCGATGAAACTCACCAGTGACTCCTTTGCCGACGGCGCACCGATCCCCGAGGAATTCGCGTTCGGCCGGATCGACCCGAAATCGCACATCGCGCTTTCGAACAACAGGAACCCGCACCTCGCATGGACCGGCGCGCCGATAGGAACGAAATCGTTCGCGATCATCTGCCACGACCGTGACGTGCCGAGCAGCGGCGAAGACGTCAACCAGGAGGGCCGTGAGATCCCGGCCACGCTCAAGCGCGTCGACTTCTTCCATTGGGTGCTGGTCGACCTGCCGGCAACGATCACGTCGATCGCCGCCGGCGAGTACTCCGACAAGGTCACGCCGAAAGGCAAGATGGGGCCGGCCGCCAGACACGGTGCGCGCCAGGGCATCAACGACTACACCGGCTGGTTCGCGTCCGACCACGACATGTCGGGCGACTACTACGGCTACGACGGACCTTGCCCGCCGTGGAACGATTCGATCGTCCACCACTACGTGTTCACCGTCTACGCGCTCGACGTCGAACGGCTGCCGCTGATGGGCCGCTTCGGGGGACACGATGCGCGCAAGGTCATCGACCATCACAAGCTCGGCCAGGCGTCGATCACCGGCACCTACACGCTCAATCCGAGGCTGGCCGGCAAATGAGCTTCGAGGCAGTGGAGCGCGGTCCGGAAGTAGAGCGTGGTCCGGAGACGGGGCAGGTCGGTTCCGGGTCGGGACAGCGCGCCTCGGTGATCCTGGTTCGCCACGGTGTCACCGACTGGAACCGCGCCCGTCGGTTCCAGGGGCACATCGACATCCCGTTGAACGACGAAGGCCGCAGGCAGGCCGAGTTGACCGCGCGTTGCCTGGCGGGCAGCGCCGAGTGCGACCGGATCGCCGCCGTGCACGTCAGCGACCTGTCGCGCGCCGTGCAGACCGCCGAGCCGATCGCGCGCGCGCTCGGCTTGCCGCTTCGGCACGATCCGTCGCTGCGCGAGCGGCATTACGGCAGCTTCGAAGGACGCACGCACGAGGAAATCGACCGCGACGAGCCCGAGGCCTGGCGTCGCTGGCGCGCGCGCGAGCCCGACTTCGTGCTGCCCGGCGGCGGCGAGTCGCTGCGTGCCTTCCATGCGCGCGTCGAAGCCGCGTTGCGCCTGCTCGTGGGCAAGTATCCATCGCGCATCGTCGTTGCGGTCGCGCACGGCGGCGTGCTCGACTGCGCGTACCGGATCGCGAGCGGCCTGCCGCTCGACGCACCGCGCGGCCACGCCTTGCTCAACGCGAGCCTGAACCGAATCGAGTTCGACGGAACGCGCTTCGCCCTCGGCGCCTGGGCCGAGGTCTCGCATCTCGACGAGGCGCTCGACGACGCGTAGGCGTCGGTCCGCCGTGCGGGCGCGTCGCGTAAAATGACGCCTCCCGCATAGCCCTCCCCCCGCAAGGATCTTCGATGTTCGACCGCAATCACGGCATCGCGCTCAGCGATCCCGAGCTCTGGAATGCCATTCGTCTCGAGAACCAGCGCCAGGAGGCGCACATCGAGCTGATCGCGTCGGAGAACTACGCGAGCCCGGCCGTCATGGCCGCGCAGGGGTCGCAGCTCACCAACAAGTATGCCGAGGGTTATCCGGGCAAGCGCTACTACGGCGGCTGCGAATACGTCGACATCGCCGAGCAGCTGGCGATCGACCGCGTGAAGGCGCTGTTCGGTGCCGAGTGCGCGAACGTGCAGCCGCACTCGGGCGCGCAGGCCAACGAGGCCGTCTTTCTCGCGTTCCTGAACCCCGGCGACACGATCATGGGGATGAGCCTCGCCGAGGGCGGCCACCTGACGCACGGCATGGCGCTGAACATGTCGGGCAAGTGGTTCAACGTCGTGTCCTACGGGCTCGACGAAAACGAGGCGATCGACTACGACGCGATGGAGCGCACGGCCCACGAAACGAAGCCGAAGCTGATCATCGCCGGAGCCTCTGCCTACAGCCTGCGCATCGACTGGGAACGGTTCGCGAAAGTCGCGCGCGACGTCGGCGCGCTGCTGATGGTCGACATGGCGCACTACTCGGGCCTGATCGCAGGCGGCGTCTACCCGAACCCGGTGCCGCATGCCGACATCGTGACCTCGACGACGCACAAGAGCCTGCGCGGCCCGCGCGGCGGCTTCATCCTGATGCCCGAGCGCCACGAGAAGGCGATCAACTCGGCGATCTTCCCGGGGCTGCAGGGCGGCCCGCTGATGCACGTGATCGCCTCCAAGGCCGTCGCGTTCAAGGAGGCGCTCGAACCGTCGTTCAGCGACTACGCAAGGCAGGTGGTCGCGAACGCGCAGGTCCTCGCGCACACGCTGATCGACCGCGGCCTGCGCATCGTTTCGGGCCGTACCGAGTCGCACCTGATGCTCGTCGACCTGCGCGCGAAGAAGATCACCGGCAAGGAGGCCGAGCGCGTGCTGCAGGAGGCGCTCATCACCTGCAACAAGAACGCGATTCCGAACGACCCCGAAAGGCCGATGGTGACCAGCGGCATCCGGCTCGGAACGCCGGCGATGACGACGCGCGGCTTTCGCGAAGACGATGCCGCGCAGGTCGGACACCTGATCGCCGACGTGCTCGAGCATCCAGACGATGCGACCAAGCTGGCGCAGATTCGCGAGAAGGTCGGCCAGTTGACAGCGAAGTTCCCGGTTTACGGCTGACGGCCCGAGCAGGCGCGGACGCCATGCGCTGCCCGTTCTGCGATCACGCCGATACCCAGGTCATCGAGACGCGCGAGTCCGACGAAGGCGACAGCATCCGGCGTCGCCGCCGCTGCCTCGCCTGCGAGAAGCGCTTCACGACCTACGAGCGCGTCGAACTGAACCTGCCCGCCGTCGTCAAGCGCAACGGCACGCGCACCGAGTTCGATCGCGCGAAGCTGCGTGCATCGATGGCGCTCGCGCTGCGCAAGCGCCCGGTGAATGCCGAAGCCGTCGACGCCGCGATCCATCGGATCGAGGAAAAGCTGCTCAGCCTCGGGCTGCGCGAGGTCGGCAGCGAGCAGATCGGCGAACTGGTGATGCGCGAACTCAGGAAACTCGACAAGATCGGCTACGTGCGATTCGCGTCGGTGTACCGCAAGTTCGAGGACGTCGACGAGTTCGCCGAGGCGGTCATGGAAGTGCAGGCGCGGCGGCGGCGTTCGAGCTGAACCGGATCAGCGCTTCGCGTTCCGGATCGCGTCCAGCGTCAGGTTCGGCGTGATCGCCTGCGGGTCGACGGCCAGTTCGATGAGCGCCGGACGGCGCTTGTCGCTGGCGAACGCGAGTGCCGCCTTCAGCGCCGGCTCGAACTCGTCGGTGCGGGCCACGTGCGCGCCGAAGCCGCCGAAGGCTTCGGCGTACTTCGCGAAATCGGGGTTCGCCAGCGAAGTGCCGTGTACGCGCTCGGGGTACTCGCGCTCCTGGTGCATCCGGATCGTTCCGTACATGCCGTTGTTGAAGAGGATCACGATCGGGGCGGCGTCGTACTGTGCCGCGGTCGCGAGTTCCTGCCCGTTCATCAGGAAGTCGCCATCGCCGGCGAAGCAGACGACGGTGCGCTCCGGCGCGGCGATTGCTGCGGCCACCGCCGCCGGCAGGCCGTAGCCCATCGCGCCGGACGTCGTCGACAACTGCGTGCGCAGGCCCGCGTAGGGCCAGAAGCGGTGTGCCCAGGTCGCGAAGTTGCCGGCGCCGTTCGTGATGATCGTGTCGGCCGGCGCGACGCGCTTCAGCGTCTGCACCATTTCCCAGAGATTGAGCGCCGGCGGCTGCGCGGCGGAGTCGGCGGCGGCGCTGGCGCTGTAGAGCGGCGGCTGGCGCTGCCAGGCCTCGTATTGCGCACGCGCTTCGCCGACGCAGGCGGCCCAGGCCGCCGACTCGACGCGCAGCTTGCGCAGCGCCGCTGCGATCTCGGGCATGCCCGACGCGATCATCAGGTCGGCCTGGTAGACGGTGCCGAGCTCGTCGATGCCGGCATGCACGTGGACCAGCTTCTGTTCGGGCCGCGGCACCGACAGCAGCGTGTAGCCGGAGGTCGTCATCTCTCCGAGGCGCGGGCCGATCGCGATCAGCAGGTCCGATTCCTTGACCCGTGCCGCCAGCTTCGGGTTGATGCCGATGCCGACGTCGCCCACGTAGTTCGGATGGCGATTGTCGAACAGGTCCTGGAAGCGGAACGCGCAACTCACCGGCAGCCGGTTCGCTTCGGCGAAGGCGCGGATGTCGTCGCAGGCCTGCTGCGTCCAGCCGGTGCCGCCGAGCATCAGCAAGGGCCGTTGCGCAGCGGCCATCAGCGATCGCAGCTGCTCGATCTGCGCGTCCGAAGGAGCGGCATGCACCGGAGAATGCGGGCGCGCGTCGGGCACGCTGGCCTCGGCCACCAGCATGTCCTCGGGCAACGCCAGCACGACCGGGCCCATCCGGCCGCTGGTGGCGACCTGGAAAGCGTGCGCGACGTACTCGGGGATCCGGTCGGCCCGGTCGATCTGCGCGACCCACTTGGCCATCTGCCCGAACATCCGGCGGTAATCGACCTCCTGGAACGCTTCGCGATCGATGAAGTCGGTGCCGACCTGGCCGACGAAGACGACCATCGGCACCGAATCCTGGAAGGCCGCGTGCACGCCGATCGATGCGTTCGTGGCACCGGGTCCGCGCGTGACCATCACGACGCCGGGCTTGCCGCTGAGCTTCGCATAGGCGTCGGCCATGAACGCGGCGCCGCCTTCCTGCCGGCAGACGACGAAGCGGATCGTGTCGCGATGGGCGTAGAGTCCGTCGAGGACGGCGAGATAGCTTTC
This sequence comes from Limnobacter sp., assembly GCA_012513825.1. Classification (GTDB taxonomy): domain Bacteria; phylum Pseudomonadota; class Gammaproteobacteria; order Burkholderiales; family Burkholderiaceae_E; genus Zeimonas. The sequence goes on along the minus strand of JAAZBL010000011.1, from coordinate 4,371 downwards.
GCCGGGAACGCCGAACACGGTGTCGACGCCGTGGACGGCCAGGGCGTCGGCGAGGATCCGGCCGCCGGGACGTGGGCTGGGGGATGAAGGCATCTTGGACCGGTGCGAATGAATGGACGGTGTGCGCGATTCTAGTCCGGGTGCGCTGACCGGGCGGCAGCGTCGGCGATAATGAATTCCCCTCCGAGCCGCCCCCGCGTAGACGATGTTCACCGCAGTCGACCACGAATACATGTCCCGAGCGCTCGAGCTCGCGGCGCGCGGGCTCCGGACGTCGACGCCGAACCCGCGCGTGGGCTGCCTCATCGTTCGCGACGGGCGCGTCGTCGGCGAGGGCTGGCACGAGCGCGCGGGCGAGCCGCATGCCGAGGTGCTTGCGCTGGCGCAGGCCGACGGGGCGGCGCGCGGCGCCACGGTCTACCTGACGCTCGAGCCCTGCAGCCACCATGGCCGCACGCCGCCCTGCGTCGATGCGCTGATCGAGGCGCACGTGGGCCGCGTGATCGTGGCGATGGAGGATCCGAACCCGAAGGTCGACGGCAGGGGCTTGCAGAAGCTGCGCGCGGCCGGTATCGAGGTCCGTTGCGGCCTGCTCGAGCACGATGCGCTGGAGCTGAACATCGGTTTCGTCTCGCGAATGCTGCGCCGGCGCCCGTGGGTGCGGATGAAGATTGCCGCCAGCCTCGATGGCCGGACCGCGCTGCCCGACGGCAGCAGCCAGTGGATCACGGGCGACGCCGCGCGCGCCGACGGCCACGCCTGGCGAGCGCGTGCCTGCGCGCTGCTCACCGGCATCGGCACCGTGCGCGACGACGATCCACAGCTCACCGTGCGCGCCGTCGAGACGACGCGCCAGCCGCTGCGCGTGCTGGTCGACTCCCGTCTCGAGGTCGACCTCGGCGCCCGGATCGTGCGCGGCAGCGGCAAGCTGCTGATCGCCTGCGCTCGCACGATTCCGGGCAAGCTCGCCGAACTGCGCGATCGCGGCTGCGAGGTGATCGAGATTCCGGACGCCCGCGGCAAGGTCGACCTGCCGGCGCTGCTCGCCGAGCTGGCCGGGCGCGGCATCAACGAACTGCACGTCGAGGCCGGCTACCGGCTCAACGGCTCGCTGCTGCGAGAGGACTGCGTCGACGAGCTGCTCGTCTACCTGGCGCCGATGCTGCTGGGCAACGCGACCGGCATGGTCGACCTGCTGGCGCCGCCCGCGCTCGACGCTGCGCCGCGGCTGGCCCTGCAGTCGCTCGACCGGATCGGCGACGACATCCGCGTGCTCGCGCGCCTGCCCGGGCGCCTGCCCCACCGGCGCGTCTCCGACAACGCGGCGGATCGGCTGACCGGGGCACACGAGTCCGCTTCATAGTGCGAACGAGAGAGAGTCGATGTTCACGGGAATCGTCGCGGCGCTGGGCCGCGTAGAACGCATCGAGCCGCTGGGCCCCGGCGACGATGCCGGCTGCCGCCTGACGATCGATGCCGGCGGGCTCGACCTGTCCGACGTGTCGCCTGGCGACTCGATCGCGATCCAGGGCGCGTGCATGACCGCGGTGGCGATCGACGGCGATCGATTCACGGTCGACGTGTCGCGCGAGAGCCTGTCGAAGACGGCCGGGCTCGACCGGCCGGGCGAGGTCAACCTCGAGAAGGCGCTGCGCCTGGCCGACCGGCTCGGCGGGCATCTCGTCTCGGGCCACGTCGACGGGCTCGGAACCGTGACCGGATTCGATCCGGTCGGCGAGTCGTGGCGGCTGGTCGTTCTTGCCCCGGCCGCGCTCGGTCGTTATCTCGCTTACAAGGGCTCGATCACCGTCAATGGCGTGAGCCTGACCGTGAACCGGGTTCGCGACCTCGGCGAAGGTACCGAGTTCGAGGTCAACCTGATTCCGCACACGGTCAGCGTCACGACGCTGAAGGCGCTGAAGGTCGGCGACGCGGTCAACCTGGAGGTCGACCTGATCGCGCGCTACGTCGAGCGGATGCTCGCAGACCTGCGGATGGACGGCGGTTCGCGCGTCGGCTGAGCGAGCCGGTTCCGGCGCCCGAGCCATCCTGGCCGGGGCGCGGCGCCCGGGCCGCTCAGAGGCCGGTCACCGACGGCACGACACCCGGTTGCGCGCCGTCGACGAGTTCGGCGAACAGCGCGGATGCGGCGCCGACCTCGGCTTCGCCGAAATCGAGGAACGCGCGCGGCCGGTCGAAATGCGGCCGGCGCAGCACGACGGTCGCGTCGGCGATCACGACGCCGCGCGAGAAGCCGCGCGTCGACGTGTCGCTGCGCAGCACCCGCAGCCGCGGCGTCCTGCGCCTGAGCAGCGCAAGCAGGCGGGCGCAACGCCGCTCGATGTAGCCCGTATCGTGGACGACGAGCGTGACCGTCGCATCGCGACTCCGGTCGAGCAGCGCCTGCACGGCATCGGCGAAGACCTTGCGCTCGAGTCGCCAGAATTCGCCGCTGTCGTCGAACAACTGCAGCGTGCGCTGGGCGCGACCGACGATGCGATCGAAGGCGGCGAGCGCCTCGCTGCGCGTCTCGAATCGCCGGTAGCTTTCGAGGTCTTCGGGGTTCATCGCGACCGCAGTCTGACAGCTCGGCGGGCGGCAGGCAGCGGGCACGGCATGTCCGGCGAATTCGGCCGACCGGCGGTCCGGTCGACGGGCCGCGCAGCGTAGAATGCGGGCCATGACGCTTTCCAGCACGCCCGAGATCATCGCCGAAATCAAGGCCGGCCGGATGGTCATCCTCGTCGACGAGGAAGACCGGGAGAACGAGGGCGACCTCGTCCTGGCCGCCGATTTCGTCAGCGCCGAGGCCATCAACTTCATGGCCCGCTACGGCCGCGGGCTGATCTGCCTGACGCTGACCGAGGAGCGTTGCCGACAGCTTCGGCTGCCCCTGATGGTGTCGAGCAACGGCACCGTGCACGGCACGAACTTCACCGTGTCGATCGAGGCCGCCGAGGGCGTGACGACCGGGATCTCGGCGGCCGACCGGGCCCGCACCGTACAGGCGGCCGTCGCGCCCGATGCGAAGCCCGAAGACCTCGTGCAGCCGGGTCACATCTTTCCGCTGAAGGCGCAGCCTGGCGGAGTGCTGATGCGCGCCGGCCACACCGAAGCCGGCTGCGATCTCGCGCACCTGGCCGGGCTGTCGCCGGCGGCCGTGATCTGCGAGATCCTGAAAGACGACGGCACGATGGCGCGGCTGCCCGACCTGGTCGAGTTCGCACGCGAACACGGCCTGAAGATCGGCACGATCGCCGACCTGATCCAGTACCGCAGCGCGAACGAAAGCCTGATCGAGCGCCTGTCGGATCGTCCGGTCGACACGCCGTGGGGGCCGTTCCGGCTCGTCGCGTACCGCGACAAGCCGTCGGGTTCGCCGCACCTGGCGCTGGTCCGCGGCGAGATCTCGGCCGAACGCGAGGCGCTCGTCCGGGTCCACGAGCCCCTGACCGTGCTCGACCTGCTCGACGCCGGGATCACCAGCCATTCCTGGCCGGTCGTTCGAGCGATGCAGCGGATCGCCGACCACGGCGAAGGCGTCGCGGTGCTGCTCAATTGTGCGCAGCCTGCCGACGTGCTGCTCGGCGAGTTGCGCGCGTCCGATCCGCAGAGCCAGGCCGGCGACGAGGCCAGCCTGCGTGCGCGTCGCCGCAGCGGCAAGCTCGACCTCAGAACCTACGGCATCGGCGCGCAGATCCTCAAGGATCTCGGCGTCGGCCGCATGCGGTTGCTTTCGCAACCGCGCAAGATGCCCAGCATGATCGGCTTCGACCTCGAAGTGGTCGGATTCGATGCGGGACCACAGGAGAACTGACGACATGGAAATCGGTGTATTCCAGTCCGACCTCGACGGGTCCGGACTGCGGATCGGTATCGTCCAGGCTCGCTTCAACGAGCCGGTATGCAACGCGCTGCGCGACGCCTGCCTCGGCCAGCTGGTCGAGCTCGGCGTCGACCACGAGGACATCTTCGTCTGCACGGTGCCGGGCGCGCTGGAGATCCCGATCGTGCTGCAGCAGCTCGCGGCATCGGGCGGCTTCGATGCACTGATCGCGCTGGGCGCCGTGATCCGCGGCGAGACCTATCACTTCGAGATCGTTTCGAACGAAAGTGCCGCCGGCGTCAGCCGCGTCGCGCTCGATTTCAACCTGCCGATCGCCAACGCGATCCTGACCACCGAAGACGACGAGCAGGCCGAGGTGCGCGCCGGGGAGAAGGGCGCCGACGCCGCGCGCGTGGCGGTCGAGATGGCGAACCTGTCGTTGTCGTTGGCGACGCTGGCCGGCGACGACGGAGGCGACGAGGACGAAGACGACGAGGACGAGGACGACGAAGAAGAGGACGACGAAGAAGAGGACGACGAAGTCG
>JAAZBL010000010.1 GCA_012513825.1 Limnobacter sp. | reverse complement strand
GGGCTCGCGTCTACGAGCTCGAATGCGTGGGCCTGCGCTACTTCAACGTGTTCGGTCCGCGCCAGGATCCCGAAGGCGCCTATGCGGCGGTCGTGCCGCGCTGGTGTGCGTCCTTGCTGTCGGGCGAACCGGTCTGGATCAACGGCGACGGCCAGACGAGCCGCGATTTCTGCTACGTGGCCAATGCCGTGCAGGCAAACCTGCGTGCGGCGCTCGTGCCTGCGCTGCCGTCGCCCCACGAGGTCTTCAACGTGGCGGTCGGCGAGCGCACGACGCTTCTCGAGCTGTTCGGGTTGCTGCGCGGCCTGCTGGCGGCGCACGATCCGGCGCTGGCCTCTATCGAGCCATCGTTCCGCGATTTCCGGGCCGGCGACGTGCGCCATTCGCTGGCCGACATCGGCCATGCGAAGCGGACGATCGGCTATGAGCCCACGCATCGCGTCGGCGAGGGCCTCGCCGACGCGATCGACTGGTACGTGGATTTCGTGCGCGGGCGAGGCTGACTCAGAGCTTCGCCTGCAGCGCCTTTGCCGCTTCGGCCACCGGGCCCTGCCGGGCCGATTCCAGGACCGTCGAAACCTCGCTGCGTGCCGCCTCCTTGTCGCCGGCGCGCAGCAGCGCCTCGGCCAGATGCAGCCGCAACTGCGGATTCTTCGGCGCGGCCGCCACGGCTTCGCGCAGCAGCTCCAGTCCCTTCGGATCGCCGGCCGTGGACAGGATGACGCCGTAGGTGTCCAGCACCGCAGGGTGCCGCGGCGCCGCTTCCCAGGCGCGCTTGGCGATCCCGGCCGCGCGGGGATCCTTCAGCTCGTGCAGCGCCCAGGCGCCGTTGTTCAGTGCGAGGACGTTGTTCGGCTGCGCGTCGACGATGGCTTCGTAGTGGTCCCAGGCCTGGCGCCAGCGCTTTTGCGAGATCTCGTACTCGCCGGCGTACATGCGCAGTGCGAGGTTCTCGGGTTCGCTGCGCAGCCACGCGGCCAGCATCGCGTCGGCTTCCTTCGGCTGGCCGGCGCTGAGCAGCGCACGATGCAGCTTCGTGCCGGCGGGAATCGATGTCTGCTGGTCGAAGGCGCGCCGATAGTTGTCGGCTGCGGCCTTCCAATCTCCGTCGGCGGCCGACAGGTCGCCCTGCAGCACCGAACCGGCGACCGCGTGCTCCTTCGACGTCCGCAGGCGGTCGGCCAGCCTGCGTGCCTCGTCCTTGCGCCCGAGCGCATGCATGGTGCCCGCCATCGCGACCTGCGGTTCGATCGCGTTCGGCGCGATCTCGGCCGCCTTGACGAAGCTGGCCAGCGCCAGGTCGTGCTTGCCCTCGGCGCGATGCACCTCGCCGATCCGCATCAATGCGGACCAGGCGCGCGGATTCGTGCGCAACAAGCGCTCCCAGGTGGCGATCGCCTGGCCGCGCTGGTTGCTGCGCAGTTGCGCCTGGGCCAGCGTGTCGAGGATCTGCACGTCGTCGGGATTGCTGTTGTGCGCCTGCTGCAGCAGAGGCACGGCCTCGGCGGCGGTATCGGTCTCCATCATGTACCGCGCCGTGGCGAGGACCGGCATCGGCGAGGTCGGATCCGCGTCGCGCGCCTTCTGCAGCAGCTCGAGCACGCGCGCTCGGGGCGATCGCTCGATGACCGCGAGCTGCGCGAGCGCGACCCAGGCCTGTGCGTTCTTCGGATTGGCGGCGGCGAAGTCTTCGTAGCGTTTGCGGGCCTCGTCGCGTCTGCCGTTGCGGATGTCGTCGTTCGACAGGTTCGAAACGGCCGGGAAATGTTGTGGATCCAGCGCGAGCGCCTGCTCCCAGGCGCGCCGGGCGGCAGCAGCGTCCTTCTTCGCGAGGAAGACGCCGCCACGCAGCATCTCGGGGATCGGGCTATTCGGCGCCTTCTGCTTTGCCCGTTCGACGGCAGCGAGCGCCTCGTCGAACTTGCCTTCGCGCGTCAGCGTGCTGATGAGCACGAAGTCGGCCTGCAGCGACCTCGAATCGAGTTCGACGGCGGCTTCGAGCTGGTCGATCGCCGTGGTCCGGTCGCCGCCGGCGAGGTTCGACATCGCCAGCCCGGTCAGCTTGCGCGAGTCCTTCGGATCGAGCTTGGTCGCCTGCTCGAAGTATTTCTCGGCGGATTCGGGGTCGTTGCTCTTGAGCGCGGCCTCGCCGGCGATCGCGAACAGCATGGCATCGGTTGCGCCACGATCCAGCGGACGGCGGACGGTCTCGAGCGCACGCTCGGGCGCATTCATCTTCAGGTAGGTGCTGCCGAGCAGCCGGTAACCGTGCAGCGCGGTCGGCTGGCGATCGACGAGCCGTCGCGCGTGCCGCTCGGCCTGCTCGAGTTCGTTCAGCTGCAAGTGCACGGCGGCGGCCAGTGCGATCGACGGCAGGTAGTCGGGCGCGCGGCGCAGCGCTTCGCCGACCGAGTCGCGCGCCGCCGCGATCTGTCCCGAACGCGCCTCGATGACAGCCTTCAGGTGGTGGGTGAGCACGTTGTTCGGCGCGAGCCGGGCAAGTTCGGCCTGGTGCTTGCGTGCGGTGTCGAGTTCGCCTTCCTCGATCGCGATGCCGGCCAGCCGGGCAGGGACGTCGGGGCGGCGCGGCGCGAGTTTCGCGAGTTCCTGCAGCGTTTTCCTGGCCGCTTCGCGCTGTCCGTCGACGAGGTCGAGGTCGACGCGCAGCGACAGCGCGTCGACGGCCTGCGGATTCTTCGCGAGCACCGCGTCGACGCGCTTGCGCGCCGCTCCGCGGTCGGTCGCCGCTTCCAACGTGGCGACGGCGACCTGCGCCGAAACGCTGTCCTTGTCGGCGGCCAGCGCTTCGTCGAAGGTGCGCCTGGCTTCGTCGCGTTTGCCCAGTCGCAGGAGCGCGTGACCGGCGCTGGTCAGCGCGTCGGCCTTCGCAGCCGGGTCGTCCAGCTTCATGTCGTGCGACAGGTCGAGCACTTTCTGCGATTGGCCGAGCGCGAGCAGCGAGCGCATCAGCGCAGGCAGCGTGCGATCGCGCGAGTAGCCGAGCTCGAAAGCGCGCCGGTATTCCTTTTCGGCCGTGGCGACGTCACCACCGCTCTCGGCGAGGCTGCCGAGCAGGTAGCGCGCCTCGCCGTTGTCGCTCTGCTGCAGCAGGTTCTTCAGGTGGATCTCGGCGGTACGGGGCTCGTCGGCTGCGATCGACTGGCGCGCCTTGTCGAGCAGCGCCTCGGGGGAGTCCTTGGCCGCGCAGGCCGACAGGCTCGCCAGCGCGATGGCCGTGGCCACCGTAGCCATGCGCAGGCGGGCGGGGCCGCGGACGGTTCGCCGCTTGCTGGCCTTGGCGAAGCTTTGCTTGGTCATCTGTTGTCTCCCGGCATCCGCAAATGCGTGTTCGATGGGGTTCGTCATGACATCGGCACGCATCAGCGCAGTCCGAATCGGTTGAGCATGTCGTAGAGCGTGGGGCGGCTGATGCCGAGCAGTTCGGCGGCGCGGGCGATGTTGCCGTCGACCCGCGCCATGACTTCGAGCACGGCCTTCTTTTCGGCGTTGTCGCGCACCTGCCGCAGGTTGAAGACCTCCGGCGCCTCTTCGGCAGGCGCCAGCCCGAGATCGTCGGCGGTAATGCCGTTGCCGTCGGCCATGATCACTGCGCGCTTGATGCAGTTCTCGAGCTCGCGGACGTTGCCGGGCCACGGGTGGCGACTGATCGCGTCGAGCGCGTCTTCGCGCAGCGCAAGCCGGCTGCGGCCGTTCTCGCGCGAAAAGCGCTGGACGAAGGCATGCGCGAGCAAGGTGGCGTCGCCGGCGCGCTCGCGCAACGGCGGGATCGAGATGATCATCTCGGCCAGACGATAGAACAGATCCTCGCGGAACTCACCCTCGGCGATGCGTTCGCGCAGGTTGCGGTGCGTGGCGCAGACGACCCGCACGTCGACCGGGATCTCGGTGCGCCCGCCGATGCGCTCGATCACGCGTTCCTGCAGGAATCGCAGCAGCTTGGCCTGCAGCGATTGCGGCAGGTCGCCGATCTCGTCGAGAAACAGCGTGCCGCCGTCGGCGACCTCGATCTTGCCCTGCGTCTGCTTGACGGCGCCGGTGAACGCGCCCTTTTCGTGGCCGAACAGCTCGGATTCGAGCAGCGCCTCCGGAATCGCCGCGCAGTTGATCGCGACGAAGCGCTTGTCGCGTCGCGGAGACAACTGGTGCAGCGCGCGTGCGAAGACCTCCTTGCCGGTGCCCGATTCGCCGTGCAGCAGCACGGTGGCATTGGTGGGCGCAAGGCGCTCGACCTGCCGCGACAGCTTCTGCATCGTCGGGTCGCGGGTGAGCAGGCCGTCGAGCGGCGTATCGCCGGCCTGGCGAGCGAGCAGCAACCGGTTTTCCGCTTCGAGGTCGGCGAGCCGGAACGCGCGGCCGATGATCAGGCCGAGGGTCTCCGCCTCGAACGGCTTGGCGAAGAAGTCGTAGGCGCCCGCGCCGATCGCTTTCAGCGCGTTGCTGCGATCGTTCTGCCCGGTCAGCACGATGACCTTGGTGCCCGGGGCCAGCCCGACGATCTGCTCGAGCGTCGCGAAGCCTTCGCTGGTCCCGTCGGGGTCGGGCGGCAGCCCGAGGTCGAGCGTGACGACCTTCGGTTCGTGACGTCGCAGCAGCGCGAGCGCCGATTCGCGATCCTGCGCGAACAGCACGTTGTAGTCGTCGAAGGACCAGCGCATCTGCTTCTGCAGGCCGATGTCGTCCTCGACCATCATCAGGACAGGCCGTTCGTCAGCCATTCATTTCCCCTCGAACTCCCATTGCGAGCGGCAGGCGGATCCGGAACATCGTGCCTGCGCCTTCCTTGCTTCTGACCTCGAGCGAGCCTCCGATCTCGCGCAGGTATTCGCGACTTTCGAAGGCGCCGATACCCATTCCGTGCGCCTTCGTAGATTGGAACGGTGCGAACAGCTTGTCGCGGATGAATGTCTCACTCATGCCGCGACCGTTGTCCTCGACCTCGATCGTCGCCTGGTCGCCATCTCGCCGCAGTCGCAAATCGACGCGACCGTCCGGACCGCAGGCCTCGGCCGCATTCTGCAGCAAGTGGCCGATGACCCTCTCGAGCCGGTCGCGGTGAGCGACCGCGCTCGCGTCGGGATCGTCGGCAAGTTCGCCGTCGATCCGGATCGTCGGCTCCGGCCGCAGGCCGCGGCGCGACTGCACGGCGGCCTGCAGCACCTCGGTAAGCCTGACCGGCGCCGGATGCTCGACCGGACGCGTGCCGGCGCGAAGCTGCAGCAGCAGGCCGCGCATCCGCTCCATCACGTTCTCGACGGTTGCCAGCATGTCGGCCTGGAACTCGGGGTTGTCGCGGTGGCGCTGCGCGTTCTTCGTCATCAGGCCGAGTTGCGCGACGAGATTCTTCAGGTCGTGGACGACGAAGGCCGACATCCGGTTGAAGGATTCGAATTGCTGCGCGGTGATCAG
>JAAZBL010000128.1 GCA_012513825.1 Limnobacter sp. | reverse complement strand
TACCTGTTCCTGGTTCCTCGGGCGCACTGGGCGACGCACCTGCGCGGCTTCGAGCTGCAGCGCTCGCTGGGCATGCCGGTCGAACGGCTGGAGGCCGAGCAGGCAGCCCGGATCGTGCCGGCACGCGTCGACGACATTGCCGGCGCGAGCTGGTGCGCTGCCGACGGCATCGTCGACCCTCACGGCATCACGATGGCCTTCCTTTCGGCGGCACGCCGCCACGGTGCCTCGGTGCAGCTGAACTCGCCGGTCCAGGCGATCGAGAACGGGGGCAGCGCTTCGGCGCGCTGGCTGGTGCGCACGCCGGCCGGCGAGTTCGAGGCGCCGGTCCTGGTCAATTGCGCCGGCGCCTGGAGCGGCGAAGTGGCTGCGCTCGCCGGGCTCGAGGTCCCGGTCGGGCCGGCTCGGCGGATCGTGTTCGCCACCGCGCCGCTTGGCGCCCCGACCACGCCTTCCGCTGCGGCGAAGGCATCGCCGCTGTCCGGCTGGAAGCTGCCGCTGCCGCTCACCGTGGACATGGGCAGCGGCCTGTGGCTGCGCTCCGAAGGCACGCGGCTGATCTTCGGGCTCAGCAATCCCGACGACACCGGCTTCTCGGAAGGGATCGACTGGCCCTGGCTCGAAACGATCTATCCGGTCGCCGTCGAACGCTTTCCCTGGTTCGAGGAACTGGCGCTGGACCGCAAGGCGAGCTGGTGGGGCTACTACGAAGTCACGCCCGACCATCAGCCGGTCGTCGGACCGATGCCCGGCGTCGAAGGCTGGTTCAACGCCTGCGGGTTCTCCGGACACGGGGTCCAGCAGGCCGCCGCGATCGGCCGCGTGATCGCCGCACAGGTACGCGGCGAAGCGCCGTTCGTCGACGTCGGTTCGCTGTCGATCGAGCGCTTCGCCGCGCCGCGGCCGCGCCTGCCGCGCGAGACGCTGATCGTCTAGGGAGGCCGGGCGGCAGAGCGCCGCCCGGCCTCCTGGGGCTCAACGCCCGGTCGACCTCACCTCGAACCGCTCGAAGACGTGCCGCCGGCGGCACCGGTCGTCGAGCTCGACGAACCGGTCGCCGTCGACGCTCCGCCATCGCTGCTGCCGACGACGGTGTCCGCCTTGCCGCCCATGCCGGTCAGCTCCACCGCCCCGCCGGAAGGCCGCACGCGCAGGTTGTTCTGCACGTGCAGGACGCCCGAAACCTGCTCGGCGATGTCCTCGGCGCGACGCTTGTCGGAGCGGTGCTCGACGCTGCCTTCGAGCGTCACTTCGCATTCGGACACCCTGACCTCGATTCCGGACGCATCGACGAAGGGGTCGTCGGTCAGCCGGTCGTTGACGTCTTCGCGGATCCGTTCGTCGGAACGCGTATAGCCGCGCGGCCCGCGTCCGCGATGCCGGCCGCTGCGCATTTCGTCCATCCGGCGGCGCTGCTCGGCCTCCTCGTCGCCGAACCACGACGCGACCTCGTCGCGCGTCCGATCCCACAGGCCGCGCTCGTCGTCGCGGCCGTAGCGGGCGTAGCCTCGATGCTCGTAGTCGTCGTCGTAGCGGCCGACGCCGCGACCGTAATCGCCGTAGCCTCCGCGGAACGCGCGATCGCGTTCGTCGCGATCGAACGCAGCCGAGCCGTAGTAGCCGCCGGCATGGCGCTCGCCCCAGTCTTCGCGGCCGTAGCCGCGTCCGCCGTACTCGCTGCCGCCGTACCTGCCGCCGCCGTAGCCGCCGGCGCCGCCATAGCCGCCGCCACGGCCGCCACGCGCGTAGCGTCCGCCTTCATAGCCCCCGTAGCCGCTTCGGCCGACCGATCGACGACGGTCCTCCGCGCTGCCGCCCTCGCGACCGTAGCCCTGACGCCCGTAGCCCTGGTAGCCCTCGGCTGCGTCGCCGCGCCCCTGGCCGGCGCGCCCGTAGTCTTCGAAGCCGTAGCCTTCGGGGCCGTAGTCGTCGTCGGAGCGCATGCCCCGCTCGCGCCGACCGTAGCCGCCTTCGCCGTAGCGCCCGCCTCCGCCTTCGCCATGGCGCCCGCCCCACGAGGCGCCCCTGCCCCGCCCGCGGCCCCGATCCTCGTACGCGCCGCGCGAGCCTTCCTCGTCCCTGCGCCAGTAAGGCGCGTCGCCTTGCCATCTGCTTTCGTCTGCCATGACCCACTCCGTCGTTCGCTGGGAGGATCGCGGCCGACGAATCCCCGGGGGACGACGACTGCTGCGATCCGTCGAAATCCGAAAGCGCTGCGCAGTGCTGCGCGGCTCCCGGCCCGACGGCAAAGGTGCAAATGCGGGTCCCGCGGCCAGGGGCAGTCGGACCAGCAGGCCGTCCGAGTATGGGAAGGCGTCGAGCGAAACCGGCCGCCGCCGCGTTCAGCGAGGCGACGGCGCCACCGACCGACGGTCTTGGCGCGCCGCGCGCGGGCGCCCCGAAACGATGGCGTCGATCGTGCGTGCGGCGGCGGCGAGACCCATCGACGCCGTGACCGTGACCACCGATCCGTAGCCGGCGCAACTCAGCGACGACGCGCCGCCTGCCGTCCCCGCCGGCGGCTCGTCGCTGTAGATCGCCTCGACGCCGAAGCGCTGGCCGACGCCACGCGAATAGCCGTGCTCGCGGCGCAGACGCGCGCGCAGCGACGCGAGCAGGGAATCGCCGGTGCAGCGCGCCAGGTCTTCCCGTCGCAAGTTCAACGGATCGCTGCGGCCGCCGGCTGCGCCGCAGACGACCAGCCACTGGCCGCGCGAGCGACAGGTGGCGACCAGCGCCGCCTTCGCGCGCACCTGGTCGATCGCGTCGATGACCAGCGCATCGCCCGGGACGAGCTCCTCGACGTTGTCCGCGGTGACGAAGTCGTCGACGACATCGACGCGGCAGCCGGGCGCGATGTCGTGCACGCGCGCCCGCATCGCCTCGACCTTGGCCGCACCGACGGTCGAATCGAGCGCGAGTACCTGGCGGTTCAGGTTCGACTCGGCGACGTGGTCGAGGTCGATCAGCGT
>JAAZBL010000127.1 GCA_012513825.1 Limnobacter sp. | reverse complement strand
CTCGGCAAGGAAACCGCGCGCAGCGGCGTACGCGTGAACTGCGTGACACCGGCGGCCGTGCGCACGCCGATCTTCGAACAGATGACGCAGCAGCACATCGACTTCATGTTGTCGAAGATCCCGATGGGCCGCTTCGGCGGCGTCGACGAGATCGCGGCCATGGTCGCCTGGCTGTCGAGCGAGGAATGTTCGTTCTCCACCGGGGCGGTCTTCGACCTGTCCGGCGGCCGTGCCGTCTACTGATGGGATCGGGACGAACGATGCGACCGGAGCTGCGGCGATGACGGCGGCGGGACAGCCAGGCGAGGCGCCACGTTCGACAGGCGAGGCGCCGCGTGCGAAAGGCGAGGTGCCGCGTTCGACCGGCGAGGTGCCGCACTTCGAGGCGGGCGCGCTGACCGCGTTTGCCGAGGCGCTGCTCGTTGCCGCGGGGCTCGACGGTGCCAAGGCGCGCGACGTGGCCGAGGTGCTCGTCGAAGGCGACCTGCTCGGCCACGATACGCACGGCCTCGGCCTGCTGCCGGGTTACCTCGGCGAACTCGGCAAGGGCGCGATGTGCGCGTCCGGCGATCCCGAGGTGATCGCCGAGCGCGCGTCGGTGGCGACCTGGGACGGGCGCCGGCTGCCCGGTCCCTGGCTCGTGCGGCGGGCGATCGACTGGGCCGCGCCGCGCGCACGCGAGCACGGTACGGCGAGCGTGGCGATCCGTCGCAGCCACCACATCGCCTGCCTGGCCGCCTACCTGCGACAGGTCGCCGACGACGGGCTGCTGATCGTGATCGCCAGCTCCGACCCGGCGACGGCCAGCGTGGCGCCGTTCGGCGGCACGCGCGCGGTGTTCACGCCGAATCCGCTGGCGGTCGGCATTCCAGCGTCCGACGGGCCGGTGATGATCGATATTTCGGCCTCGGTCACGACCAACGGGATGAGCAACCGGCTGCATGCGGCCGGCCAGCGCGGCGCCCACGCGTGGTGGCTCGACGCCGACGGTCGGGCCGGCAACGATCCGGCCGTGCTGTTCGCACAGCCGCCGGGCACGATCCTGCCGCTGGGCGGGCTGGACGCCGGGCACAAGGGCTACGGGCTGGCGCTGCTCGTCGAGGCCCTGACCGCCGGGCTCGCCGGCCACGGCCGCGCCGACCCGCCCGAGGGTTGGGGTGCGACGGTCTTCGTGCAGATCCACGATCCGTCGGCCTTCGCCGGCAGCGATGCGTTCCTGCGCCAGAGCGACAGGCTCGTCGCGGCCTGCCGCGCTTCGCCACCGCGCGAGCCCGGGCGGCCGGTGCGACTGCCCGGCGAGCGCGGGCTGGCGCTGCGCGCCGGACAGCTGGCCGGCGGCGTCGCCTTGCACCCGGCCATCATGCCGGCGCTGCTGCCCTGGGCCGAGCGCTTCGGCGTCGCCGTGCCGCCCGCGCGCGAGCGCGCGGCCGGTTCGCGCTGATCCACAACGACTTCGAAACAACGAAAGGACCCGAGAAACGATGAACACCTCGCCGATCCTGCTGATGGCGCCCTTGTATCCGCCCACGCAGCAGGAGCTCGAATCGCGATGGACGGTACGCCGCCTGTTCGAATCTGCCGATGCCGACGCGCTGCTCGACGAACTCGCGGCCGACTGCCGCGTCGTCGTCACGACCGGCGGGCGCGGCATCGACGCGGCCGCGATGGCCCGCCTGCCGAAGCTCGAGCTGGTCGCCTGCTTCGGCGTCGGTGTCGACGCGATCGACGTCGACTACTGCAAGGCGCACGGCATCGCGGTCACGAACACGCCCGACGTACTGACCGAAGACGTGGCCGACCTGGCGCTCGCGCTGCTGCTGGCGACGCTTCGCCGGATTCCGGCCGGCGACCGCTTCGTCCGCGAAGGCCGCTGGCTGAAAGGAAGCATGCCGCTGACCCAGAGCCTGCAGGGGCGCAAGGTCGGGATCGTGGGCCTGGGGCGGATCGGCATGGCGATCGCCAGGCGGTGCGAAGCCTTCGGCACGCCGATCGGCTGGCATGGTCCGCGCGCGAAGCCCGACGTGAGCTGGCCCTGGTTCGACGACGTCGTCGCGCTCGGGCGTTGGGCCGACGTGCTCGTCGCCGCCTGCCCCGGCGGTGCGGCGACGCGCGGGCTGGTGTCGCGCGCGGTGCTCGAGGCGCTGGGCCCCGATGGCGTCTTCGTCAACATCGCGCGAGGCTCGGTCGTCGACGAGCCGGCGATGGTCGAACTGCTCGGCAACGGCAAGCTCGGTTCGGCGGGGCTCGACGTGTTCGACGACGAACCGAACGTGCCCGCTGCGCTGCTGACGATGGAGAACGTGGTCCTGCAGCCGCACGTCGGCAGCGGCACGCATCCGACGCGTACGGCGATGGGCCGGCTGGTGCTCGACAACGTGGCTGCGTGGATGGAGGGCAAGCCGCTGGTCACGCCGCTGCCTTAAGCGGGGGCCTTCGGCGCGCAGGCGGCGAAACGCCGGCTTCGTTCAGTAGCGGTAGCGCTGCGGCACGGCTGCAAGCCGGCGCAGCAGTTCGCGCGGTTCGCCGGCCGCCGCGCCGCCTTCGCACCAGCTTCGCGCCAGCTCGCGCTGCGCGGGGTTGACCGTGTCGCCGCGGCTCAGCGGCCGCCAGTTCACT
>JAAZBL010000126.1 GCA_012513825.1 Limnobacter sp. | reverse complement strand
GCGCGTGCCGCCGATGCGCGGGCTTCGAGTGCAACGCCCCGCGCGCGCGAAACCGCGATCGCCGACGGCTAAGGCTCGCCGTCGTCCGCCTTGCTGCGCAGCACGCGTTTCTCCCACAGCCCGAGCAGCCACAGCACGATCACGCACAGCAGCGAAGCGCCGCCGGCGAGCAGGTAGTTTTCGAGTCCGGCGGCGACACCGATCCCGGCCGCCATCAACAGCGAGGCCGCCGTGGTCAGCCCCTGGACCTCTTCGCCTTCGCGCCGCCTGATGATCGTGCCGGCACCGACGAAACCGACGGCGGCGACGACCGCTTCGATCAGTCGGACCGGATCGACCTGGACCAGCTCGCGGAACTGCTCGTCGGAGTAGTCGCGCACCAGCAGGTGCCCGAGGCCGACGATCAGCGCCGCCGCGCCGGCAATCAGCATGTGCGTGCGCAGGCCGGCCGACTGGCTCTTGAGCTCGCGCTCGAAGCCGATGATGCCGCCGAGGATCATCGCCGCCAGCACCCGGGCGAGCACCGACAGCTCGAGCGGCCAGGTGGCGAAGTCGACGAACGGCATCGCGGGGGGCGCGGGACCGAGGGCTTGCCGATGGGCCGGCCCGGTCGCGCCGAGCGGCAGTCGCAGCGCCTACTGGCGCAGCGTCGCCTTCAGCGTGATCTGCGGCACGCTGGCCAGCGCCTTCGACAACGGGCAGTTCTCCTTCGCGCCTTGCGCAAGCTGCTGGAACTTCGCCTCGTCGGCCCCCGGTACCCGGGCTTCGAGCTCGAGATCGATCCGTTCGATCGCGAAGCCGCCGTCCTTCGACATCAGGTGCACGGCCGCCTTCGTGTCGACGATCTCGGTGCTCAGGCCTTCCTTGTCGCAGGCGAACGAGAACGCCATCGCGAAGCAGGCCGCGTGTGCGGCGCCGAGCAGCTCTTCCGGGTTCGTGCCCTTGCGGTCGTCCTCGAAGCGGCTGGCGAAGCCGTACGGATAGTCGCTCAGCGCCCCGGTCTCGGTGCTGATCTTGCCGACGCCGGCCTTGCCGCCGCCTTCCCAGTGGACCGTTGCCGTCTTGCCTTTCATCTCGGGACCTCCGTCATCGTTAGTGGCGCTGCAGGCGCCGGTATTCGCTGTAGTGCCGGATCGCCTTGCGCGGGTGTCCGGCGCTCTCGTAGAGCCGCGCCGCGTTGAAGTGCGCGTCGGCGAAGTCCGGCGCGAGCCGCAGGCAGTCTTCGTATGCGCGCAGCGCCTCGTCGCTGCGCCCGAGATCTTCGAGCGCGACGGCGAGGTTGAAGTGCAGCACCGGCTCGTCGGAGCAAATCCGGAGCCCGTCGCGGTACAGGCGTTCGGCCTCGGCGTGCCGCCCCGACTCGGCCAGCAGGACACCGAGGTTCAGATAGGCGTCGGCGCAGTCGGGGGCCGCCGCGATCGCCGCCCGATAGGCCGCTTCGGCGCCGGCCGGGTCGTCGGCTTCGAGAGCGAGGCCGCGCTCGAACCAGTCGCGCGGCGTCGGGCCGGGCCTTGTCGGGCTCGGACTTGCCGGGCCGGGCCCCGTCGAGCCTTGCCGCGCCAGGCCGGGCGGCGCCGCGGCGCCGGCAGCGGCCGGGTCGAGCACACTGATCGTGCCCCGGACGGGGCGCAGTTCGAAATCGAGCAGCAACTGGCCGGTATCGGCATGCCACTGGCGATCGCCCTCGCTGACGACGATCTCGCTGCCGATGGCGCTGATCCGCAGGCCGCTCAGCGGCAGTTCTTCGGGGAGCGTGCTGCGCAGCCGCTGCAGCGAGCGCAGGATCCTGCGCGTCGGAATCCGGGCCTGCTGCAGTTCGTGCGCCGTGCGCAGCAGCACGATGTCCTGGAATCCGAACAGGTACTCGCGGCGCTTGCCGCGCGCCGGCGTGACGAAGCCTGCTGCGACCAACCGGGAGACGACGGCGCGGGAAAGACCGAGCATCGACTGGATCGCGCGCAGGCTGTAGGTCTGCATCTCGCGGCGGTGCGCGCTACTTTCGTGCGCGCGCGCGCGGCGCGGCCTCGGAGCTTGCGCTTCGCGATGACGCGGCGGCGCGCCTCGGTGCCTTGCGCCCCGGGCTGTCGCTGGCCGCCGCCTTCCTGCCGTTCGCTTTGGCTGCGGCCGGAGCCTGCGTCTCCGGCTGCTCCGGTGCTGCCGCCCCCTTTGCCGTCCGCTTGCCCTTCGACAGGCTGGCGCGCAGCGCCTCGGTCAGGTCGATGATCTGGCCGCCGCCCTGCGGCGCATGCTCCTCGGTGACGACGATCTGCTTGCCGGCGATCTTTTCGTCGATCGCTTCGAGCACGCGCTGCTTTTCCTCGTCCTTGAACTCCTGAGGGTCGTAGCCGTCGGCGGCGATCTGGTCGATCAGCTGCAGCGCGAGCTGCAGCTCGGGCTTGCGGATATCGGCGGATTCGATATCCAGGTCGGCCATCGAGCGCACCTCGTCGGCATAAAGAAGCTGCTGCAGGATCAGGCCGTCGCTGCCGGGGCGCACCTGCACGACGTACTGCTTGCCTTTCCAGACCCAGCGCGCGAGCGCGCAGCGCCCGCTTTCGCGCATCGCTTCGAGCAGCAGCTGGTACGGCTTGCCGCCGCGCTTGTCCGGAGCGAGGTAGTAGGCCTTGTCGTAGTAGATCGGGTCGACCGACTCGAGCGGAATGAACGAAATGATGTCGATCGTGTGCTGCGCGGTTTCTTCGAGCGCTTTCAGTTCGTCGGGCTCGAACATCACGTAGCGGTCCTTCTCGAATTCGTAGCCCTTCTTCAGTTCCGAGCGATCGACGGGAACGTTCTCGCGGATGCAGAAGTACTGCTGCCTGACTCGCGATCCGCATTCGTGCAGCAGGTTGAAGCTGACGCCGGAGCGGCTTTCGGTGGCCGAATAGACCTTCACCGGGATCGACACGAGGCCGAAAGTCAGCGACAGCGACGCGATCGAGCGAGCGGCCATGGGGCACCTTCGAATCGGTTTCGAGGCCTCAGGGTACCGCCAAGCGCCTGCGCGCGTCGACAAGTCGGCGATGCCGGTCGGCAAGGTTCCGGAGGCATGCCGATTGCTGCGCCGGCGTGATACGCGGATGCACCGCTTGCGAATCTCGGAGGGATCGTCATGGCTGGAAGCACACTCGACATCACCGGCGAAGAGCCGCCTGTCGTCGACCGCGGTCACGGGACCAAGGCGCTGGGCCCGAGCGATTCGTCGGACTCCGGAAGCGATATTGCCGGCGGATCGGGCACGACGATCGACGTCGATCCCGGCCTCGATCAGGGCACGAACGCCGACCCCGACGGCGGCGGCACGCGCACGGCCGGTCCCGACATCGGCGACCCGGAACTGGACGGCGACAGCGATCGCTACGGCACCGGCGAACGCGGCGCGGCCGGGCGCGATTCCGTGACGGCCGACAGCGCCGAAACCTGGGTGGACACGGTCAAGCCGATGCCGGGCGAGGGCTCTCCGGCCGAACGCACGATACCGCCGACGCCGCCGATCGACGAAAGCGAACTGGACATTGCGCCGGAGAACGACGAGCGGCAGGACCCGTCGGAAGAAGAGCCGGTCGACCGGAGCCGACCCGACGATCCGAGGGACTGATAGCGGGCGGCCCTCGCTTACCAGTTCTCGAGCCAGGGCCGCAGCTCGAGCTCGTGCGTCCAGGCGTCGCGCGGCTGCTGGTGCAGCATCCAGTAGATGTCGGCGATGTGTTCGGGGTCGACGATCCCGTCCTGCGCCTTCAATGCGTAGCGCTCGGGAAAGTTCTCGCGAATGAATTCGGTGTCGATCGCGCCGTCGATGATCGGATGCGCGACGTGGATGCCCTTGGGTCCGAGTTCGCGAGCCATCGATTGCGCGAGCGCCCGCAGCGCGTGCTTGGCGCCGGCGAAGGCTGCATAGCCGGCCCGGCCGCGCAGGCTGGCAGTGGCACCGGTGAAGAAGATCGAACCGCGCCCCCGGGGCAGCATGACCCTGGCGGCTTCGCGGCCCATCAGGAAGCCGGCGAAGCAGGCCATCTCCCAGACCTTGTAGTAGACGCGCGCCGTGGTTTCGGTGATCCCGAAGCGGACGTTCGCGCCGATGTTGAAGATCGCCGCATCGAGCGGGGCGATCTCGCGTTCGATCCGGTCGACCAGCGCGACGACGCTTTCCTCCTTGCGCGCATCCGATTCGAAGCCGTGCGCCTCGCCGCCGGCGGCCCGGATCTCGTTTACGAGCGGCTGCAGCCTGTCGGCATTGCGCCGGGTCACGCAGGCGACATAGCCCTCGCGGGCGAAACGCCGGGCGATCGCGCCGCCCGTGGCGTCGCCCGCGCCGACGACGAGCACGGATTTCCTCTCGGTCATTGGGGTCTCCTGTCGTTCCGGTGTTCCGCTGATCGGTACTTCGTTCCAGTATAGGCCCGACGCTGACGGGTGCTCAAGCGTTCGATTCGGTGTCTCCCCGAAACGGGGATAGTAAGTAAGTAGTCGTCTGGACGAGCTCGAAGGCCGCTTGAACGTCGGCCCGCGATCCGGTATT
>JAAZBL010000125.1 GCA_012513825.1 Limnobacter sp. | reverse complement strand
GCTGGACCGTCGACTTCGGCGACGTCAAGGCGCTGTTTTCGCCGGTGTTCCGTGAGATCGACCACCAGCCGCTGTACGAGCTGCCCGGCGTCGAGGACAACGATGCCGCGAGCCTCGCGCGCTGGATCAGGCGGCGGGCGCAACCGGTACTGCCGCAGCTCGACCGGATCGACCTGTACGAGACGCGTGGCTGCGGTGCGATCCTGTCCTGGGGCGACGACGGCCCCGCCTTGCCGCTTTGAGGTCGGACCGATGAGCTACAGCGTCAAGGAGATCTTCTACACGCTGCAGGGCGAGGGCGCCCAGGCCGGCCGTCCTGCCGTCTTCTGCCGTTTCACCGGCTGCAACCTGTGGACCGGGCGCGAACAGGATCGCGCGACGGCGGTCTGCCGCTTCTGCGATACCGACTTCGTCGGCACCGACGGACAGGGCGGCGGCAAGTTCGCGTCGGCCGGCCAACTGGCTCGTGCGGTGGCCTCGCGCTGGCCGGCAGGCGACGACTCGGGCCGCCGCTATGTCGTCTGCACCGGCGGCGAGCCGCTGCTGCAGCTCGACGAGCCGCTGGTCGACGCGTTCCACGCCGAGGGCTTCGAGGTGGCCGTCGAGACCAACGGGACGCAGCCGGCGCCGAAGGGCCTCGACTGGATCTGCGTGAGCCCGAAGGCCGACGCGCCGCTGGTGCAGCGTTCGGGCAACGAGCTGAAGCTCGTCTATCCGCAGCCCGAGGCGATGCCCGGGCGCTTCGAAACGCTGGACTTCGACCACTTCTTCGTGCAGCCGATGGACGGTCCCGAGCGCGAGCGCAACACGCGCGCGGCGATCGACTGGTGCCTCGCGCATCCGAAGTGGCGGCTCAGCATGCAGACGCACAAGTACCTGGGCATCGATTGAACGCGCGCCCGGGCATCGGTCGAACGCACGCCGGCATCGATCGAACGCGAGTTCTCCGGTATCGACCGAACCGGAGACCGGAAACCGAGGAGACTTCCGATGTCGACCATAGCCACCCGCTCCGAGCCCGAAACCGATCCGCGCGTGCGCGCCGTCTTCGACGACATCCGCGCGACGCGCAAGTCGGACTTCGTCAACAACTTCTGGCGCTCCCTGGCCTTCGACCCGGACCTGCTGGAGCGGACCTGGGCCGAAGCGAAGGCCGTGATGTCGGCGCCGTCGGCGCTCGACCCGCTGACGAAGGAGTTGCTGTACATCGCCGTTTCGGCGACGAACGGCTGCGCCTATTGCGTACACTCGCACACGGCAGCGGCGCGCGCGAAGGGGATGAGCGACGCGCAGCACGCGGACCTGCTGCGCGTGATCGCACTGGCGGCGAAGACGAACCAGCTCGCGACGGCGCTGCAGGTCCCGGTCGACGCCGCGTTCGACGCCGATCGCTTCGACGGCTGAGCTGCGACGGAGGCCGGACGACGCCCGGTGCGCGCCTTGCTTCGCGCGAGTATCCTCGTGCGAAACGACAAGGAGGAGATCGATGATGTCCGCATTCCTGCGCGCATTCGCATTCGCATTGGCCCTGACCGGCGGCGCCGCGGCCGCCGTCGCCCAGCCGCTCGACGGCGGCACGCTGAAGATCGTCGTTCCCTACGGACCGGGCGGCTCGTCCGACCGTGCGGCGCGCCTGCTGGCCGACGGACTCGCCGCCCGGATCGGCGTGCCGGTCGTCGTCGAGAACCGTCCCGGCGCGGGCGGCCGGCTCGCCGCGCAGCAGGTCAGGCACGAGGGGAACTCGAACACGCTGATTCTGGCGAATCCGGCGATCATGGTCGTCGCGCCGCTGGTCTTCACCGACGTCGGCTACGTTCCGGACAACGACTTCGTGCCGGTCTCGCAGGTCACCGAGTACGAGTTCGCGGTGGCCGTCGGCCCAGCCGTGCCGGTGCGCGAGTTCAACCACCTGCTCGCCTGGATGAGGGCCAATCCCGAGAAGGCGAGCGTCGCGGTCCCTGCCACCGGCAGCCTGCCGCATTTCTTCGCGCTGATGCTCGGCGAGCGCACCGGCGTCGACGTTCAGGTCGTCGGCTACCGCGGTTCGGCATCGGCGCTGACCGACCTGATCGGCGGTCACGTGCCGGTGGCTGTCGATACGCTGGACACGCTCGAGCCGCAGCATGCAGGCGAGAAGATCCGGATGCTGGCGGTGTCGGGCGAGCGCCGGTCGCCGGCTTCGCCCGAGGTGCCGACCTTTCGCGAGATCGGCATCGACCTGACCGCCAGCGGCTGGAACACCTTGTTCGCACCGGTCACGATGCCGGCCGACAAGGTGCGCCGGCTGTCCGAGGCGGTCGCCGAGACGATGCGCGACGAAGCGCTGCGCGAACGCTTTGCCGGAGCGAGCATGGTGCCGGTCTCGTCGAACGCTGCGCAGACCGCCGAAGCGCTGAGGGCCTATCGGGCGCAGTGGGAGCCGGTCGTACGGCGATCGGGATACAGGCCGTGACGGGGGCGGTGCGCAACGTCCTTTTCATCATGTGCGACCAGCTCAGGTGGGACCACCTGGGCTGCTACGGCCACCCGTGGCTGAAGACGCCGAACATCGACGCGCTGGCCGCGCGCGGCGTGCGCTTCGATCGCGCCTTCGTCAACAGCGGCGTCTGCGGTCCGTCGCGAATGAGCTACTACACCGGCCGCTATCCGAGCAGCCACGGCGCGACCTGGAACCGCGTACCGTTGCCGATCGGCGAGGTCACGCTCGGCGAATACCTGCGAGGGGCCGGTCGCAAGCTCGTGCTGGCCGGCAAGACGCACGTGATGGTCGACCGGGACGGCCTGTCGAGGCTGCGCATCGAGGGCGACTCGGAACTCGGCGAACTGCTGTCGCGCGGCGGCTTCGAGGAGATCGATCGCTACGACGGCCATCACACGCCGGGCGACGAAAGCGCTTATCCGGCGTTCCTGCGCCGGCACGGGTACGACAGCGCCGACCCGTGGAGCGACTACGTGATCTCCGGCGTCGACGCGCAAGGCAAGGTCGTCAGCGGCTGGCACATGCGCAACGTGCACCTGCCGTCGCGCGTGCGTGCCGAGCACTCCGAGACGGCCTACATGACCGACCAGGCGCTCGGGTTCATGCAGCAGATGGGCGATACGCCTTGGGTGCTTCACCTGAGCTACGTGAAGCCGCACTGGCCGTACATGGCTCCCGCGCCTTACCACGCGCGCTATACCGCCGATCAGTGCCTGCCGGTCGTTCGCAGCGATGACGAGCTGCGCGACCAGCATCCGGTCGTGGCCGCCTATCGCGAGAGCGAGGAAAGTCGCAGTTTCCAGAGAGACGACTGCATCCGCACCGTGCGCCCGGCCTACCAGGGCCTGATCCACCAGCTCGACGACGAGCTCGGCCGCCTGTTCGACTACATGGACCGGCGCCGGCTGTTCGACGAGACGCTGGTCGTGTTCACGTCCGATCACGGCGACTATCTCGGCGACCACTGGCTCGGCGAGAAGGAGCTGTTCCACGACACCGTGCAGCGCGTGCCCTTCATCGTCTGCGATCCCGCCGATGCGGCGCGGGCCAGGCACGGCAGCGTCGAGCAGGCCTTCGTCGAGGGCGTCGACGTCGTGCCGACGATCCTCGATTCGCTCGGCCTCGAGATTCCCGCCCACCGCATCGAAGGCACGAGCCTGCTGCCGCTGCTGCGCGGCGGCGATGCGGCGGAGAAGACCGCGGTCTTCTCCGAGCTCGACTACAGCTTCAAGGCGGCGCGCCTGCGGCTCGGCCGCGCCGTCGACCAGTGCCACGCCTGGTCGGTGCGTACCGATCGCTGGCGCTACGTGCATTGGCTCGATGCGCCCGAGCAGTTGTTCGACCTGCAGGCCGACCCCGAGGAGTTCCACGACCTCGGCCGAGACGAGGGCAGCAGTGCGGTGCGGCGCGAACTGCGCGAGACGCTGCTCGACTGGTTCACGCGACGCAAGCGCCGGACTTCGGTCAGCCATGCGTTCGTCGAGGCCGGCACGAACCGGCACAAGCAGGCCGGCGTGTTCTTCGGGCAGTGGTGAACGTTCCGTTCGCGTCGTCCGCGCGCTGTCCCGGCGGCGTGCCCCGAATTAAGCTATGGTGAGACACGAGGAGGCCGGCATGGCAAGAACCCCGAACCTGAAGGGCGAAGAGGCGCTCGGACCGCTCGACTCGCGCTACGTCGACGTCGAGTCGCTGCCGTGGAAACCCACGCCGACGCCCGGCGTCGAGATGAAGGTATTGCTCGAGGATCCGGAGACCGGCCTGCTGACCGCGCTGTTCCGCTGGCAGCCCGGCTCGCAGCTCGACCTGCACGAACACGTGGAGATCGAGCAGACCTTCGTGCTCGAAGGCAGCATCGTCGACGAAGAGGGCGAGGTGCGTGCCGGCGACTACGTCTGGCGGCCGAAGGGCAACCGTCACGTTGCGCGCGCGCCGAACGGGGCGCTGGTGCTCTCGTTCTTCCTGCGGCCCAACAAGTTCCTGACCGGCGAGCTGGCCGGCGCGGAACTGAAGTAGG
>JAAZBL010000009.1 GCA_012513825.1 Limnobacter sp. | reverse complement strand
GGCGACGATGAAGGCGACGACGACGACGACGACGACGACGACGACGAGGACGAGGACGAAGACGAGGACGAAGACGAGGACGAAGACGACGAAGACGACGAGGACGACGAAGACGAAGACGAAGACGAAGAGGACGACGACGAAGGCGACGAACTGGACGGCGATCGTCCCCGCGGCGACGGCAGGCAGGCCCGCTCGGGTACGCGCCAGTCGGCGGATCGTGCTTCGTCCAGGCGGCGCAGGGCACACTGATGAGCACCGAGCGACCTGCAGCGCGGCCGCCTTCGGGCAGTGGTACGCCGCCGAAGAACGCACGCCGCCGGTCGCGCGAACTCGCAGTCCAGGGCCTGTACCAGTGGCTGTTGTCCGGCGAGGATTCCGGGGCGATCGAAGCGCATCTCGCTGCAAGCAATCCGGGGTTCGAGAAGGCCGATCGCGAGCACTTCAAGGCCTTGCTGCATGGCACGATCCATGCAGCGCGCGAGCTCGACGCCCTGATCGCGCCGCACCTGGATCGAAAGACCGTCGAGTTGAGCCCCGTCGAGCACGCGGTGTTGCTGCTGGCGAGCTACGAGCTGTCGCAGATGCCCGAGATCCCGTATCGCGTCGTCATCAACGAGGCCGTCGAAGTCACGAAGACTTACGGCGGTACCGACGGCTACAAGTACGTCAACGGCGTGCTCGATCGCATGGCACTGGCCCTGCGTCCCGTCGAGACGCGGCCGGGCAAGTGAGCGGCACGGCGCGCCCCGAGGGCGACGCGTCCCGCAAGGCGGGCGACGCGGCTCGCCAGACGAACGACCGGGCGCCCCGCGCGAGCGGCGCACGGGCGGGCGAACACGCGATCGGCGAATTCGAGCTGATCCGCCGTTTCTTCGATCGGGGACCGGCGCGACGCGCGCTGCTCGGAATGGGCGACGACTGCGCGCTGCTCGGCCCGCCGGCTGCCGGCAGCAGCCTGGCGATCTCGACCGACATGATGGTCGGTGGCCGCCATGCGTTCGACGACGTCGACCCGTCTGCGCTCGGTCACAAGGCGCTGGCAGTCAACCTGTCGGACCTGGCCGCGATGGGGGCGCGACCGCTGGCCTTCACGCTGGCACTGTCGCTGCCGCAGGCCGACGAACGCTGGCTCGGGTCCTTCCACGACGGCCTGTTCGCACTGGCCGATCGCTTCGACTGCGAACTCGTCGGCGGCGATACCACGCGGGGCCCGCTGAACGTCTGCATCACGGTCTTCGGCGAAGTGCCGCCCGAAGCGGCATTGCGCAGGGACCGGGTCGAACCGGGCGACGACCTCTGGGTCTCGGGCGAGCTGGGCGCGGCGGCTCATGCGGTCGCCGAACGCAAGGCGCAGCGGGTGTTGGCCGAAGATCACCCGGCACGTCGCAGGCTGGAGCGCCCGGAGCCGCGCGTGGCGCTGGGCCTGGCGCTGCGCCATCTCGCGCGGGCGGCGATCGACCTGTCCGACGGGCTCGCCGGCGACCTCGGCCACCTGCTCGAACGTTCGCGAGTCGGAGCGCAGCTCGACTGGTCGTCGGTGCCGCTGGCCCCGGAGCTTGTCGAGCTGCCGCAGGAGCGGCAGATGGCGCTGGCGCTCTCGGGCGGCGACGACTACGAGCTGCTGTTCGCAGCCGCACCCGAGAACCGGGTCGCGATCGACGCACTGGCCGCCCGTCTCGGCCTGCCGCTGACGAGAATCGGTTGTTTCGATGCCGGCGAGACGCTGCACGTCGTCGACGCCCGCGGGCGTCCGATCGCCTGGCGAAGCCGTGGATTCGACCACTTCGCCTGAGGCGGGCGCAGCGCCCCGTCGGCCCGATGCCCGCTTCCTGCGCGCGAAGCTGTCGCATTTCGTTGCGCTGGGATTCGGCAGCGGCCTTTCGCCGCTCGGTCCGGGCACCGTCGGTACGCTGTGGGCCTGGCTGGTGTTCGCAGTGGCTGCAGACTGGCTCGCGCCGCGCCACTGGGCGATCGTGCTCGTGCTGGCCTTCGCGCTCGGCATCTGGGCCTGCGGGCGCACCGCGCGCGACCTCGGCGTGGACGACCACGGTGCGATCGTCTGGGACGAAATCGTCGCGTTCTGGCTGGTGCTGCTGTTCGTGCCGGGCGGATGGCTCGCGCAGCTCGGTGCCTTCGTCGTATTCCGCTTCTTCGACATCGTGAAGCCGCCGCCGATCAGGCATTACGATGCAAGCTTGAAGGGCGGCTTCGGCGTGATGTTCGACGACCTGCTGGCGGCCCTGTATACGCTGTTCGTCATTGCGGTGGCGAGCCGCCTGGCAGCTTGAGGCGGGCCGCGACGAAGCCGGCGTCCCTGCCGGACGGCGTGCGCTGCCAGCGTCCGGCCGCGTCGCCGACCGAAGGAGAGATGATCCGATGACCATTCCGACGCCGACCGCGGTGCAAGGCGAATCCGCCACGGCCGAGATCGAGCGACGAGTCTTCGAGACCGCCGCCATGCTCGGCCGGATGCTGCGCGAGCGCGGCTGGACGATCGCATGCGCCGAATCCTGTACCGGCGGCCTGGTCTGCCGGGCACTGACCGAAGTCGCCGGTTCGAGCGAATGGTTCGAACGCGGCTTCATCAGCTACAGCAACGCCGCGAAGGCCGATATGCTCGGCGTGTCGGCCGATACGCTCAAGCTCCGCGGTGCGGTCAGCGAGGAAACCGCCCGCGAAATGGCCGAGGGCGCGCTGGCGCGCAGCCGCGCGCAATTGTCGCTGGCGATCACCGGCATCGCCGGACCCGGCGGCGCAGCCCCGGGCAAGCCGGTCGGGACCGTCTGCTTCGGCTGGACCGCGCTCGACTGCGAAGCCCGCGCCGAAACGCGGCAGTTCGCCGGCGATCGTGCGAGCGTGCGCGCGCAGGCGGCGCTGCACGCGCTGCTCGTGGCTTGCGAGCAATTGCGCTCGCTGGCCGCCGACGCGACCGAGTCTCCGTCGGTGTCCTGAGCCGGCCGTGGCTCCTAAGCCGAAAGGCTGATTGTTTATACAGTACTCACATGCCATAATCCGGACCGTCAGACACTACTCCGGACAAGGGCCTCGAATGGAAAAAGTCATCAACATGGACGACGCGAAATCCCGCACCGAACGCGCGAAGGCGCTCGGCGCTGCTCTTGCCCAGATCGAAAAGCAGTTCGGCAAGGGCGCGATCATGAAGTTCTCGGACAGCGAGGTCGAGCGCGACATCCAGGTCGTGTCTACCGGCTCGCTGGGCCTCGACATCGCGCTCGGCGTCGGCGGACTGCCCCGCGGGCGGGTCGTCGAGATCTACGGGCCCGAATCCTCGGGCAAGACCACGCTCGCGCTCCAGGCGATCGCCGAAATGCAGAAGCTCGGCGGCGTCTGCGCCTTCATCGATGCCGAGCATGCGCTCGACGTCCAATACGCATCCAGGCTCGGCGTACAGCTCGAAGACCTGCTGATCTCGCAGCCGGACACCGGCGAACAGGCACTCGAAATCACCGATTCGCTGGTGCGCTCGGGCTCGGTCGACCTGATCGTCATCGACTCGGTCGCCGCGCTCACGCCCAAGGCCGAGATCGAAGGCGAAATGGGCGACTCCCTGCCCGGCCTGCAGGCGCGGCTGATGTCGCAGGCGCTGCGCAAGCTGACCGGCACGATCAAGCGCACGAACTGCCTGGTCGTCTTCATCAACCAGATCCGGATGAAGATCGGGGTCATGTTCGGCAACCCGGAGACCACGACCGGCGGCAACGCGCTGAAGTTCTACGCGTCGGTGCGCCTGGACATCCGCCGTACCGGATCGATCAAGAAGGGCGACGAGATCATCGGTAACGAAACCCGGGTCAAGGTCGTCAAGAACAAGGTCGCGCCGCCATTCAAGCAGGCGGAGTTCGACATCCTCTACGGTGAAGGCGTTTCGCGCCTGGGCGAGATCATCGATCTCGGCGTTGCCTGCAATGTCGTCGAAAAGAGCGGTGCCTGGTACAGCTACGGCGGCGAGCGCGTCGGCCAGGGCAAGGACAACGCCCGCGAATTCCTGCGCGAACGCCCCGATATGGCACTCGAGATCGAGAACCGCGTGCGCGACCACTACGGCGTGGCCGGACGCGGCAAGACC
This sequence comes from Limnobacter sp., assembly GCA_012513825.1. Classification (GTDB taxonomy): domain Bacteria; phylum Pseudomonadota; class Gammaproteobacteria; order Burkholderiales; family Burkholderiaceae_E; genus Zeimonas. Next base: position 8,279 of record JAAZBL010000009.1, on the reverse strand, counting down.
GAACAAGCCGCATAGACCTGCGTAAAGTCTGCGCTAAGCCGTCCCCGCAGCGCTCCTCGCGGCAACTTCGATGAGCGAGCTGTCGGATGTCGCGGCCCGCAAGCGACCTTCGCTGTCGCTGAAGGGCCGCGCATTGCGTTTTCTGGCAAGGCGCGAACACAGCCGGCTGGAACTGAGCCGGAAGCTGGCCGCGCATGCCGAGTCCGCCGAACAGCTCGATCGCGTGCTCGATGAACTCGAGTCGGCCGGGCTGCTTTCGGAGCAGCGATTCGCCGAATCGCTGGTGCATCGGAAAGCCGATCGTTTCGGCACGGCGCTGATCCGCCACGAACTGCGCTCGCATCGACTTGACGCCGAGCTGGTCGAAGCCCAGGTCGCCGAACTCGCGAGCAGCGAAACGGCCCGTGCCCATGCGCTGTGGCAGCGCCGTTTCGGCCGGCCGCCCGAAACGCCTCAGGAGCGCGCCCGACAGACGCGTTTTCTCGTCGCCCGCGGCTTTCGCAGCGATGTCGTCCGGCGCGTCGTCAGCGGTGCCGAGCAGCGTTCCGATTCCGAATTCGGGCATCTTCCCGATAGCGATCCCGACGACCTTCCGGACTCTGCTCCCGACGACTGAGTGTTTCGAAGTTGCGCCTGCGCGGCCGGTGCCTGCCCTTGCTTTTGTCCCCGTGCTCGTGCGGCGAAACCTGTCTTCGGCGCCCGGGGAAAAGGGGCCTGCGTGATAAACTGCAGGGCTTTTCGACGTCCCCGGGTCGAGGCCCGGTCCCTGGGTCGGGGGTGTCCTGCCGCTGTCTTGCCTTGCCCGTGAGCTTGCCCGGTTGGCGCGGAGCGGGGCTTTTCGATCGTCCGGTCGCCGGCGGTTTCGTTAGGCACGTCGTGGTGCCGGCCCGTGCGGGTCGTTGCCTTGGTCGACGAAGACACTCGATTTCGATGAGGGAACAGACGTGAAGATCCATGAGTACCAGGGCAAGGAAATCCTGAAGAAGTTCGGCGTGGCCGTCCCGCGCGGCATTCCGTGCTTCTCCGTCGACGAGGCCGTCAAGGCCGCCGAAACGCTCGGCGGGCCCGTCTGGGTCGTCAAGGCGCAGATCCACGCCGGCGGCCGAGGCAAGGGCGGCGGCGTCAAGCTGGCGCGCTCGATCGACGAGGTGCGCCAACTGTCGAGCGAAATCCTCGGTATGCAGCTCGTCACGCACCAGACCGGTCCCGAAGGCCAGAAGGTGCGCCGGCTGCTGATCGAGGAGGGGGCCGACATCGCCAAGGAGCTGTACGTCGGCCTCGTCGTCGACCGCGTCTCCCAGCGGGTCGCGCTGATGGCCTCGAGCGAAGGCGGCATGGACATCGAAGAAGTCGCCGAGAAGACGCCCGAGCTGCTGCACAAGGTCTTCATCGATCCTGCCGAGGGACTCACCGACGCGCAGGCCGACGACATCGCCACGAAGATCGGCATTCCGGCCGAAAGCCTCCCGCAGGCGCGTGCGGTGCTGCATGGGCTGTACCAGGCGTTCTGGGAGACCGATGCTTCGCTCGCCGAGATCAATCCGCTGATCCTGACCGGCGACGGCAAGGTCGTCGCGCTCGACGCGAAGCTGAACTTCGACGCCAATGCGCTGTTCCGCCACCCTGAAATCCTCGAACTGCGCGACCTCGACGAAGAGGATCCTGCCGAGATCGAGGCCAGCAAGTACGACCTGGCCTACATCCAGCTCGACGGCAACATCGGCTGCCTCGTCAACGGCGCCGGCCTCGCGATGGCCACGATGGACACGATCAAGCTGTTCGGCGGCGAGCCGGCCAACTTCCTCGACGTCGGCGGCGGCGCCACGACCGAGAAGGTCACCGAGGCCTTCAAGATCATGCTGCGCAATCCGAACCTGAAGGCCATCCTCGTCAACATCTTCGGCGGCATCATGCGTTGCGACGTGATCGCCGAAGGCGTCATCGCCGCCAGCAAGGCCGTCGGCTTGAAGGTTCCGCTGGTCGTGCGGATGAAGGGCACGAACGAAGACCTCGGCAAGAAGCTGCTGGCCGAATCGGGGCTGCCGATCATTTCGGCCGACACGATGGCCGATGCCGCCAAGCAGGTCGTCGCCGCGGCCGCCGGCAACTGAATCGACGAGGATTACCGATGAGCATCCTGATCAACAAGGACACGAAGGTCATCACGCAGGGGATCACCGGCAAGACCGGGCAGTTCCACACGCGGATGTGCCGAGAATACGCGAACGGCCGAGCCGCCTTCGTGGCCGGCGTCAACCCCAAGAAGGCCGGCGAGGACTTCGAAGGCATCCCGATCTACGCGAGCGTCAAGGAAGCGAAAGCCGAAACCGGCGCGACCGTGTCGGTCGTTTACGTGCCGCCGGCGGGTGCTGCCGATGCGATCTGGGAGGCGGTCGACGCCGAGCTCGACCTGGTCATCTGCATCACCGAGGGCATCCCTGTGCGCGACATGATCGTCGTGCGCGACCGGATGCGCAAGGCGAACAAGAAGACCTTGCTGCTGGGCCCGAACTGTCCGGGCACGATCACGCCCGACGAATTGAAGATCGGCATCATGCCGGCGCACATCCATCGCAAGGGACGCATCGGCGTCGTTTCGCGCTCCGGCACGCTGACCTACGAAGCGGTCGCGCAGCTCACCGAGATCGGCCTGGGCCAGTCGTCGGCGGTCGGCATCGGCGGCGACCCGATCAACGGGCTCAAGCACATCGACGTCATCAAGATGTTCAACGAGGACCCCGAGACCGACGCGGTCGTCATGATCGGCGAGATCGGTGGTCCCGACGAAGTGACGGCGGCGCGCTGGATCAAGGACAACATGAAGAAGCCGGTCGTCGGATTCATCGCCGGTGTCACGGCGCCGGCCGGCAAGCGCATGGGCCACGCCGGCGCGCTGATCTCGGGCGGCGACGACACGGCGCAAGCCAAGCTCGAAGTGATGGAGGCCTGCGGCATCAAGGTCACGCGCGATCCGTCGGAGATGGGGCGGCTGCTGAAGAGCCTGCTCTGAGCGCCCGCCGCAGGAGAAAAGAACAATGGAGTCCTTGATCGAGTTTCTGAGCACGATGCACTGGGGTGCCGTGTTTCAGATCATCCTGATCGACATCCTGCTTGGCGGCGACAACGCCGTCGTCATCGCGCTGGCCTGCCGGAACCTGCCGAACCACCTGAAGATGCGCGGCATCCTCTGGGGAACGGCGGGCGCGATCATCCTGCGGGTGATCCTGATCGCATTCGCGGTCACGCTGCTCCAGATTCCGTTCCTGAAGCTGGTCGGCGGCATCCTGCTGATCTGGATCGGGATCAAGCTGGTCGCCCCCGGCGATCATGACGAGCACGGCAACCTGGAAGGCGGCACCACGCTGATGTCGGCGGTCAGGACCATCGTCATCGCCGACCTCGTCATGAGCTTCGACAACGTGATCGCAATCGCCGGCGCGGCGAACCAGGCCGACCCGGATCATCAGATGGGCCTGGTCATCTTCGGCCTGCTGGTCAGCATTCCGATCATCGTCTGGGGTTCGACGCTGGTGCTTAAGCTGATCGAGCGCTACCCGATCGTCGTGACCTTCGGCGGCGCGCTGCTCGGCTGGATCGCCGGCGGCATGATGGTCGGCGATCCGGTCGTCGTCGACTGGCTCGGCGAACCCACGAAAACGACCAAACTGATCGCCGAGGTGGTCGGGGCGCTGATCGTCGTCGCCTGGGGCAAGATGCTGACCGCCCGGCAGCAAAGGAAAACCGAGCGCACGGCCTGAACGCCGCGCCGATCCCCGCCGCACCCGGGTTCTCTTGCCCGGGCGACGGCCGTGCCGGCAGCGGCGGTCCGGGTAACGGCTGTCCGGGTAACGGCTGTCCGGGTAACGGCTCCGGGCAGCGCTCCCTGCCAATCGTCCGATGACCGCCGCCTGGCAGCAGCGGATGACCGTTCGTGACGGGCCTGCCTGCGAACAAGCTCGCCTCCGGTAGGCTCGCCGCAAACGCCTCTTACCTTCGCGGCCTACGAAGACCCGTTCGTGTCGGTTCCCGATCAGTCCGGTTTTGCCCGGCACGCAGAACTGCCGACGCTTCGCCTGTACCTCGGCGGCGCTGCGGAAGAACTGCGCGTCGTGCCTGTCGAGCTCAGCATGCTGACGATCGGACGGCGGCCGTACAACGACCTGCCGCTCGATGACCTCACCGTGAGCGGCGAACACGCGCTGCTTCGCCGGCGCAACGGCGAATTCGTCATCTACGACCTGAACAGCCGCAACGGCACGCTGGTTAACGGCCTGCCGATCCAGCATCGGGTTCTTGCCGACGGCGACGTCATCGATATCGGGATCTATCGGCTGCGATTCGAGGCTCCGGTGCCGACGGACGCCGCTGCGCCGTCCAACGGCGGCATGGCGGGCGTGGCTGCCGAGGGCGGTGCGACTGCAGCGGGCGAAGGCGCCGATGTGCCCGCGGCGGCCGACCATAATGCGACGCAACCGGGCGGCTCCCAATCCCCGCCCGAACCTGGAGCGGATGGAATCGACGGGCGCTCGCCGCCGATCGAACGCCGGTCGGGCGAGCGCAGAACGTCCGAGCGCAGGGCGGGCGATCGCCGCGTATCGGGCCGCCGCACATCCGATTGCAGCGATGCTGCGCGCAGCCGCGAGACCTCATCGGCCGATCCCGCCCGTGCCGTCGCTGGACGAGGGGCGGGCCCGCAAGCGGAGTCCGGCGGCGAACCCGGCTTCGACGCGATCCCGGGCGTCTCGCCCGCCGATGATCGGCTTGCCGCCGATGCGGTCGATGCCGACCCGGGCAGCCGGCTGGCCTCGATCGAGCATCTGAACGGACCGCAGGCCGGCCAGCGTCAATCGCTCGACCGCACGATCAACCGGATCGGCGGCGCCGCCGCGCAGGTGGCCGTGATCTCGAGGCGCAAGGGCGGCTTCTTCATCACCCATCTCGAAGGCCTGACCTTCCCGCAGGTCAACGGCGAACTGATCGGACTGAACGCACACCGGCTTTCCGATGGCGACCTGATCGAACTGGCAGGTGCCATGCTGCGCTTCCGGCTCGGCTCCTGAGCCGGACGAGCTCCCAGCGATGACGGCGCTGCAGCGATCCCGATTGTTGCGGGCCCTGGCCGGGCTTTCGATCGTGGTGTTGATGCTGGCACACGACCTCGGGTGGCGCCCCTTCGATACGCTTTCGGCCGTCGACCGGCAGTTCTACGACAGCCGCCAGGCATTGTTGACGCCGGTCCCCGATCCGCGAATCGTCATCATCGACGTAGACGAGCGCAGCCTTGCCGAACAGGGCCGTTGGCCCTGGCCGCGCGAGCGCATGGCCGACCTGATCGACCGGATCTTCGACGAAGGCGCTCCTTCGGTGCTCGGGTTCGACATGCTGTTCGCCGAGCCGCAGGCCGCGAGCACCGGCGACGCGCGACTCGCGCAGGCGCTGCGTGGCCGTCCGACCGTTCTCGGCTACTACCTGAGCAGCGATCGCCGCGGGCGTCAAAGCGGCAGCCTGCCGATGCCGATCTTCGACGGCGAGGCGGCGCCCGGCCTGGCAGCGTCTCTGGTTCATGCCGACGGCTACGGCGCGAACATCGCGACCCTCGGGCAGGCTGCCGCGGCACAGGGCTTCTTCAATCCCTTCGTCGGCGCCGGGATCGATGTCGACGGCCGGATACGTGCAATGCCCCTGCTCGCTCACCACGAAGGCCGGATCTATGCGTCGTTCGCACTCGCCGTGATGCGACAGCATCTCGGGCACGGCGCCACGATCGCCGAACCCGACTGGCTGCGCCTGCATGGCCCACGCGGGCGAGTCCGCATTCCGGTGTCCTTCGGCTACACGGCGATGGTCCCGTATGCCGGACGCGGCGGCCCGTCGGGTGGACGCTTCCAGTACCTGTCGGCGACCGACGTGCTCGAGGGCAAGGTCGACTGGTCGCCGATGCGCGAGCGGATCGTGCTGGTCGGCACGTCGGCGCCCGGCCTGACCGACCTGCGCCCGACGCCGGTCAGCGAGGTCTATCCCGGCGTCGAAATCCACGCGTCGCTGATCGCCGGCGCTCTGGACCAACGGCTGATGCGCCGTCCGGCCGAGGCCGGTGCGATCGCCGCCGTGAACACGTTGATCATCGGTTGCGCGCTCGCGCTGATCCTGCCTGCGCTCGGACCGATAGGCACCGTCCTCGCCGGCGCACTCGCGCTGATGACGCTCGCCGGCGGCAACGCGATCGCCTATTCGAATCTCGGCCTCGTGCTGCCCGTGGCCGCGTCGATGACGGCCGTGCTGCTGTTGACCGCATTCAACCTGCTGTTCGGCTATCTCGCAGAAGGGCGGGCGCGTCGGGCGGTGATCCGGCTCTTCGGCGAGTACGTGTCGCCGGCGCTCGTCGAACAGATGGCGCGCGACCCGATCCGATGGCGCATGATGGAGAGCACCGACCGCGAACTGACGATCCTGTTCGCCGACATCCGGGGGTTCACGCGAATGGCCGAATCGATGGATCCGGCCGCGCTGCGCGAATACCTGAACACCGTGCTGACCGGCTTGACCGCGGCGATCCACCGGCACGGCGGTACCGTCGACAAGTACATCGGCGACGCCGTGATGGCCTTCTGGGGCGCACCGCTCGACGATCCGCTGCATGCCGACCATGCGGTCGAAGCCGCCTGGTCGATGCAGGAAGAAGCGCGCCGCCTGTCCGTCGACTTCGTCTCGCGCGGCCTGCCGCCGCTGGCGATCGGCATCGGCGTGTTCACCGGCGTCGTTCGCGTGGGCGACATGGGGTCGGCCCTGCGCCGCACCTACACGGCGATCGGCGACGCCGTGAACCTCGCGTCGCGCATCGAGGGCCTGACCAAGGTCCTGGAGAGGCCGATCCTGGTCGGCGAGACGACGGTCGCCGCCTGCCGCGGCCAGGAATTCGACGAGCTCGCCCAGGTCGAGGTCGCGGGCCGCAGCGATCCGGTCAGGCTCTACGTTCCGAGAAATATTGCGCGTCACGCCGAGCTGCCGGCCTCTTACAATCCGGGACTTTCGCAGCACGAACGCGCAGCACGACAACAATGGACAGGCGCTGCTGCCGCAGCCGAACGGCAGGCAGCAGCGCGAACGGCGGCGAACTGGCCGGAGCTCTGATGAAGGTACGGGTCCTCGGGTGTAGCGGCGGGATCGGCGCACGCGCCCGGACCACCTCGTTCCTGGTCGACGACGACATCCTGCTCGACGCAGGGACCGGCGTCGAAGACTTGAGCATCGCGGAACTCGCGGCCATCGACCACGTGTTCCTGACGCACTCGCATCTCGACCACATCGCTGCGCTGCCCTTGCTCGTCGACTCGGTAGGCAGCCTGCGCAAGAAGCCGATCGTCGTGCGCGCGCTGCCCGAAACGATCGACGCGCTGCGCACGCACATCTTCAACTGGGTGATCTGGCCGGACTTCACCGAGATCCCTCACTACGAGCGGCCGTGGATGCGCTTCGAGCCGATGGGCATCGACGAGACGGTGCAACTCGGGCAACGCCGGGTGCGCAGCCTGTCGGCCAGCCACACGGTGCCTGCCGTCGGATTCCAGCTGTCGTCGGGCAAGGGCTCTCTCGTGTTCTCCGGCGACACCGGCCCGAACGACGAGTTCTGGCGCCAGGTCAACGGCGTCGACGATCTGCGCTACCTGATCATCGAGACCGCGTTCTCGAACCGCGAGCAGGACCTTGCCACGACCGCCCGGCACCTGTATCCGATCCAGCTCGGCGAGGAACTCGCCAAGCTGCGTCGCGATCCGAAGGTGCTGATCACCCACCTGAAACCCAGCGACCAGGCGACGATCGAACGCGAGATCGACGCGTGGGCGGGGCGGTTCTCGCCGCGCATTCTGGAGCGGGGGGACGTGCTGGAGTTTTGAGCCGGCGCGATGCGCAAGCGTCTGCGAGCGCTACGGTTCGCTGGTGCTGCACGCGACCCTGAGCAGCGCGCTGCTTGCTCCGCCGCCTCGTTCAACCACCGCCGATGCGCGGCCTGACCCAATGCGTCACGAGAGATGACGAGATTGGTCACCCTGCCGCGACGGGGATTGTCGAATCGCGTCGACCCGTCCGACGGACGGATCGTGCCGGTGTGACCTTCGTCACATCCCGGGACCTTCGCGACCGTTTGTCGGCCCCCGGAGGCCGAGATCCGGTTCTGGCACAGCGCCTGCTCCTATCCCTGCGAGCCGACAGGATCGGCCGCAACGGATCACTCACAGGAGCTGACGATGAAGATGACGAAAGTGCGCAAGCAGGTGCAG
>JAAZBL010000124.1 GCA_012513825.1 Limnobacter sp. | reverse complement strand
TCGACGCCGAAGTTCGCGCGGAAGTTGCCGCCGCCGTCCATCACGTGCCGGTCGGTCTGGTAGAGGTTCGGCGTGCCCGGGTGCTTCAGCTCCGGGTTGCCCCAGCACGGCCACGGCAGACCGAAGTAGTCGCCGTCGCAGGGCCCGCCGACCGCCTTCAGCGTCTTCACGTCGAACGTGCCCATGTGCTTCATGTGGAGCTTCAGGCGCTCGGGCGACTGGCCCGTATAGCCGATCGTCCAGACCGAGCGGTTGATCTCCTTCAGGATCGATTCGGGGGTCGGCTCCTTCCAGTCGACGCCGTGCTTCGACAGCGTGCGGATCTCGTAGTTCTTGGACAGCTGCTCGCCGAAACCGAGACGGTCGGCCATCGCCTGCATCAGCGTGTGGTCGGGCATCGACTCGAACATCGGTTCGATGACCTTCTCGCGCCATTGCAGCGAACGGTTCGATGCGGTCGCCGAACCCGAGGTCTCGAACTGCGTGCAGGCCGGCAGCAGGTAGACGGCGCGGTTCGGGTTGATGTTCTCGGACGTCATCGCCGCCATCGCTGCGGTGGCCGACGGATACGGATCGACGACGACGAGCAGGTCGAGCTTGTCCATCGCCTTCTTCATGTCGAGCCCGCGCGTCTGCGAGTTCGGCGCGTGTCCCCAGTAGACGACCCCGCGCAGCGGATTCGGCTGGTCGAGCACGCCCTGCGGCTCGAGCACGCCGTCGACCCAGCGCGACACCGTGAGCCCGGACTTCTCCATCATGCCCGGTGCGAACTGCGCCTTGATCCACTCGTAGTCGACGTCCCAGGCCGCGGCGAAGTGTTTCCACGAGCCGGCCGAAACGCCGTAGTAGCCGGGCAGCGAATCGGGGTTGGGCCCGATGTCGGTCGCGCCCTGCACGTTGTCGTGGCCGCGGAAGATGTTCGCACCGCCGCCCGACACGCCGACGTTGCCGAGCGCGAGCTGGACGAGGCACGAGGCGCGCACCATCGCGTTGCCGATCGAGTGCTGCGTCTGGCCCATGCACCAGACGAGCGTCGACGGCCGGTTCATCGCCATCATCTCGGCGGCCTGCGCGAGCACCGCCTCGGGCACGCCGCTGGCCTCCTCGACCTTGTCGGGCGTCCACTTGGCCAGCACTTCCTCGCGAACCTGCTCCATCCCGAAGACGCGGTCGTTGATGTACTGCTTGTCTTCCCAGCCGTTCTTGAAGATGTGGTACAGCAGCCCGAACAGCACCGGGATGTCGGTGCCGGAACGGAAGCGCACATAGAGGTCGGCCTTGGCCGCGGTGCGCGTGAAGCGCGGATCGGCAACGATCAGCTTCGCCCCGTTTTCCTTCGCGTGCAGCATGTGCACCATCGACACCGGATGCGCCTCGGCGGCGTTCGACCCGATGTAGAACGCGCACTTCGTGTTCTGCATGTCGTTGTACGAATTCGTCATCGCGCCGTAGCCCCAGGTGTTCGCGACACCGGAGACCGTGGTCGAGTGACAGATGCGCGCCTGGTGGTCCATGTTGTTCGTGCCGAAGAAGGACACGAACTTGCGCATCAGGTACGCCTGCTCGTTGCTGTGCTTCGACGAGCCGATCCAGAACACGGCATCGGGGCCCGACTCCTGCTTGATCTGCTTGAGCTTCGCCGTGACCTCGTCGAGCGCCTGTTGCCAGCTGATCCGCTGGTACTTGCCGTTGACGAGCTTCATCGGCGTCTTCAGCCGGTACTCGCCGTGGCCATGCTCGCGGATCGACGCGCCCTTCGCGCAATGCGCGCCCATGTTGATCGGCGAATCGAAGACCGGTTCCTGACGGATCCAGACGCCGTTCTCGACGATCGCGTCGCTGGCGCAACCGACCGAACAGTGCGTGCAGACGGTGCGCCGCACCTCGTATCGCCGCTCGCCGCCCGCCTGCTGGGCCTTCGCCGGCTTCGGCGCGATCATGCCGGTCGACAGGCCGGTGATCGCCGCCCCCGCTCCGGCGCCGATACCCGAACGTTTCAGGAAGCTGCGTCGGTCCATCGTGATGCCGAAGCCCGACTCGACGCCGCGCACCAGGCTGGCGGTCAGGCCGCCCGCCATCGGAGTACCACCGGATTTCTTCCGAAGTTGCATGCTCGCCTCCGTCGATCAGATCATCGTGGACCGGTAGTACTGCCGGACGTGCTCGGTGACGTGATACCCGCCGCCGCCCCTGTCGTGGGTCTTTGCCTGCGGTGCCTCGGCCGGCGCGGTCAGCGGAGCGCCATGGGTCGCGATCACCGCGGCCCCGGCCGCGCCGGCGGTCCCGGCACCGATCAGGAAGCTGCGTCGCGCGGCGGCGGATTTGCTGGCTTTCGCTTTCATCGCGTCACTCCTTTTCGTCGAACTCGAATGCCTGGCGTTCGACGTCGAGAAACGCTCTCGCCGCGCGCCCTGCATGCTTGTAGAAATCGGTAAACCCGCAACGCTCGATCGCTTCGCACAGGCGTTCGAACCACGGTGCCAGGTACTGCGTGAAGAAGGTCCGCTGCGTGCCGATCGAAGACAGCCGCGGGTCGGCGGACTCGATCAGCAGCGCCATCGTTTCGCAAAGCGCGGAGAAGTGGTCTTCGGTCTCGCCGATGTCCTCGCGCCGCTGCAGGCCGAACTCCGTCATTCGATCGCGCAGCTCGACGAGGATCCGGTCGTGCAGGAAGCCGGTCAGGTACCAGGATGCGTAAAGGAAGACCTCGGCCTTGCCGACGCCGAGGAAGACCGAGTCGTATTCCTGCCGGACCGCGTCGACCGAGGCCTGGCGACAGGCGTCGGCCAGTTCGGCGAACGCGCGTTCGAGCGGTGCCGCGTCGTCGGGCACCGGTGGCGAGGCCAGGCCGGTCCCGGCGGCATCGCGCCCTCCGGCCTGCGCGATCGCCGCGAGCGTGCCGGCGTCGGGCGGCGCCCGGAACAGGCGGGCCAGCATCAGGTACCAGTTGCGCCGGGCAAGCTCTTCCTCGGGAAGCCGCACGGCTTCGACGACGGCCGGCCCGGAATGTGCATGCGCCTGCATCAGCCCTCCCTTCCGGAGTAGTCGAAGATCGTGGCCTCGTCCGTCGCCGAGACCATGTCGACGACGCGGCAGTCGGCGCACATCTGCAGCCGTCGCATCGCGTTGCCGCCGAACATCGAGTGGGTCGCGAGCCGCGCCGTCATGCTGTCGATCATCTGGCGCGTGCCGAAGGCCTTGCCGCAGGAGATGCAGTGGAACGGCTCGGCTTCGTTGAGCACCCTGGCCGCGCTCGCCTGCCGGTCGAACAGGTAGCGCGGCTGCAGCGTGATCGCGTCTTCGGGACAGGTGGTTTCGCAGAGCCCGCACTGCACGCAGTTACGCTCGATGAAGCGCAACTGCGGCCGCTCGGAGCCGTCGAGCAGCGCCGATTCGGGACAGGCGCCGACGCAGGCGAGGCAGAGCGTGCAGGCGTCCTGCCGGATCAGGAGGCTGCCGAACGGCGCGCCGGCGGCCAGCGGGATTTCGGTCGGCAGTTCGCGCCCGGCAGCCTCGGCCTGTTCGGACAGATGCGCCAACGCGAAGTCGATCGCGCGCCGCTTCTCGCCGGGAAGCGCGAAAGTCGCGGCTTGCCTCACCGATTCGAGTCCGATGCGCGCGTGGCCATGGAGCGCCTCGGTCAGCTCGAGACGATCGCCGGTACGCAGCACACGCAGTCGCTCGCCATCGAACCCGAGCGCCGACAGCAGGCGCCGGCCGGTCTCGAACTGCCGGGTCAGCGCCTCGGTGTAGTGCTCGGACGTCTCCGGCGTGAACAGCACGGTCACGGAAGCCGCGCCCCAGGCGATCGCGGCCAGTGCAAGGTCGAGCCCGACCGAGGCCGGATGGTGGACGGCGACCGGGATCAGCCCCGCAGGCAGGCCGGGCGCCGCAGGCCGCCGCTCGGCCGGCCCGCGGCTGGCCGGTCCGCGAACTGCGGAACCCGCGCCCGCCGTTCCGTGCGCAGCGAAGGTGTCGGTCGCCCCGCGCGCCAGCGATTCGACCAGCGCCGTCCCGGCCTCGCCGTCATGGAAAAGCAGCGACGGGTGCTGTCCCCCACGCTTGCGAAAGGCTGCAAGCCCGGCGCGCAGCCTCGCACCGAGGGCTGGCGCCGACGGATACGCATAGCGGATCGCGCCCGATGGACAGACCGAGGTACAGCCGCCGCAACCCATGCACAGGTGCGGTTCGACCTCGATCCGGTCGCCCAGCGACGAAATCGCGCGCGTCGAACAGACATCGATGCAGGCGGTGCAACCGGTCTTGCCGTTGCGGCCGTGCGCACAGATCCGGGCGTCGTAGTCGAAGAACTTCGGTTTCTCGAATTCGCCGACCATCGTCGACAGCGCGAGCACCGCCTGCAACTGCTCGGCGGGATCCGGGCCGCAGTGGAAATAGCCTTGCGGCGGGTCGTCGAAATCGAAGGCCGGCGCACGACGAAGGTCGAGGATCAGGTCGAACTCGGCATCTCGGGCCGTATCGGTGCGCGCAAAATCGATCGCGCCGATCGCGCCGCAAGCCTTCACGCAGGCACGGTGTCCACGGCAGCGGTCGGCGTCGACCTGCAGCGACGGGCCGATCGCGCCCTCGGGACAGGCGTCGACGCAAGCGCCGCAGCGCACGCAGGCATCGAGGTCGATCGGATTGCCCTGCTGCCAGCCGACGCGGAACGCGCCGAGCCAGCCGCGGATCTCGACCGCGTCTCCGCTGATGACGGGGAACTGCCGCTGCGCCGGAAGTTGCTGCCAGGCGCGTCCCGTGACCAGCACCGATACCGACAAGGTGCCGTGAAGCTGCTCGGCCCATTCGAGCGCGGCGCCGGCATCGCCGACGATCAGCAGACGCCCGCCGGAACGGTACTGGACCGACGGGACCGCTTCGTCGGAGGGCGTGGCTGCCATCGCCACCAGCGCAGCGATCTTGGGGCCCGCACTGGCGCCTTCGCGCCCCCAGCCCGCCTGTTCGCGGATGTTGACGAAGCGAATCGGCGCGACGCTGCCCCGGGCCGCGGCGACCTCGCGAAACAGCGCGGATTCCTGCGTACAGGTGACGAGCACGTCGTCGGTGCCGGCCGCCGCATCGAGGAAGCGGCCCATCTCCCGGCGGCACAACGCGGTGGCCTGGCCGACCGCCAGGCCCGACGCCGCAGCTTCGCCGGCATCGAACGCTCCGGCCAGCTCGACCGTGCCGTTGCAGTTGCAAACCAGGACCTTTGTCTCCACCACCCTCGTGCCTCGTTGCCCAGGGCTGTACTTAGGTGGCGACGTCACCTATGTACGCTCGTTCATAGCATGGTAGCAGTCCTTACGAAATCGGTCAGCTAACCGCGACGGCCGCATGCATATGGCCGGCAGGCGGAGGCCGGCGTTCAAGCGCGCCCGGACCGCCGCGGGCTGTCGCCATTCCCGGCTTCGTCCGGGCCGGACTCCGATGCGCCGGACCCGAGGCGTGACGCGCCGTTCGCGTCGGCCGGAACGCCGCTCGGGTCGGACGAAACGTCATTCGGGTCGGCCGGAACAGCGCTTGCGACGGCCGGAATCCCGGGATCCCGGGGATTCACCGCGTCGTGCGATGGTCCGGCTTTGGCCGGAGGTCCCGCTGCGGCCGGAGGTCCCGCTTCGGCCGGAGTCGTCGGAGACGCCGTGGATGCGGCCAGCGATGCAGGATCCGAATCGCCCGGTCCCGGTTCGGCTTGCTCTACGTCGTCGAAGAGCCGCAGCGTGCGCGCCTGGACCAGGCGTCGCATCGTGTTCTCGGCAATCGGCGTCGTGAGGTTGTAGTCCTCGATGTAGACGTCGAGTCCGTCCATCACGTTGAAGTGCGGGTCGGCGAACAGCTTCTTGAGTGCCGCGTTGCGCATCTGCGGGGCGACGCCCGCGCGCAGGAACGGGCGGAAATCCGACTGCGGCGTCAGGCTCTCCAGCGGCGGCAATGGCAGCTCGGCTTCGCGTGAACGCTCGGCCGGCCCCGCTTCGCGTACACCCGCGATCGGCGCGGTTTCGCCGCTCGGATGCTGGACAGATTCGGCCCGCTGCCTGTCGCCGGCCGAGTCCGACGACGCCGCTGCCGGGGCTGCGCCTGCCGGGGCTGCGCCTGCCGGCAAGGCGCCGGCGCCGCGAGGCGTCGCGTTCGCGTCGCCCGTCGCAGCCTCCGGAGTTGGCGCGTCGCCCCCGGCCGGGCCGACGCGCTCCGGCAGGTCGCGCTGCGCGCTCGCATCGCCGGTCGCGGCGCCAGCGGCGGCGCCAGCACCGGGACTTGCGTCGTCCGACCCGTTCCGCGCTGACCGCTCGGCCGGCCCGCCGCGCTCTCCGCGCTCGCCGCGCTCTCCGCGCTTCAGTCGCGCCCAGCGCGACAGGAAGGACTCGGTCATCGGCCGCCCACGCCTCCCCGACGCTCGCGCTCGACCATCTGCTCGAACTCCTCGCGGCTCATGAACGAAGGCCGCGGGCCGCGGCGCTTGCGCTTTTCTTCGGGCTTCCAGTGCAGCCGAACGAACTCGGCCAGCCATTCGGCCATCGCAGCGGGCATCGGCACGCGGTCGACCCGCTCGCCCCCGTCCATCCAGCGGCCGGCCTCGTCGTAGCTGAGCGTGACCGCCAGCGGAAGCGGTTCGCCGGCGTCGCCGACGATGCCGGATTCGTCCTCGGGCAAGCGCCACTTGACCATGATCGACGGCTCGCCGCTCGTCAGGTTCAGGTAGTAGCCCTGCGCCTCGTCGGGAAACAACTCGATCGCCAAAGGGGCAGCGGCACCGCCGCCCGGCGAGGCGCCGTCCGGCGATACGCCGTCGCCGCCGCGATCGGTGCCACCGTCGCGCCGGTCGGATTCGTCGGTCGGGCTCACGTCGACCAGCCGCCATTGCCGGAATTGCCAGCGGCCACCGGCCACTTCGCAGGCGAAGCGAACGCGCACCGGTATCGGCTCGATCCGCGTCAGCGGCTCGCCCATCCCCGACGGTCGATTTCCGACCTGTGCCTCCTCCCGATAATCCTGTTCGCTCAAAGTGTTCTCCGAAACACCGACGCCGGATTGTTAACATGGCCAGCATAGCAAGCGCCGAACCATGACCGAACGGATCATCCCCATTGCCGACGCGCGATACCAGGCGCGCATTCCGACGGTGAGCCCCGACAGCCCGCCGGCCAGCGGCCTGCTGTCCGACCGTCGAGGCCGCCGGCTGCACGACCTGCGGATTTCGGTGACGGACCGATGCAACTTCCGCTGCACCTATTGCATGCCGAAGGCGGTCTTCGACAAGAACTACGCGTACCTGCCCCATTCGTCGCTGCTGAGTTTCGAGGAGATCGAGCGGGTCGTCCGTGCCTTCGTCGCGCACGGCGTCGAGAAGATCCGGCTGACCGGCGGCGAGCCGCTGCTGCGCCGCAACATCGAAAACCTGGTCGAACGCCTGGCCGCGCTGCGCACGCCGGACGGCAACGCGCTCGACCTCACGTTGACGACGAACGGCTCGCTGCTGGCCCGCAAGGCCGAGGCGCTGCACGCCGCCGGGCTGCGACGCGTCACGATCAGCCTCGATGCACTCGACGACGCGATCTTCCGGCAGATGAACGACGTCGACTTCCCGGTCGCCGACGTGCTCGAAGGTATCGAGGCAGCCGAGTCGGCGGGCCTGCGCCCGCTGAAGATCAACATGGTCGTCCGCAAGGGCGTCAACGACGGGCAGATCCTGCCGCTGGCCGAGCACTTCCGCGGAAGCGGCCACATCCTGCGCTTCATCGAATTCATGGACGTCGGCGCATCGAACGGCTGGCAGCTCGACGAGGTGCTGCCCAGCGCCGAAGTGATCGAGCGCATCCACGGTCGCTTTCCGCTCGAACCGATCGACCCGAACTACGTCGGCGAGGTCGCCGAACGCTGGCGCTACGTCGACGGCGCCGGCGAGGTCGGCGTGATTTCGTCGGTCACGCAGCCCTTCTGCAGCGACTGTTCGCGCGCCCGCCTGTCGACCGAAGGCCGCGTCTACACCTGCCTGTTCGCTCAGTCGGGCCACGACCTGCGCGCCCTGCTGCGCGGCGGCGCCGACGACGCGGCGCTCACCGCGGCGCTGACCGCCATCTGGACGGGGCGGACGGACCGGTACTCCG
>JAAZBL010000123.1 GCA_012513825.1 Limnobacter sp. | reverse complement strand
GACGCGAACGCGCCGAGCGTTTCGCTGTGATAGGCGCGCGAGGTCACGCAGACACGGTCCATCTGCGCGCGCGCGGCGGCGATCAGGCGCGGATGGCGGTGGCCGTGGCTGACCGCCGAGTAGGCACTCATGAAGTCGAGATAGCGACGTCCGTCGACGTCGGTGATCCAGGCACCCTCGGCGCTCGCGACGACGACCGGGAACGGCGCGTAGTTGCCTGCGCAGCTTGCGCGTTCGCGCGCGATGAACATGCGGCTGCGGGAGTCGTCTTGCCTGCCGCCGCTGCGGAACTCGTCGGTCTTTGCAGTGCGGTTCATATGTATGTCTCCGTGAGCGGTGTCGACACTGTTTCTCCGTTGATCATCGCGCTGCTTCCGACCAGGCGACGGCGGAGTTCGGATCGGTATCTCGCTGTTTCGGAGCCCGAAGCGGCGCGAGTCCGCCGATTCGGCGACGGTGCCGATTCGTCCTGCGTTTGCGACTACGGCGACGCCGTGCCGGGTTCGGGCAGCGACCGCAGCCAGCCGCGCGGAGACGTCCCGACCCTCTGCGCAAAGACTCGCGACAGCGCCGACGGGTTCGCGTAACCGAGTTCGGTCGCGATCGCCTTGATCGAACGGCCCTGGCGCAACTGTGCCTGGGCGATCGTCAGCCGCCAGTTCGACAGATGCTCGGCCGGCGTTTCCCCGACCACGGCCCGGAACCGCGCTGCGAACGCGCTGCGCGACATGCCCGCCTCGGCGGCCATTCGCTCGAGGCTCCACGCGCGGCCGGGGTCTTCGTGCACAGCAACGAGCGCGCGTGCGAGTTTCGGATCGGAAAGGCCGGCAAGCAGTCCGGCGGAAATCCCGCCTTCGTCCGGTTGATCGAGCAGCCATCGCAGCAGTTGCAGCAGCACGACCTCGAACAGGCGATCGGCCAGCAGCCGGTGGCCGCAGCGCACACGGTCGGTTTCGGCGAACAACAGCGCAAGCGCCTGCTCGAGTCCCTGGACGCGGCGCGAAGGCAGCAGCACCAGAGCGGGCAGCGCGCGCGCCAGCGGATGTCGCTCGCCGCCGTCGAAATCGAGCGAGGCGCAGGTGAAGTCCGAACCTCGGCCGGCGCGTTGTGGAACTCGTGTGCGACCGGGCGCGGATAGAAGAGCACGCTGGGCTGGCAACCTCGATCCGGCGTGGGGCGCCGGCGCCCGGACGGTGCGTGACGACCAGCTCGCCGCGCCTGAGCACGTGCAGGAAGCCGCGTCCGGGAATCGCGTCCAGCCGGGTTACGCCGCACAGGGGTCCGCTGTGGAACAGGTGGGCGCGCACCCGGAAGCGCTCGACGTGGCCCTCAACCTGTTCACGAACTACGTGAACGTGGCGCTCGCGGTTCCGGTCGATTTCCCGTCGGTGCCGCTGCGCGCCGCCGCCTGAATCTGCGGCAATATTGCCCATTGACCGGGAGGATCGCGATCGATGGGCGAACAAGTCATTGGGCGGCTGAAGGCGGTACTCGTCGGCAAGGCCGTCCCTTATGCGCGCCCCGGCGCGTTCAGCGCCATCGACAAGCGCGCGCTGTCCGGCCGGGTCGAGGCCGGCGCCGAAGGCCTGGCCGGAGACGAGCAGGGCGACCGTCGCGTGCACGGCGGGCCGGACAAGGCCGTGCACTGCTACGCGTGGGCGCACTATGCCGCCTGGCGAGCCGAATTGCCGGGCTCGTCGCTCTGGCGCGAGCCCGGTGCCTTCGGCGAGAACTTCAGCGTCGAAGGCATCGACGAATCGGGCGTTTC
>JAAZBL010000122.1 GCA_012513825.1 Limnobacter sp. | reverse complement strand
GCATCTCGGTCAGCCCCTTGCCGCCCTGCACCATCGGCCAGACGTTCTCGGTCTGGTCGGTGATGATGTCCAGGAACACCAGCCGGTCCTTGTACTTGCCGAAGGCATCGCGCAGCGCCGGTTCGACTTCCGACGGCTTGTCGATGCGCATCCCGACGTGACCGTAAGCCTCGGCGAGCGCGACGAAGTCGGGCAGCGCGTCCATGTACGAACTCGAGTAGCGACTGCCGTACTCGATTTCCTGCCACTGGCGCACCATGCCCAGATAGCGGTTGTTCAGGTTCACGATCTTGACCGGAAGGTCGTACTG
The DNA here is from genome assembly GCA_012513825.1 of Limnobacter sp. GTDB lineage: Bacteria > Pseudomonadota > Gammaproteobacteria > Burkholderiales > Burkholderiaceae_E > Zeimonas. The sequence goes on along the minus strand of JAAZBL010000122.1, from coordinate 5,564 downwards.
CTTGCAGGTCGACAGCTCCTGGATGCACATCTGGATCGAGCCTTCGCCGGTCACGCAGGCGACCTGCGCATCGGGGTGCGCGAACAGCGCCCCCATCGCGTACGGCAGCCCGACGCCCATCGTGCCGAGGCCGCCCGAGTTCAGCCAGCGCCGCGGCTTGTCGAAACGATAGAACTGCGCGGCGAACATCTGGTGCTGGCCGACGTCGGAAGTGATGATCGCCTCGCCGCCGGTGACCTCCCAAAGCTTCTCGACGACGAACTGCGGCTTGATGACCTCGTTGCTGTTCCTGTATTTCAGGCAGTCGCGCTTGCGCCACTCGGCGATCTGGCCCCACCAGTTCTCGAGCGCTGCGGCGTCGGTCTGCTGGCCGGCGGCCCGGCTCTCTTCGAGCAGCGTCGTCAGGTCGCGCAGCGTTTCGCGCACGTCGCCGACGATCGGGACGTCGACCCGCACGCGCTTGGAAATCGACGACGGATCGATGTCGATGTGGACGATCTTGCGCGGATTCTGCGCGAAGTGCTTCGGGTTGCCGATCACGCGGTCGTCGAAGCGCGCGCCGATCGCGATCAGCACGTCGCAGTGCTGCATCGCCATGTTCGCTTCGTAGGTGCCGTGCATGCCCGGCATGCCGAGGAACTTGCGGTCGCTGGCGCGATAGCCGCCGAGCCCCATCAGCGTGTTGGTGACCGGAAAGCCGAGCTGGTCGACGAGCCGGTTCAGCTCGGGCGCCGCATTGGCCAGGATCACGCCGCCACCGGTGTAGATCAGCGGACGCTCGGCGTTGAGCAGGAGGTTCAGCGCCTTGCGCAGCTGCCCCTGGTGGCCGCGGGTGACCGGGTTGTACGAGCGCATCGCGACCGACTTCGGATATTCGAAACGGCACTTGTTGCGGGTGACGTCCTTCGGGATATCGACGAGCACCGGACCCGGCCGGCCGCTGGCGGCGATCTGGAACGCCTTGCGGATCGTCGAAGCCAGGTCCTTGACGTCCTTGACCAGGAAGTTGTGCTTGACGCACGGACGCGTGATGCCGACCGTGTCGCATTCCTGGAACGCGTCTTCGCCGATCGCGTGCGTGGGCACCTGGCCGGACAGGATCACCATCGGGATCGAGTCCATGTACGCGGTGGCGATTCCGGTGACCGCGTTGGTCACGCCGGGCCCGCTGGTGACCAGGCATACGCCGACCTTTTCGGTCGAGCGCGAATAGGCATCGGCCGCGTGGACGGCCGCCTGCTCGTGACGGACCAGCACGTGCTGGATCCGGTCCTGCTTGTAGAGTTCGTCGTAGATGTAGAGGACCGCGCCGCCCGGATAGCCGAACAGGTGTTCGACCCCTTCTTCGTGCAGACTACGGACTACGATTTCCGCGCCGGTAAGTTCCATGATGTGTCCTTTCGAGACCCAGGGGAGCCCGCCCGTCGGCGCCACGGCACGGATGCCGCGACGCAGACCTCGAACGGGGCCTGCGAGACTGATCGGATGCCCTTGCACGCCTCTCGTGAAGGCGCTCGGAGCAAGCGCGTCTTGTGCAAGGCTTGGCGGATGAGCCGCGTCTGCAAAGACATCGCCCCCTGTCTTGCTGCGGCCGGAGCCCACCAGCGGTCGAGGAGGCGATTCGGGTAGCGAAGTAGTATATCGCAGCGCAACAATGCCCGGCAAGAACGCCGTTTCGAAGCCTGCGGCCGTTGCAGCGGGGGTCTGATAGCATCGCCATCCCCGAGCGTGCTTCCCTTCGATGGCCACCCGACAGGAGTTGTCCGACTTCCTCGCTTCAGTCGAGCGCAGGGCCTTCCGGCAGGCCCAGTTCGCGGTGCGCGACGAAGACACGGCGCTCGACCTGGTCCAGGATGCGATGCTGCGGCTCACGCGCAGCTACGCCGACCGGTCGCCGGCCGAACTGCCGCTGGTCTTCCAGCGGATCCTGCAGAACGCGATCACCGACCATTTCCGCCGCCAGAAGGTACGCAGGCTGTGGACGCGGCTGCTGTCGTCGCTGCCGGGCAACGACGACGAGGGCGGCGAGCGCGACGCGCTGGATTCCCTGCCGGCCGAGCCCGCCGGCGATTTCGGTGGCGATGCCGCCGAACGCGTGGAGCGCGAGCAGGTGCTGGCGATCATCGACGAGGAAATCCGCAAATTGCCGGCGCGTCAACGCCAGGCCTTCCTGCTGCGTTACTGGGAGGACATGGACGTGGCCGAGACGGCCGCCCTCATGGGTTGCTCCGAGGGCAGCGTGAAGACGCATTGCTCGCGAGCCAACCACGCGCTGGCCGCGGCGCTGCGAGCCCGAGGCATCACTCAATGAACGAACTCCGCTTCACTGCTTCGATCCGCCGTGCCCTCGACGAATCCGCAGCGCGGTTGCCGGCACGTGTCACGCAGCGCCTGGAGGCCGCCCGCGCGGCTGCACTCGCGCAGGTTCCGGAGTCTGTCGAGGCCGGTTCCGCCAGCCGCCTGGCCGAATCCAGCCTGGCCGCAGCCCGCCTGCCAGGGGCACGCCTGCGGGAATCCCGCCACCCCCAGGCCGGCTTGCCCGAAACGCTTACGCATCCCGGTTCCCGTCCAGGCTCGCTTTCCCGCTCGGGCGGCGCATCGCGGCCCGGCGCGGGCTCCGGCGCCCGCACCGGCCGGCTGCTTGCGCGCCTGGCCGTCGCCGCCGTGCCGCTGGCCGCCCTCGTCGGCGGACTGTTCTACATCGACGAGATCGAGGCGCAGCGCCATGCCGTCGAGACCGCCGAGGTCGAGGCCGCGGTGCTGACCGACCTCGTGCCGATCGCCGCGTACGTCGACCGCGGCTTCGGCGTCTACCTGAAGAACTCGCAGCAATGACCGCCGAACCCGCCGCGGCGGCACAGCGCCCGGATCGCGCGCGACGCGTTTGGCTCGTGTTCGCGGGCGCTCTGGCGTGCATCGGCGCGCTCGCCGGCAGCCTTGCCGGTTCGCTGGTCGGCGCGAACGGCGGCGCGGCCGTCGCGCAAGCCGCGGCTGCCGACGGCGCCGGCACCGGCGACGCCGAAACCGTCCCGACGACGGCGCCGCGGCCGGTCGCGCAGCCGTCCTGGCGCGAACTCGGCGAAACCCAGCGCGAGATCCTGCAACCGTTCGCGAGCCAGTGGAACAGCCTGTCCCCGTCGGAAAAGCGCAGCTGGCTCGCGCTTGCCGAGCGCCTGCCGCGCATGGACGCCGAAGCCCGGCAACGGGCCCGCCAGCGGATCGGCCAATGGGCCGAGCTGACGCCGGAGCAGCGCCGCATCGCGCGCATGAACTACCGGCTCGCCAGCCAGTTGACGCCGGAGGAACGCAAGGCGCACTGGGAGCGCTATGCGACGCTGACCTCCGAACAGCAGCGGGTGTTGCGCACCAGCGGCTGGACCAGCAACACCGCGGCGCGCCACGCCGGCGCACGCACCGGCCTGGCCAAGGAAGCGGCGCAACCGCTGGCACCGTTCAGGCCGGGCAAGGCGCGAGCGCCGGTGCAGGCCGCAACCGGTCCCTAGGAGCCTGACGGAGCTTCGTCGATGTCCGCTTCGCAGAGTCCTTCCGCCGGCACCGGTGCCGGCACGGCGCCGCGCCCGCAGCTTGCCGACGCGCCTTCGGCCGATCCCTGGCGCCGGCTGATGGGAATCGCCTACGAGGCGATCATCCTGTTCGGCGTCATCTGGTTCGCCGACTACGTCTTCTCGGCGCTGACGCAGTTCCGTGGCGAACCCGGGCCGATGCGCTACGCGTTCCAGTCGTTCACGCTGGCCGTGCTGGGCGTCTACTTCGTCGGCTTCTGGAGCGACGGTCGGCGCTCGTTGCCGATGAAGACGATGTCGCTGCAACTGTCGAGCCACGACGGCAGCCCGGTCGGGCGCGCACGCGCGCTCGCGCGATTCGCGGCGGCGACGGCGATGTGGCTGGGCGCGCTGGCCGCCGGCCACTACCTGTCGGGCTGGCTCTACCTGCTGTTCCTCGTGCCCTTCGGCTGGACGCTGTTCGACCCGCAGCGCCGCGCACTCTACGACGTGATCGCCGGCACCCGGCTCGTCGTGCTGGCGCCCGACGCGCGGCTGCGCTCGGTCGACGTCTGAGGCTTCAGCCGCGCACGCAGTCGACGAAGTAGTGGTCGATGCCGTCGCGGCGCTCGACGACGAGCCCGTGCACGTCGGTATTGAAGCCCGGGAAGCGCGCGTTGAACGAGCGCGCGAACTTCAGGTACTCGACGATCGAACGGTTGAAACGTTCCCCCGGGATCAGCAGCGGGATTCCCGGCGGGTACGGCGTGACCAGCATCGTCGTGATGCGCCCTTCGAGATCGTCGATCGGCACGCGGTCGACCTCGCGGTGCGCGAGGCACTCGTAGGCCTCCGACGGCTTCATCGCCGGCTGCATGTTCGACAGGTACATCTCGGTCGTGACGCGGGCGATGTCGTGGCTGCGGTACTCCTCGTGGATCTGCTGGGCCAGGTCGCGCAGTCCGGTGCGTTCGTAGGCAGGCTGCGCCTGCACGAACTCGGGCATCACGCGCCATAACGGCTGGTTCGTGTCGTAGTCGGACTTGAACTGCTGCAGTTCGGTGACCAGCGTGTTCCAGCGCCCCTTCGTGATCCCGATCGTGAACATCACGAAGAACGAGTAAAGCCCGGTCTTCTCGACGACGACGCCGTGCTCGGCCAGGTACTTGGTCACGATCGAGGCCGGGATGCCCCAGTCGTCGAACTGGCCGCCGATGTCGAGCCCCGGCGTGACGATCGTCGCCTTGATCGGGTCCAGCATCGTGAAGTTCGTTGCCAGCTTGCCGAAGCCGTGCCAGCGGTCGTCCGAGCTCAGGAACCAGTCCTCGCGCCGCCCGATGCCGGTGTTCGCGAGGTCGTTCGGCCCCCAGACCTGGAACCACCAGTCGCTGCCGTACTCGGCGTCGACCTTGCGCATCGCCCGGCGGAACTCGAGCGATTCGAAGATCGACTCCTCGACCAGCGCGGTGCCGCCGGGCGGCTCCATCATCGCCGCGGCCACATCGCAGGACGCGATGATCGCGTACTGCGGGCTCGTGGACGTGTGCATCAGGAACGACTCGTTGAAGCGGTAGCGGTCGAGCTGCCGCGACTCGGACTCCTGCACCAGGATCTGCGAGGCCTGCGACAGGCCGGCGAGCAGCTTGTGCGTGGACTGCGTCGAGAAGATCATCGCGTCCTTGCAGCGCGGGCGGTTCGGGCCGATCGCGTGGTACTCGTGATAGAACGGGTGAAAGGTCGCGTGCGGCAGCCAGGCTTCGTCGAAGTGCAGGTTCTCGATGTAGTCGCCCAGCGTGTTCTTGATCGTCTCCACGTTGTAGATCACGCCGTCGTAGGTCGACTGCGTGATCGTCATCACGCGCGGGCGCGCGTGTTTGTCCTTAATCAGCGGGTTCGCGTCGATCTTGCGCTGGATGCTCGCCGGTTCGAACTCTTCGCGCGGGATCGGCCCGATGATGCCCAGGTGGTTGCGCGTGGGCTGCAGGAAGATCGGCACGGTGCCGGTCATCATGATCGCGTGCAGGATCGACTTGTGGCAGTTGCGGTCGACGAGCACGACGT
>JAAZBL010000121.1 GCA_012513825.1 Limnobacter sp. | reverse complement strand
GCCACGCCGCCAGCCCCTCGACCGGGTACGGCGAACGCATCGTGAAATCGTTGGTCAGCGGGCACGGCGAAATCGCGCCGATCATCCGCCGGCCGCGCCTGCGCGCCGCTTCGATCGCATCGAGGTCGGCGAACACCGCGTCCGGATTCGTGCTGTTGTGAAGCAGCGCGGCCACGACCACCGGACGCCCGCTGTCGGCGGCCAGCGACTCGAGGAAGTCGATCTTCGTGTGGCCCCCCTTGGTCAGCATGAACAGCCCGCATCCCGCCTCGCGCAGGCTGCCGACCAGCGTGCGCAGTTCGTCGTCGTCGGCCAGCCGCGACGGCATCGGCAGGCCGCCTTCGCCGTTGTGCGCCGGCGACGTGGACGTGGCGAAGCCGACGGCGCCGGCCTGCATGCCTTCGAGCAGCAAGGACCGCATCCGGCCGACTTCGTCTGGGGTGGCGGCGCGCTTCGCGGCGTCGGCGCCCATGACGAAGGTTCGCAGCGACGAGTGTCCGACGAAGGCGGCCAGGTTCACGAGGGCGCCGCGGCGCTCGAGGAAGTCGAGGTACTCGGGGATCGTCTCGAACTGCCAGACGATGCCCTGGCGCAGCACGTCGAGCGACATCCCTTCGACCTGCGTGAGGTTGCGCATGATCAGCTCGCGATCGTCCGGCCGGCAAGGTGCGATCGTGAAGCCGCAGTTGCCGATCACCGCCGTCGTCACGCCCAATGCCGGCGACGGCGAACAGGCCGGATCCCAGGTGACCTGAGCATCGTAGTGAGTGTGGTTGTCGACGATCCCCGGCATCAGCGCGAGACCGGCGGCTTCGACGGTTTCGCGCGCCGCAGGCAGATCGGTCGCAGCGCCGGCCAGCGAGGTACGGGAAGCCGCCCGAGGTTCGGTGGACTTTTCGTGGTCGCGCGCGTGCAGCGCGACGATGCGCCCGCCGTCGATCGCGACGTCGGCGACCCGCCCGGGCGCTCCGCTGCCGTCGAACACCATCGCACCGCGAATCAGCAGATCGATCATCTCTCCTCCTCTGGTCGAAACCGTGCGAACGTCGGCACGGCCGATGCTTCGAGCCTCATCGAAGCCCTTGCGCGCAACGGGCAGCCGCGTCCGCGCAGCGGACCTGGCCTGCCGCCTGCATCGACGCGATTTCCGCATCCAGGTAACCGAGTTCGGCAAGCAGTTCGCGCGAATGCTCGCCGAGGGCGGGCGCCTGGGTCCGGATCATCGCCGGCGTACCAGCGAAGCGAAGCGGTGGCGCAGGCGTGCGTATCGAACCCAGCTCGTCGTCGGGCTGTTCGACGACCACGCCGCGGCCGATCGCGTACGGATGCCCGGCGAGCTGTCCTGCATCGCATATCTCGCCGGCCGTGACGTCCTGCGCCGCAAAGAATGCCAGGTTCTCGGCCATCGTGCGTGCGCGGACGAAGTCGCCGATCACCGCATCGAGCTCGTCGATGTGCTCGATGCGTGCCGCATGACTCGAGAAGCGGGGATCGCCGACCATGTCCGGCCGGCCGATCGCCGCGAACAGGCGCTGGACCGTGCCTTCCATCCCCGCCGACAGCGCGATGAACCGGCCATCGGAGGTTTCGTAGACGTTGCGAGGCGCATGCGTCGGAGACCGACTGCCGGCTCGCCGCGGCGAGCGGCCGGTCAGCTGGTGCTCGAGCGCCAGCGGACCGATCAGCGAATGGATCGGGTCGAACAGCGACAGGTCGACGACCTGTCCGACCCCGGTGCGCTCGGCGTGCCGCACCGCGTTCAGCGCAGCGATTGCGCCATAGAGGCCGGCCATCGAGTCGGCCAGCGCGAACGGGGGCAGCACCGGCGGACGGTCGTCGTAGCCGTTCATCGCGGCGAAGCCGCAAAGCGCTTCGACCAGCGATCCGAAGCCGCCGCGATCGGCGTACGGGCCCGTCTGGCCCCAGCCGGAAATGCGCAGGACGACGAGCCACGGATGGGCAGCCAGCAGCGCGTCGGGCGCCAGGCCCATCTTCTCGAGCGTGCCCGGCCGGAAGTTCTCCACGAGGACCTGCGCGGTCGCGATCAGCCTGCGCAGCACCTGCATCGCGGCCGGCTGGCGCAGGTCGAGAGCGAGGCTGCGCTTGTTGCGGCTGTACACCTTCCAGTAGGTCGAAACGCCCGCCGTGCGCCAGTTCCGCAGGTCGTCGCCGCGCGGCAGCGGTTCGACCTTGATCACGTCGGCGCCGAGATCGGCGAGGACATGGGTGGCGATGTTGCCCGACACCAGGCGAGACAGGTCGACGACGCGGACGCCGGCGAGCGCACTGCCGGATGTCGGGGATTCGCTCATTTCGAAGGGGATGCGGGCAACGGGTGCCGAGGCGCCAACGCGGCGCAGGCGCACCGGAGCATCAACGCTTGAGGACTTTCGCGAACGCTTCGGCGAGCGCGGTGGCAGGCATGCCGCTGCCGCGCCCCTGGTCGCGCCTGCCACGGTCCGGGCGGTCGGGACGGGCGCCCCGACCCGCCGGCTCGCCGCGACCCTGGCTTCCCGTGCCCGGCGGCCGGCCGGCGCCCTGAGCGCCCCTGCCATCGCCGCGCGCGCGACCGCCCGGCGCGGCGCCTCTCGCGCCGGCGTCGCCGGCGCCGCGCTCTGCCCGCGCACCGGTCTTCATCGAAAGCGCGATGCGCTTGCGCCCCGGATCCACCTCGAGCACCGTCACCGAGACGACCTGGCCGGCCTTGACGACTTCGCGCGGATCCTTGACGAAGCGATCGGCCAGCTCCGAGATGTGGACCAGCCCATCCTGGTGCACGCCGACGTCGACGAAGGCGCCGAAGTTCGCCACGTTCG
>JAAZBL010000120.1 GCA_012513825.1 Limnobacter sp. | reverse complement strand
TGCAAGGGCGAACTGGTCCTCAGCGCCAGGGGCAAGGCGCACGCGAAACGGATCGGCGCACGATTCGCCGCCCACGGCATCCGGCCGACGGTTGTCAGCTCGCCGATGTGCCGCTGCCTGCAAACCGCCGAGATCGCTTTCGGTGGTGCGCAAATCGTGGATCCGGATCTTCGCCAGGTGGCCGACGCCCATTCGGGTCAGCTGCGAGCGCACAACGCCAAGGCGCAGGCGATCCTCGCGCGCAATCGCGGAGCGACGCCGATCGTCATCGTTTCTCATCGCCCGAACATCGACCAGCTGACAATGGAATTGCTCGACGACGGCGAGCTTCTGGTCGGCACGATCACGGAGACGGGCGAGGTCGAAGTCGAGGGCAAGATCGTGATCGAGCCCTGACAGTCGCACGCGCCGACTGTCGCACGCGTCGACGAAGCTCTGCGCAGAACCCGCTGCCCGGCGCTTCACCGGAGGATTCAATGACGCTGACCGGAAAGGTCGCCCTCGTCGCCGGCGCGACCCGCGGCGCCGGGCGCGGCATCGCCATCGAGCTCGGCGCGGCCGGCGCCACCGTCTACGCGACCGGGCGAACGTCCCGCGAACGGCAATCCGACTACGGGCGCACGTCCGAGACGATCGAGCAGACGGCCGAACTCGTGACGGCCGCCGGGGGCAACGGCATCGCAATCCGGGTCGACCATCTCGTGTGCGTGCTCTCGTCGAGCGCATCCGGGCGGAACAGGGCCGGCTCGACATCCTCGTCAACGACATCTGGGGCGGCGAGAAGCTGTTCAAGCGGGACAAGCCGGTCTGGGAGCACGATCTGGAAAACGGGCTGCGCCTGTTGCGGCTCGGGATCGACACGCACCTGATCACCGCACACTACGCATTGCCGCTGATGATCGAGCGGCGGGCTGGAGCAGGCCTACGGCTTTACCGACCTGGACGGCTCGCGCCCGGATGCCTGGCGCTACATGGTCGAAGTGCAGGAGGCCGGCCGGCGGACGCGACCGGGTACAGATAGACGGCGCTCAGCGTTCGCGCACGGCGCTCCAGGCCTTGCCGCCGCCGTCGCGACCGGTGATCCGCCCGCCGTCGACCTCGCCGGTATGGCGCTGGCCGTTGGCCGAGAAGGCGATCTGCGTGCCGCGCATTGCAGCGTCGCTGACCGGATGCTGCATTCCGTCGATCGCCAGATGCCCGCCGAGCTTCTGGAAGCGCTGCTCGAGCACGAGCAAAGCGCCGTCATCGAGCTTCCAGCGACCTTCGACCTTCGCGGGAACGATCCATTTGTAGGCCCGGCAGTAGGACCGGCAGTCCGCGCCGCCGTCGGCGGTCTCGTCCGGCTCCCAGTCGCCCATGTCGAAGGAGTTCGAGACGACGCGGGTGCCGGGTTTCATCTCCAGAAGCGCCGGGCGCAGGCGCAGGTTCAGGTCCGGCAGCAGGAACAAGGTGACGACGGTGGCATCGGAGAAATCGGATTCGAAGATGTCGCCCTGGACGAAAGTCGCGCGGTCCGCGACGCCGGCCTCGCGAGCCGCCCGACGCGACAGTTCGACCATGTCGGGATTGAACTCGATCCCGTGGGCGCGGGTGCCACGCTGCGCGGCGGTGATCACCGTGCGGCCGTCGCCGGAACCGAGATCGACCAGATAGTCCTGCGGCGTGATCTCGGCCATCCGCAGCATCTCGTCGACGAGCTCCTGCGGCGTCGGGATCCAGACGACGTCCTTGCCGGCCTGCCCACGTTTCGGTTCGTACGTGGCGCTCGCCGATCCGGCGTCGGTCGGCGCGACCAGGCCGGTCTGCGCGGATGCGGTCCCCAGCGAAAGCGCGAGCACGAAGGCCGACAGCGCCGGAAGCATCGACGGCAGGCAATGAAGTAAGCGACGTCGGTTCGAGGGGGTCATCGTTGTCCTTGTCGCGGATCACTTCAGGTGGATCAGGCGCTTGCCCAGGTTCTCTCCCCGGTACAGGCCGGCAATCGCATCCGGCGCATGCTCGATGCCTTCGAGGATGTCTTCGCGATACGCGATGCGCCCTTCGCGCAGCCAGCCCGCGATGTCGCGCCGCGCCCGAAGCAGATGATCGTCGTGGTCGAAGATCACGAAACCCTGCATCCGCGCGCGCTTCACCAGCAGGTGTCGTTCGACCCGGGGTCCCAGCGGAGGTGGAACCCAGTTCGCGATCGACGCGGTTCCGCAGATGACGACGCGCGCGCCCTGCGCCAGCAGCGGCATCACCGCGTCGCTGATGGCACCCGCCGTGTTGTCGAAGTAGACGTCGACGCCATCGGCGCAGGCCCGTTGCAGTTCGTCGCCGAAGCGCTCCGACTTGTAGTCCAGCGCGTGGTCGAAGCCGAAGGTATCGACGCACATCCGCCGCTTCGTCTCGCCGCCGGCGATACCGATCGTGCGGCAACCGTGCAGCTTCGCGATCTGGCCGACCAGCGATCCGACTGCGCCGGCTGCCGTCGAGACCACGACGGTCTCGCCCGGTTGCGGCCGCCCGATCTCCAGGAGCCCGTAGTGCGCGGTAGCCCCGTTGATACCCATGATCCCGAGCGAAGTCGAAAGCGGCAGGTCGTCTTCCTCGACCTTTCGGTGAATCGCTTGCGGTGCCACAGCCGCGTATTCCTGCCAGCCGAACATGCCGGTGACCGGCGTTCCGAGCGGCCATTCGGCAAGGTCGGATTCGACGATGCGGCCCGCCGCGAACGATCGCATGACCTCGCCGATTCCTACCGGTTCGCTGTAGTTGCCGGCCGCGTTCACCCATCCGCGCATCGCAGGTTCGACCGAGAGCCACTCGTTGCGCACGAGCACCTCGCCGGCCTTCGGCCGAGGGATCGGACGCTGTTCGATCCGGAAGTGCTCGCTCTGCGGAATGCCGACGGGCCGGCTGGCGAGCACCACCTGGCGGTGCGTTCCTCTTGTCATTCGATGCGCCTCTTCGTGCGGGCGTTCGATGCCTTTCGAACCTTCATCTCGCGCCAGAGCGTCGATTCTAAAGGGTCCTGGCTCGAAGCAAGCGCGACGCTATTTCCTTTCCGCGCAGCTGGATGCACCTGCCGCGTGCAAGTCCAGCGAACGCGCGGGAACGTTTTCCGCCTTGCCTCGTTCAAATGGATGAGACCGGCCATTGCCTGTCGACGACTTGCGAAGCGCAAGTCATGTAATCGTCATTGCAGGAGTCACTGATGAACACCCTTGGAACATTGATTGCGTCCATTTCGATCGCGATGGTCGCGGCGCCGGCGATGGCCGCCGAGATGCGCTTCCTGAACAACGAGATCGGTTACGAAACGGTGTATGCGTCGAGCAAGGTCACACGCGAGCAGGTGATCGCCGACCTTCGACACGCACAGCACGACGGCGAGCTGGCCTCCAGCTACGAGTTCGCGGCGCCGCTGGAGATCGAACCTTCGCAGAGGTCGCGCGCGCAGGTGCAACGCGAAGCGACCAACCTCAGCGATCGCGAGCGCACTGCGCAGAAGGTGATGTACGGGCCGAACGCCTGAGCGCGGCAGGGGCGGCGCCACCGATCCGCGAGGGCGTCGCGTGAAGATCCAGGTCCATCCCTTCACGGGCGACGTGATCGGTCCACCGCCGGGCGCACCGACCAGCTTGCGTTCGCCCAACGGAAAGCGTCGGCTCGACAAGGTTCGGCTCGACTGTCGCGGCCAGCGAATCCGACGCGCCGCTTAATCTTCAGTTAATCCGTCGCATCAACAATACGGGCTCCCCCTCCGGAGCCCGTATGCTCAGCTCACCGATTCTTCCCTGCCCTTCGCTCGATGATGCGCCAGCCGGCGCTTGCGGGCCGGCCTGCGTGTCGGGTTTTCTTCGCGTACACAACGAGGACTCGCAGGGCCGGCAGCAGGTCGAGGCGTTCATCGCCAACGTGTACGCGCAGCGCTTTGCCGCCCGCGTCACGAGCTTCGCGCCGACGCTCGTGAGTCTCTGCGACGAACGCGGAATCGTTTCGGCCGCTGGCTACCGGATCGCGACCGAGCCCCTGTACCTCGAGCGCTACCTGTCCGCGCCGATCGAGGTCATGCTCGCCGAAAGGGCGGGCGCTCGCCCCGCGCGGGAGTCGATCGTCGAGATCGGCCACCTTGCCGTGCGCCGGCCGAACGAAGGAAGGCGCCTGTTCCCACTGCTCGCAAGACATCTGGCCGAGCGGCGCCTGCGATGGGGCGTGAGCACGCTGACCGTGGAGCTGCGCCATCTGCTCACACGCATGGGCATCCACTCGTTCGCGCTCGGCCCCGCCGACCCCGCGTGCCTAGGGGCGGCCGCGAGCGACTGGGGCGACTATTACCTGCACCGTCCTGTCGTCGTCGCCGGCCAGTTGTCGGTCGCGCTCGCACAGATGACGGCACGGGGTTCGCGGTGATCGTGCCTGGGCCTGACGAGAAGGCGCGCGGGAGCGAGATGGCGCACCGGAACGAGATCGCGCGCGCGGACGCAATCGCGCTCGACGACGGTAGCCGCCGCTGGAGCGAGGCCGAGCTCGACGAGGAAGTGGAAACCCTGGCCGCCCGGCTGTCGACATGCCAGCTGCGGGTCCTCGCCACGCTGCTGGACAACTCGGCCGCCTGGGTGCTCGCCGACCTCGCCGCTGCACGCGCCGGCCTCGTCCATCTTCCGCTTCCGACCTTCTTCACCCGAGACCAGCAATTGCACGCACTCGCAGCGACCGGTGCAGATGCGCTGCTGACCCTTCCGGGTGTCGCGCCGACGCTTCCGTCGATCGTCGCGCGGGAGGCAGCGGTGGTCGCGGGCACGACGCTGGAGCTGCTCTTGCTGCAAGCTCGCGCGGTCCCGGAGCTGCCGGCAGGCACCTCGAAAATCACGTTTACCTCGGGCAGCACCGGCACGCCGAAAGGCGTGTGCCTGTCCGCCGATGCAATGTTCCGTGTTGCCGAAGGCGTCGCCCTCGCGACCGATCCGCTCGCGATCGAGCGCCATCTGTGCGCGTTGCCGCTCGCGGTCCTGCTCGAGAACGTGGTCGGCGTGCTGGCGCCGCGGCTCAGGGGGGCAACGAGCATCGTGCCTCCGCTCGCCCGACTCGGCTTGCGAGGTTCGTCGAGCTTCGATGCCGCGATCTTCGACGACGCGGTCGCGCAGTACGCGCCGCACAGCATCGTGCTTCTGCCGCAGATGCTGCGCGCCTGGACCGAGCACCTGGAGCACAGGGGCCGCCTGGCCTCCGCGGGGCTGAAGCTGGTAGCGGTCGGCGGTGCGGCCGTCGGCTTGAACTGGATCAGGCGCGCCCGCGCGCGGGGCATCCCCGTGTACGAGGGCTACGGCCTGTCCGAGGGCGCCTCGGTACAGACGCTGAACCTGCCCGGAGCCGACCGTCCCGGCTCGGCAGGCCGGCCGCTGCCGCACGCCCGCATCCGAGTGAACGCGGGCGGCGAGCTCGAGATCGCCGGCCCGCTGATGCTCGGCTACCTCGGCAACGAGGTCGGCACGAGATCCGACTGGTGGCCTACCGGCGACGTCGGCGCCATCGACTCGGAGGGCTTCGTGCACGTCCACGGCCGTCGCAGCAACATCCTGATCACGGCATTCGGCCGCAACGTCTCGCCCGAGTGGGTCGAGACGGTCCTGAAAGGCGAATCCGCCATCGCCGAGGCCATCGTGTTCGGTGAAGGGCGCGCTGCGCTGAGGGCCGTGCTGTGGCCTTCTTCGGCCGAAGTCGATGACTGCGAACTCGACGCCGCGGTGCAGGCCGCGAACCGCAAGCTGCCCGACTACGCCCGCATCGCAGGCTGGACCCGGGCGATCGTCGAATTCGGTTCAGCCGGGACGACGACGCCGAACGGCCGTCCTCTGCGCGGCGCGATCGAGAAACTGCATGCCGAAGACTGAAGAGGAGCAATCCAGATGAGCTTTTTCGAGACCCTCGTCGAGCGCACCGCGCAAGCCCGCGCAGGGCTCGTCGCCGCACCGATCATCCAGGGCTGTCTGCGCGGGGAAGTCTCGCTCGCCAGCTACCTCGCGTTCTTGCACGAGGCCTACCACCATGTCCGGCACACGGTGCCGTTGTTCGAGGCGCTGATCGCGGCCCTGCCGACCGGGAAGGACTGGCTGCGCCCGGCGCTCGACGACTACATCGGCGAGGAGATCGGCCACGACCAGTGGATTCTCGAGGATGTGACGGCCAGCGGCGGCGATGCACGGAGCGTGCGCGACGGCCGGCCCTGCCACGCGACCGAGGTCATGGTCGCGTACGCCTACGACACGATCGCCCGGCGCAATCCGCTCGGCTTCTTCGGGATGGTTCATGTGCTCGAGGGCACGAGCGTGGCGCTGGCGTTGCAGGCGGCCGATCGCATCCAGGCCCAGCTTCGTCTGCCCGACACCGCCTTCGGCTACCTGCGCTCGCACGGCACGCTCGATCGCGAGCATGTCGCTCACTTCGCCGGGTTGATGAACCGGATCGACGACCCACGCGACCAGGCTGACATCGTGCACGCTGCCACCGTGTTCTACCGCTTGTACGGCGACGTTTTCCGCAGCCTGCCGCTGCCCGGCGCGGAAGCGGCAGCAGGCCTGCTGCGATGAGGGCAATCGACGCACGGGTACTGCTCACCGGCGCGAGCGGCGGGATCGGCCGAGCGGGCGCGCAGGCGCTGACAAAGGCCGGCGCCGCCGTGATGCTGACGGGCCGCTCGGCCGAGGCGCTCGCCGCCCTGGCCGACGAGATCCGCGACACACGACCCCGCACGGACGTGCAATGGCACGACGCCGACCTGACGAGAAGCGCGGACATCGCCGCCCTGTCCGCGGCCGCGCAGGCCTGGAACGTGAACGTGCTGGTGAACAATGCGGGACAGCCGAGCTTCGGGCCATTCTCCGAGTTCGAGCCCGCACACGTCGAGCAGGTGCTGCGCACGAACCTGCTCGCACCGATCCTGCTCACGCATGCGATGCTGCCCTGGCTGGCCCGGCGACCCGCAGCGAACGTGATTCAGGTCGGTTCGGTGCTCGGGCGGCTGGCGCTGCCCGGCTTCAGCGTCTACAGTGCCGGCAAGTTCGGACTGCGAGGCTTCAGCGAGGCCCTGCGTCGCGAGCTAGCGGGCAGCGGCGTGCGTGTGCAGTACCTCGGCCCGCGCAGCACGCGCACGCGCTTCAACGACGCGGCCGTACTTGCCTACAACGAGGCGACCGGCACCGCCATGGACGAGCCTGCTCGCGTGGCAGCCGCCCTCGTCGAGCTCCTCGAAAGCGACGCGGCCGAACGCTTCCTGGGCTTCCCCGAATCGCTCGCCGCGCGAGTCAACGGCCTTGCACCCACGCTCGTCGACGGAGGCCTGCGCCGGCATCGCGCGGCCCTCGCCGGCCCGCGCACAGAGGCGACGAGGGTGGATCCGGCGCCTGCGACTTCCGAGAGCTCGATCGAATCCTCCGCTCATCGAACCCCGCCGTCGAGGCGCTAAAGAGGTACGAACCCCAATGAACTCACTTCTTCACGTGTCGTCGGCGCGCCGCGAGCCGAGCCTGCTCTTCGCCGTTGCATTCGCGCTCGCTCTGGCAGTCACCCTCGTCCTCGTTCCGGGCCGCGCCGTCCAGGCGGGCACGCTCGAAGAGGCGATCACCGAGTTGCAACACGATTGGGAGGTGATCCGTTACCAGACGCCGGCCGCGGAGCGCGAACGACGTTTCGAAGCACTGAGCGCAAAGGCGCACAAGCTCAGCGAAGCGCACCCGGGGCGCAGCGAGCCGCTCGTATGGGAGGGGATCATCGTGAGCTCCTGGGCAGCAGAGCGCGGCGGGCTCGGCGCGCTCGGCCTCGTCAAGCAGGCCAAGTCGCTCTACGAGGCCGCGATCGCGATCGATGGCAAAGTCCTCGACGGCTCCGCCTACAACAGCCTGGGTGTGCTCTATTACAAGGTACCCGGCTGGCCGATCGGCTTCGGGAGCGATGACAAGGCACGCGAGCTGTTGCAACAGGCGCTCGCGCTGAACCCCGACGGCATCGACCCGAACTTCTTCTACGGCGAATACCTGCTCGAATCGAACCAGCCGGCCGAGGCGATCAGGTACCTCGAGCGCGCGATCGCGGCGCCGCCGCGCCCGGGTCGCCAGATTGC
Source organism: Limnobacter sp. (assembly GCA_012513825.1). Lineage (GTDB taxonomy): Bacteria > Pseudomonadota > Gammaproteobacteria > Burkholderiales > Burkholderiaceae_E > Zeimonas. Next base: position 10,173 of record JAAZBL010000120.1, on the reverse strand, counting down.
CGATACCGGTCGTCGCGAAGAGGCCCGCGAGCTGCTGCAGAGGGCGCGCCAACAGATGTAGCGGGTACCGACGCAGCAGCGGCCCGCAGCGTGACGAGCATGCCGTCGCCTGCTGTACGCGGCGCCCAATTCGCTTCCAGACCGTGCAACGCGGCGATCCGCTCGACGATCGACACCCCGAGCCCGCTGCCCGCCTGGTCCTGCCCTTCGGGACGGAAGAAGCGTTCGCCGAGGCGGGCAAGCGCTTCGAACGTGAGTCCGGGCCCCTCGTTTTCGACCTCGATACGATCGGCTGCGAATCTTACGGTCGCCGTCGACCCGACCGGCGCGTACCGGATCGCGTTGTCGACCAGGTTTCGCAGCATCGCCTTCAGGAGATCCGGGTCGCCGTGCAGCGGCAGCGGCGCCTCGTTCCCGGCCGGCCATTCGCAGGCGAGCTCGATTCCGCGCGCCTCGGCCAGTCTGAGACAGTCGCTGAAGACCTGTTCGACGACTTCGCGCCAGTCCACGGGATGGCGGCGGACGACGAGCCCGCCCGCCTCGAGCCGCGACAACGCGAGCATCTGGGTGACGAGCCGCTCCATGCGTTCGAGGCCCGAGCCGAACCTGACCGCGGCGGCCGTGCGCTCGGGCCCCGGCTCCGTGCGACGCAGGACGTCCCACTGCGCGCGCAGCACGGCGAGCGGTGTGCGCAGCTCGTGCGCTGCGTCCTCCGTGAACGCACGCTCGCGGGCGAGCGTGCCGGAGATTCGCTCGAACAGTGCGTTGACGGCGTCGATCATCGGCCGCAGATCGGCAGGGACGTCCCGCGCGGCGATCGGCTCGAGGTCGTGCGCGCTGCGACTGCCGAGGTCGCCGACGAGCCGCTCTACAGGCGCGAGCGCCCGATGCACCGCGAGCGTGAGCGCAAGCACCAATCCAGGCAACACCAGCAGCCAGGGCAGCAGCTGGCTCAGCACGAACTCGTAGACCATCTCGTCACGCTCGTAGGATTTCTGTCCGGCGGCCACGAGCCAGTCACCGTCGAACGACTGCAGGTAGTACACGCGCCATGGTTCACCGTCGATCCGCATGTCGACGAAGCCGGCGCGATCCTCCTGCCGTAGCAGCGAGGCGCCTTCGCGGTCGGTGAATTGCAGGCGCCCCTCGCGGTCCCAGACCGCGATCGCCAGGTCGTCCATATCGGCTTCGCCGGACGGCAGGGGCTCCGGACCGAGCGAATCGGGCCGGATGTCGACTTGTTCGCGAGAGAGATCGAGCGCAGCGAGCAACGACTGCACCTGTCGGGCGAGACGGATCAGCTCGGTGTCGAAGAGCTCGTTGACCTCGTGGCGCGCGCTCGGCACCGATATCGCCAGGGCCACCGCCCACGCGAGTACGGCACCACTGACGAGGAAAAGCAGCAGGCGCCGGTGCAAGCTCACGGAGCCGACGCTCCTCCCGGCTGCCCGGAGCCCAATGCATAGCCGACGCCGCGCACGGTACGTACGATGCCCGGGTGGATCTTGCGCCGCAAGCGGTGAACGTGAACTTCGAGCGCATTGCTTTCGAGCTCGTCGGTCCAGCCGTAGAGCTTCTCCTGCAACTGCGTCTTCGAGAGCACCCGGTTCGGCTGGGCCATCAATGCTTCCAGCACCGCGAGTTCGCGGCCCGTCAGATCGAGCGTACGGCCCTGCCAGCGCGCCAGGCGAGCGGCCGGATCGTACTCGAGCTCACCATGCTGCCAGACCGGCTGCGCACGGCCTAGCGCACGCCGCAGCAGCGCGCGCAGTCGCGCCGCGAGCTCGTCGATCGTGACTGGCTTGATCAGATAGTCGTCGGCGCCTGCGTCCAGACCCGCGATTCGCCGCTCGACCGCGTCCTGCGCGGTCAGGATCAGGACCGGCACGCGGCACTCGCGACTGCGCCAGCGCACGAGCCATTGCATGCCGTCGCGACCGGGCAGTCCAAGATCGAGGACGACGGCGTCGTAAGGCGCAGCTGACAGTGCCTCATCGGCCTGCCTGCCGTCGCGAAACCAGTCCGTGGCCATCCCGAGCTGGCGCAGCCCCGCGGACAGCGCGTCGCCGAGCTGCGGGTCGTCCTCGACGATCAGCACGCGCATCGAAGGATGCAGCGTCCGAAACCGGAGGCCGTACCGATCTTCATCGGATCTCGAACGCCTGCTGGTGGAAACGCCCGGCCGGCAGGCCAGCGAGCCAGCCGCGATCAGGACCGCGAGGACGAGCAGCAGGAAACGGCATCAGATGCGCGAATCGAATGTACCGGTCTTCATTCCGACGGTTTGCAGCGCGCTCCAAATACGTAGGCTGAACGCGCGGAGCCCGGCGCTGCAAGCATCGGCCTCCAAGTTAGCATTTTGCCGCCCTCGAACCGCTGAGCTAGGTCAGGGTGAGCGCTGCGGACCGCGCAGCCGATCCAGGGACAAGGTCGAACTCGAGCGCGAAGGCTCGTCGAGCAAGCAACGCATCGGCCGCGCCAACGACCTCCTCGACCGAGACCTCGCGTCCTTCGTCACCGAGGTTCCGATGAGGGACGCGACCCTCGATGCCATAGATCGCAACCGACGAGGCCTGGAAAATACCGATCGTCGGGACACCGCAGGCAGCGGCCAGATGGGTCAGGCCGCTGTCGACACCAACCGCCAGAGTGGCAGCAGCCAGCACGCCGGCCCAGTCGACCAGCTCGAGGACCCGCTGCGGCACGACCGCGCCGCTAATGCGGCTGGCCAGTCGTCGGGCACGCGCTTCTTCCGTTGCATTTCCCCACGGCAGCAGGCTTCGGATGCCACGCCGATGCAACGCCCGCCCGAGCGCGAGCCACCGCGCTTCCGGCCAGCACTTTTCGCTGCGCGAACTGCCGTGAACCAGGACCGCGTAAGGCGACGACGGGGGCGTTCCGAACGAGATCGGCCTTGCACGAACTGCGCGCAAACCGTAACTTGCTTCGTCGCTCGGCATCGGATAGTCAAGAGCCAACGCAGCCAGCGCCCGATTCGCGGACACCGCGTCGAGACCGGCAACGGCTGCCCTAGGAACGACCTTGCGGTACAGACAGTCATGGTGACGTTCGCGCATCGACCCGGATGCTTGTCCGACTACGGGGCCGCGAGCCAGGGCCGCGACCAGGGCGCTCTTCATGCGGCCCTGCAGATCCACGATCAGATCGTAGCGATGAGCTCGCAGCGAACGGAGGTCGCGCAGCGCGGCAACGAAACCCGCCGCATACCGACGCTCCTTTCGATACCGGCGCAGCTCGAGCGGGATGACGCGATCGATTGCCGGATGCAGGGCGAGCAGCGAGTCGCAAGGCCGCTCCACGGCCCAATCGAGGGTGGCCTCGGGCAGCGCGCGGCGGATGTCGTTCACGACCGGAAGCGCCTTGATTACATCGCCGAGCGAAGTGAGCTTGACGATCAGGATGCGCGGTCGGCCCATATTGGCCGAGGCGGGCGCCGGGCTCGGTGCATCGTCCGGAGCCGGCTGCGATGCGCTGGCCAAAGGGTACGCCGGCGAGTCCGGGGACCACGAGCGCTGCAAGCCGACCATCACACCAGGCCGAGCGCGAAGACGTGGACCGAGACGGCCATCGCCGCAAAGACGATCAAATGGCGCGGAACGGTGCCGAGCCGCGAGTCTTCGGGTGCAGGCGTGACGGTGGGCATCGCCGGCATTGGACGCCCCCCACATTAAGCAGACCTTAAGCGACTCGTTCAGCTTCGATTCAGCCGCGATCGGCAAGATTCGCCTGCTCCCTTCTTCCTCCTTCTCGCAGGCACCTCACAATGGCAACCGATCGCTGGCGCGCCCCGTTCGTCGTTCTCGCACTCGGCCTGGCGGTACTGCGCACCGGCCTGGCTTCGCACGACCCAGTGGCGTCGCTGCCGGTGGCCCAGTTCGCCTCGGTCGGGATCGAGACCGTGCCCGTTCGACCCGCGTCTGCAAAGTGGCTGACTCACCTGCCGGCGCACGTGCAGATTCCGAACGCGCAGCAGCGCTTCGTCGCCGCGCCCGTTGGCGGGCTGGTGACGTCCGTGCTCGTCGGCGTCGGCGAACACGTCAGGGAAGGCCAGACGCTGGCGCAGCTGGTCAGTCCCGAGCTGCTCACGCTGCAGCGCGAACTCGCACAGGTCGCTGCCGAGCGCGAGCGCACGCAACAGGCCCTCGCGCGCGACGAGCGTCTGCTGGCCGAGGGCCTGATCGCAGCTTCGCGCGTCGAGGCGAGCCGGGCGGCCGATCGGCAGGCGGCAGCGGCGCTGACCGAGAAGCGCGGCTTGCTCGCCCTTGCCGGCGCGCGCCCCGGCCCTGCCGGCGAACTCGCGGTGCTCTCGCCGATGACCGGCGTGGTGCTGGAGCAGACGGTTCGCGCAGGCGAACGTGTGGAGCCCGCCACCACGCTGTTCCAGATCGCCCGCCTGGACCCGCTCGACCTCGAGATCGAACTGCCGCTCGCCGCGGCGACGAGGATCGAGGTCGGCGTAGCGGTGCGAATCCCCGAACCCGGCGCGCAGGGCTCGGTCATTGCCATCGGCCGGGCGGTCAGCGACGGGCAGACGTTGAAGGTGCGCGCCCGCATGACGACCGGACTCGAAGGGCTCTATCCCGGCCAGCACGTCGAAGCCGAAATCGCGACCCGAAGCGACAGCGGCGCAGCTCAGCTCTGGATTGTCCCGGGCAATGCGCTCGTGCGCCTGGGCAAGGCGGGGACGCAGCCGGCCGTGTTCGCGCATCGCGGCGAGGACTACGTTGCGGTCCCGGCAAAGCCGGTCGGCGAATCGGGCCGGGACCTGGTGATCGAAGCGCCGCTGAGCGAAGGCGAGCCCGTGGTCAGCGGCGGCGCGAGTCAGCTGAAGGCGGCGCTGGCCGGCCTCGGCAAGGCCGAGTGAGGGGTCGCGATGCTCGCCCAAATCGTCGACTTCTCACTGACCCAGCGTCTCCTGATCCTGGTACTGACGGCGCTGCTGGTCGGGGCCGGAGTCGTTGCCCTTCGCGAACTGCCGATCGATGCGTTTCCCGATGTGTCGACCACCCAGGTCAAGATCATCGTCAAGGCGCCCGGCATGACGCCCGAAGAGGTCGAAAGCCGGATCACGGTGCCGATCGAGCAGGAAATGCTCGGCATCCCTCGCCAGCGCTTGTTGCGTGCGGTCACCAAATACGGCATTGCCGACATCACGATCGACTTCGAGGACGGCACCGACATCTACTGGGCGCGACAGCAGGTCGGCGAGCGGCTCGATGCGGCGACCGGCATGCTCCCCGCGGAGGCCAGCGGCGGCCTGGCGCCGATCACTACGCCGCTCGGCGAGATGTTCATGTTCACGATCGAGGGACCGCTGTCGCTGGCCGACAAGCGAGCGCTGCTCGATCGCGTGATCCGGCCGCAGCTGCGCACGATCCGCGGAGTGGCCGATGTCAACAGCCTGGGCGGCTTCGTCCGCAGCTATGAAGTCGTCCCGAATCCGCAGTTGCTGGCCACCCGAGGGCTGAGCGTCGCCGACCTGCGTGCCGCGATCGAGCGCAACAACCGCAATGACGGCGCGGGACGGCTGATCGAAGGCGAGGAAGTCCTGATCGTTCGCACCGAAGGAGCGATCGACGATCTGGCCGATCTCGGTGAGATCGTCGTCGCACTGAGCAGCGGCGTGCCGGTCCGGCTGTCCGAAGTGGCCGAATTGAGGATCGGCAGCCTGACCCGCTATGGTGCCGTCACGCGCGACGGCAGCGAAGCCGTGCAAGGCCTCGTGCTGGGCTTGCGCGGGGCGAACGCCCAGACCGTGCTTGCCGACGTCAAGGCGCGTCTCGCAAGCCTGTCCGGGTCGCTTCCGCCGGGGGTGACGATCGAGCCGTTCTACGACCGCTCGGCGCTCGTCGAGCGCGCGGTCGGGACGGTCTCGAAAGCGCTGCTCGAAGCGATCGTGCTGGTGCTTGCCCTGCTGCTCGCTTTCCTGGGCAACCTGCGGGCGGCCTTGGTGGTGGCGCTGACGCTGCCGCTGGCGGCGCTCGGCACCTTCATCCTGATGCGTTACACGGGCGTGTCGGCGAACCTGATGAGCCTGGGCGGACTCGCGATCGCCATCGGCCTGCTCGTCGACGGCTCGGTCGTCGTCGTCGAGAACATCGAGAGCCGCCTGGCCGAGGGAGGCGCCCAGGCAAGGCTGCCGCTGTTGAACGTCGTCTACCGCGCAGTGCGCGAAGTCGCGACGCCGGTCGTCTCGGGAGTCTGCATCATCATCATCGTGTTCGTGCCGCTACTTTCGCTGCAGGGGCTCGAGGGCAAGCTGTTCGTGCCGGTTGCGCTGTCGATCGTCTACGCGCTGTCGACTTCGCTGGTGCTGGCGCTCACGGTGATTCCGGTTCTTGCTTCTCTGTTGCTGCACCGCCGGGCCGCGCACGAACCGTGGCTGGTGCGCAAGCTCGAGGCGCTGTACATGCCGGCGCTGCAGTGGGCACTGCGCCATGGCCGCATCGTCTTCGCGCTTGCCCTGGGCCTGCTCGTACTGGCCGGTGGCGCCTACACGCTGCTGGGCAAGTCCTTCATGCCGACGCTCGACGAAGGCGACCTGATCATGCAGCTCGAGAAGCTGCCGTCGATCAGCCTCGACCAGACGATCGAGATCGACTCGCGCGTGCAGCGCTCGATCCTCGAGCGCGTTCCCGAGGTCACGAGGATCGTGGCGCGGTCCGGATCCGACGAGCTGGGCCTCGATCCGATGGGCCTGAACGAGACCGACAGCTTCCTGGTCCTGAAACCGGTCGCGCAATGGCGCAATCCGGACAAGGGCTGGCTCACCGACCAGTTGCGCGCCGTGGCGGCCGATTTCCCGGGCCTGAACGCCGCGTTCACGCAACCGATCGAGATGCGGATCTCCGAGATGATCACCGGGGTGCGCGGTGACGTCGCGATCAAGGTGTTCGGCAGCGACCTGGAAGAACTCGGGCAGCTCGCGAGCCGGATCGAGACGCTGCTCGACGGGATCGCCGGAGCCGAGGACGTTTTCACGTCGCGCAACGAAGGCGTCCAGTACCTGCAGATTCGAATCGACCGCCTGGCGGCGGGCAGGCTCGGGCTGTCGGTCGATGAGTTGCAGTCGAGCCTGCGCGCAATGATCGAGGGGCAGTCTGCCGGGGTGGTGATGGAATCCGGCTGGCGCGTGCCGATCCTGTTGCGTGGCGGCGAGAGCGTGCGAACGAGTGCCTCGCGCTTTGGCGACCTGCGCGTTGCGCTGCCCGACGGCAACGCGGTGCCGCTGTCGGCGGTGGCGCGGCTCGAACGGGTCGATGGCCCGGTGAAGATCGAGCGCGAGAACGCAGCACGCTACGTCACGATCCGGGCCAATGTCCGGGGGCGCGACCTCGTCGGTTTCGTCGACGAGGCGAAGGCGCTGCTCGCAACGGATGTCCAGCTGCCGGTCGGCTACCGGCTCGAATGGAGCGGCCAGTTCGAGAACCAGCAGCGTGCCGCGGCCCGGCTGGCCGTCGTCGTGCCGGTGGCGCTGTTGCTGATCTTCCTGCTGCTGTTTTCGACCTTCGGCTCGGTGCGCCAGGCGGTGCTCGTGCTTGCCAACGTGCCTTTCGCGCTGATCGGCGGCGTCTTCGCACTGTTGCTTTCCGGTGAGTACCTGTCGGTTCCGGCCTCGGTCGGCTTCATCGCCCTGCTCGGCGTCGCGGTGCTCAACGGCGTGGTGATGGTCAGCCACTTCAATCAACTGGTCGCTCGCCGGATGCCGATCGACGACGTGGTCGTCGAGGGCTCTCGCCGGAGACTGCGACCCGTCATGATGACTGCGTCGATCGCGGCGTTCGGCCTCGTGCCGCTGCTGTTCGCCACCGGCCCGGGCTCGGAGATCCAGCGCCCGCTTGCGATCGTCGTGATCGGGGGGCTTGTCAGCTCCACGTTGCTGACTCTGCTGCTGCTGCCGGTGCTGTTCCGACAGTTCGGCACCCGGCGCCCGGCGCCGCTTCCTCTGGAGGAATCGAACTCATGCCCGAACGACCCGACACATTGCTCACGCTGATCGTGCCGGCGGCACTCGAGGAGACGGTGAGCGACCTGCTGCTAGATGCGCCCGATATCGCAGCGGGCTTCACGACGAGTCTCGCCAGCGGCCACGGCGCCGGCCTCGAGCTCGAGTCCGGCAACGAGCGGGTGCGCGGACAGGGGCGGCGCGTGAAGTTCGAGATCGCGCTGAATTCGAACTCGCTGGCAAGACTGCGCGGCTATCTGCGCGCGGCATTGCCCGAGGCGAATCTGTACTACTGGACCTTGGAGTTGCGCAGTTGCGGGATGTTGTCATGAGAACGCACCGATGCCTGGGCCTGTTCGCGTTTCTGCTGGCGCTGCCGGTGCTCGCTGCACCCGGCGACTACCCGGCCGAACTTCCACCGATCGAGCAGGTGCGCGCTGCAATCGACGATTCGCCGGAGGTCCGCGCGGCGCTCGCGCTTGGGCAGGCCAGCCTCGCCGAGCGCAGGCAGCTCGCAAGCGGACCGCACGAATGGTCGACGCGCGTCGACTATCAGCGCCGGCGAGCCGACGAGACGTCGGGAAGAGCGCGCTTCAACGAGTGGGAAGTCTCGCTCGAGCGGCCGCTGCGACTGCCCGGCAAGGCGCAGCTGGATCGGCGACTCGGTGACCAGCGCGTTGCCGAAGCGTCTGTCGCGCTGGCCGATGCGCGGCACGAGGCCTCGAAGCGGCTCCTCACGCTGTGGTACCAGTGGCTGCGCGAACACGATGCGGCGGAGGTGTTGCGTAGCCAGGCGGAGCTCGGCGCCCGTGAGCTGGCGGGGATCGCTCGCCGCAGGCAGCTCGGCGACGCTTCGCGGCTCGAAGCCTTGCAGGCGCAAGCCGCCGCGACGCAGGCCGAGGCGGCTGCCCGCTTAGCCAGTGAACGGGTCCGTCGAACGGAGCTCGTCCTTCGCGAGCAGTTCCCGCAGGTATCGCCACCTGCCAATCCGGCGCGCCCGGCCCCGGGGCTTCCCGGCTTCGATCTGGCGGCACTTGCGGAGAGTGCGATGCAAGAGGATCCCGGGCTTCGGCTGGCTCGTGCCGCTGCGCTGCGCAGCCGGCTCGAGAGCGAGCGCGCAGACGCCGAGCGCCGCGCCGACCCGACGGTCGGCGTGCGGTACGGGGCCGAGCGCGGCGGCAACGAGCGAATCATCGGTGTCTACGTTTCGATTCCGATCGGTGGCGAAGCCAGGCGCGCAGCAGCCGACGCCAACCGGGCGAGGGCCGATACCTTCGAGCATCTTGCCGACGCTCGACTTCGTCGCATGAGCGGGGAGATCCGGTCGCTCCGGTCGGCGGTGGAGTCGGACGTCTCCCGCTGGCAGGTCGCCGAACAGGCCGCCCAGGCGCAGGCCCAGGTGGCCGAGCGCGTGGCCAAGGCCAACCAGCTCGGGGAAACGGGGCTGGCCGAGGTATTGCTTGCGCGTCGCCAGGCCCTCGAGGCCTTGCTTTCGGCGAGCAGCGCGCGCGTCGATGCGCTCGAGAACCGCTCGCTGCTGCTGCTCGGTGCGGGCCGCCTGTGGAATTCCGGGCCGGACGATTGACACAGGACACACGAAGACAAGTCGAGGTGTCCCATCCGCTCTTCGCCAAGCGCTACGCTAAAGGTCGCCGCGTGCGCCCCTGGCCGACGCAGGCGATCGAAGGGAAGGAGAAACTGATGAGCACGAAGCTCTTGACAAGCGCAATGGTTCTCTCGCTGTTGGGCATGACCTCGGCCTTCGCCGTCGCGGACCGCAGCACCGAGGCCCAGACATCGACCTCGCAGTCGACATCGACCGCGAGCGCCCCGGCAGACCGGACTGCTCCGGCTGCCACGGCCTCCCGACTGGTCGAGAATGCAAAACGCCTGCAACAGGAAGCCGAAGACATTGCCAGCGCCACCTCCGACAGCGAGCGACAGCGACTGCTGCAGCGACACATCCAGACGCTTCGCGCGGCAATGATGCTCTCCGCAGGGATGATGTCGGGCGATCCGGGGCAGCCGTGGATGCGAGGGGGGCCCGGCGGAGCGCCCGGGATGGGGCACGGGATCAGGCGCGGCGGGATGGGCCACGGGATGAGGCGCGGCGGCATGGGCCCGGGCATGCTGACGATGATGATGGCCATGATGGACACGAACAGCGACGGTGCGTTGTCCCTGGAGGAAGTCCAGGCCGTCCATGC
>JAAZBL010000119.1 GCA_012513825.1 Limnobacter sp. | reverse complement strand
TCTCTTGTGCGGCCAGCGCGCGCTGCTGGCTGCGCAGCGCCATCGCGTCCTGGTCGGCACGCGAGACGCCGAAATCGGTGGCGACGTTCTCGGCGGTTTCGGGCATCGAGTCGATCCCGTATTCCTTCTTCATCAACGGGTTGACGAAGCGCCAGCCGATCGTCGTGTCGTAGACGGCGTTGGCGCGCGAGAACGCGCTCTCTGCCTTCGGCATCACGAAGGGCGCGCGCGACATGCTCTCGACGCCGCCGGCGACCGCGAGGTCCATCTCGCCGGTGCGGATCGCACGCGCGATCGTGCCGACCGCATCCATGCCCGAGCCGCACAGGCGGTTCACGGTGGCGCCCGGCACCTCGACCGGATAACCGGCCAGCAGCAGCGACATCCGCGCGACGTTGCGGTTGTCCTCGCCGGCCTGGTTGGCGCAGCCGAAGATCACCTCCTCGATGGCCTTCGGGTCGAGCTTCGGATTGCGCTGAAGCAGCGCGCGCAGCGGGATCGCACCGAGGTCGTCGGTACGCACGGCCGACAGCGAACCGCCGTAGCGTCCGATCGGGGTCCTGACCGCGTCGCAGATGAAGACTTCTCTCATGATCGCTTTCCTTTTCAGTTGCCTGTCTTGTCGCCACGCCGCAGCGGCGCCGCGGTGAGCCTGGCCAGTTCGTCGAAGTCCAGGCCTTCGACCCATTCGGTCGCGACCAGCCCCTCGGGCGTGACGTCGATGACCGCGAGATCAGTGTAGACCCGGCTGACGCAGCCGATGCCGGTCAGCGGATACGTGCAGCGTTCGACCAGCTTGCTTTCGCCGCTCTTGGTCAGGTGCTCCATCATCACGAAGACCTGCCGGGCACCGATCGCCAGATCCATCGCGCCGCCGACGGCCGGAATCGCGTCGGGCGTGCCGGTATGCCAGTTCGCCAGGTCGCCGCCGGCAGATACCTGGAACGCGCCGAGCACGCAGAAGTCCAGGTGACCGCCGCGCATCATCGCGAACGAATCGGCGTGATGGAAATAGGCGCAGCCCGGCAGTTCGGTGACGGGCTGCTTGCCGGCATTGATCAGGTCCCAGTCTTCGAGGCCCTTCTCGGGCGCCGGCCCCATCCCCAGAATGCCGTTCTCGCTTTGCAGGACGATCTCGCGGCCTTCCGGCAGGTGGTTGGCGACCAGCGTGGGCAGGCCGATGCCGAGATTGACGTAGGCGCCGTCGGGAATGTCGCGCGCCACGCGCGCGGCCATCTGGGCTCGGGTCAGTTTGTTCATCGCGAGGTGTTCCGGATTCGTTGAGGGCCTGTTCAGGCGGCTGCTTCGGTCGCGCCGTGGCTGGCAGCCGCAGCGGCCGGCGACTGGCTGACCTGGACCACGCGCTTGACGAAGATGCCGGGCGTGACGATGGCTTCGGGATCGAGCGCTCCGAGTTCGACGATCTCCGACACCTGCGCGATCGCGCATCGGGCGGCCGTCGCCATGATCGGGCCGAAGTTGCGCGCGGTCTTGCGATAGACGAGGTTGCCCCAGCGATCGCCCTTCTCGGCCTTGATCAATGCGAAGTCGGCGTGGATCGGATACTCGAGCACGTAGTCGCGCCCGCCGATGTTGCGCGTTTCCTTGCCTTCGGCCAGTTGCGTTCCGAAGCCGGTCGGCGTGAAGAAGGCGCCGATCCCGGCGCCCGCCGCGCGAATGCGCTCGGCGAGATTGCCCTGCGGCACCAGTTCCAGCTCGATCCGGCCGCTGCGGTACAGCTCGTCGAAGACCCAGGAGTCGGCCTGGCGCGGAAACGAGCAGAGGATCTTGCGCACGCGACCTGCCTTCAGCAGCGCGGCGAGCCCGGTCTCGCCGTTGCCCGCATTGTTGTTGACGATCGTCAGATCGGTGGCGCCTTGCGCAATCAGCGCGTCGATCAGTTCCGCCGGCATGCCTGCGCCGCCGAAGCCGCCGATCATGATCGTCGCGCCGTCGTGAATGCCGGCCACGGCCGCTTCGAGGCTGGCCACCGTCTTGTCGATCATCGTGTATTCCCCCTGTGGGCGCGGCGAGACCGGGCGTTTCGCCGAATGGAGTCGGAGTTGTGCGCTGTGCGCACAAATGTTCTAATTACGAACATGAACCCGCAATTAGAAGCCGGGACCGGGTCGCTGTCAACCTTGCCGTCGACCGCGCGCGGCGACGACGAAGCCACGTCGATCGCGGCCGGCGCCGAAGGCGTCCACGCGTCCTCGGACGTCGCGCATGAGGCCGACCCCGCTTCGGGCGCGGAGGAGCGAAGCAATTTCGTCCAGTCCTTCGCGCGCGGGCTGGCGGTCATCGAAGCCTTCGACAACGAACATCCGGCCATGACGCTGTCGCAGGTCGCACAGCGCACCGGGCTCACGCGCGCCGGCGCACGGCGGCTGCTGCTGACGCTGTGCGAACTCGGCTACGCCGAGACCGACGGCCGGCTGTTCCGGCTGCGGCCCCGCGTACTGAAGCTCGGCTTCGCCTACCTGCACGCGCAGGGCGTCTGGCACCTCGTGCAGCCGTACATGGTCGAGCTGGTCGAGAAGATCCACGAGAGTTGCTCGGCCGCGGTCCTCGACGAACAGGAGATCGTCTACGTCGCGCGCGTGCCGACCCAGACGCGGATCATGTCGATCAACCTGGGGATCGGTTCGCGACTGCCGGCGCATGCGACATCGCTCGGGCGCGTGCTGCTGGCCGCGCTGCCCGACGCCGAGCTCGATCGCGCCATCGCCGAAGCGCTGCCGCTGCGCGCCTGCACCGAGCGCAGCGTGACCGACCCCGCCGAGCTGAAGCGCCGGATCCTGCAGGCGCGTCGCGACGGCTACTGCATCCTCGACCAGGAACTCGAAAGCGGGCTGCGATCGATCGCCGTCCCGCTGCGCGGCCCCGGCAACGAGGTCGTCGCAGCGCTCAACGTGGGCGTGCAGGCTTCGCGCACGGGGCTCGATGCGATGCGCCGAAGGCTGCTGCCGGAGCTGCAGCAGACCGCCGCGCAGATCTCGGAGGCACTCGGCGCGCCGCGCGGCTGAGATTCGGAGGTCGCAAGCCATCGTCAATGCAGTCGTCGGGCCAGCCTCATCCGAAGCCCTTCCGGATGCATCGTGAACGCCATCCGTTCCGGCGGCGCACCGCCGCTCGCGGTAGCGACATCGACCAGCTCGAAGTTTCGCGCGAGCATCGACAGCAGCATCTTCGTTTCGAGCAGCGCGAGATAGCGACCGGGACATAGCCGCGGGCCTCCGCCGAACGGCCGCGTCACGTGGTTCAGGCTCGCCCGCTGCGACGACCCGCGATCGAGCCAGCGCTGCGGATCGAAGCTGCCGGCATCGGGCAGCCGCCCGGCGTCGATCGCCGCGAACCGCATCAGCAGGATGGCGCCCGTGCCCCTGGGGATGGCCAGGCCTCCGAGTGCCGTGTCCCGCTGGGTCTCGAGGTAGATCAACGGCGCCACCGGCCGCAGCCGCATGCTCTCGTCGACGCAGGCAGCCAACCACGCGAACTCGCGCAGCGCATCGAAGCTGCGCGGCATGTCCTGATCGCCGAGCACGTGATCCGCTTCGTCGACCAGGCGCAGCCAGCAGTCGCGATCTTCGTGCAGCAGCCAGAGGGTCCAGGCCAACGTGTTGGCAGTCGTGTCCTCGCCGGCGAGCAGGATCGTGAACACGTTGCCGACCAGTTCCTCCTCGCTCAGCGCGTCGCCGTCGGTGTCGCGCACCGCCAGCATCGCCTCGAGCAGGTTGGTCGGGTGCTCGGCGAGAGACGGCGCTGCGCGCATCCGCTTCCGCGCGCTGTCGATCATCTCGCGCATGATCCGGTGCATTTGCGCCAGATGCCGGTCGAAGTCGCGATCCGCTGGCAGGCGGATCCAGCGCCAGTAAGGCAGCGGCGCATTCAGGCGGCGAAACACCACCGGCAACACCGTATCGAGGTGCCGCTGCAGCGGATCCTGCTGCTCCTCGATCGTGTCGACGTCGACGCCGAGGGCGAGCCCCGCCACGGTGTCGACCGAGTAACGCATCAACTCCGGCTGCAGTTCCAGCGCAAGCCCGCTGTCCGCAGCCCGCTGCCAGCGCGCCAGCAGCCTTTCGGTGATCAGGACCTGACGAGGAAAGAAGCGCTTCAGGTGTCCGGGGTCGAAGGCCGCCATCACCATCCGGCGCTGGCGCGACCAGCTCGCCCCCTCGGCCGAGAACACCCCGTTCGCGCCGATCTCGCGGGCGATCTGCTCGAGGCGTCGCACACGGCGCCAGTGTTCGGGGCGGAGTCGAAGGATCGCGCCGATCAGGTCCGGATCGGCAATGCAGACGAAGCGCTGCCGGCCGATCTGCAGCCGATAGATGGCGCCGTACTGCGCGGCCCAGTCCTCGAGTTGCTGATGCAGCCTCGGCAGTTCGAGCTGCAGTACGTTGCCGAGAACGGGCAAGGCACCCGGTCCGGGCAAGGCGTCGAGCGCCCGCGCCCGGTGGGCTGCGGTTCCGGCAGTATCGGGACCAGGACTCGACACGGCGAGCCTCCCGGCGCCAGAGGGCGGCGCATTCCGTCACTATGCCACCGGCACCAGGCGGCGGAAAGGCCGGCGTCTACGAGCCCGCGCGCCGACGGAATCACCCTGCCGCGCGGGACGCGCCTGCGTCGCCGGCCCGCTCGACACGCCCCGCACCTGGCGCGCGCGTCCTGCGGTCGAGCGCGAGCACCTGCGGGCGCAGCCAGGCCAGCAGCAGCAAGCCCGGCACCGCGGCGACGACGCTGAACACGAAGAAGACCGGCCAGCCGAAGGCCGCCACCATGACGCCCGACACCGGCCCGACGTAGACCCGACCGACGGCGGCCAGTGCCGACAGCAGCGCGTATTGCGCAGCCGAGAAGCGCCGGTCGGTCAGCGCCATCAGAAACGCGACGAACGCCGCCGTGCCCATGCCTCCGCAGAGGTTCTCGAAGCCGATCGCAGTGGCCATCAATGCATAGCTCTTCGGCAGCACCGAGATCAGCCAGTAGCCGAAGTTCGAGACCGCCTGCAACACGCCGAACAGCATCAGCGAGTGGTACAGCGGCCGCTTCGCGAGCCAGGCCCCGCCAGCCAGCGCGCCGACGATCGTCGCCGCCAGTCCCAGCACCTTGTTGACCGCACCGACCTCGGTCGGCGAGAAGCCCGCGCCCCGGATCAGGAAACTCGTCGACAGGCTGCCGGCGAAGGCGTCGCCGAGCTTGTACAGCACGATCAGCGCAAGCAGCCAGGCGGCGCGCTCGCGCGAAAAGAACGCGTCCCAGGGCGCCAGGAACGATGGAAAGCCTGCCCGGCGCGCAGCCTGCAGCGCCAGCACGAGCGCGATCACCAGCGAGATCGTCTTCGCCGCAAGATCGGCGAAACGTCCGCTGCCCATCCAGTGCCACGGCAACTGCTGCAGCAGCCAGAAGCTCGCGACGCCGACACCGATCATCGCGACGAAACCGGTCAGCTCGCGGCGCACGTCGCTGCGCAGCGTTTCGGCCGGCGCCGGTTTCGGCGACCACAGCGTGACCAGCGCCATCAGTCCGAACAGCCCGGCCATCAGCCGGAACATGTTCGGCCATCCGAGCCACTGGTCGGCGATGATCAGCGCCAGCCCGCCGGAGACCAGCATCGCGAGCCGGTAGCCGAGCACGGACACGGCAGCGCCTGCGCCGCGCTCGCGTTCGTCGAGCAGGTCGGTGCGATAGGCGTCGAAGACGATGTCCTGCGACGCCGACAGGAACGCGATCGCGACCGCGCAGGCGCCGACGGCGGCGACCGAGGTCTTCGGGTCCAGCGTTGCCATCGCGAGGCAAAGCGCCGCCAGGCCGAACTGCGTGACGAGCAGCCAGCTTCGCCGTCGTCCGCCGAGCAGCTGCGGCTCGAACCGATCGGCCAGCGGCGCCCAGACGAACTTGAACGTATACGGCAACCCCGCCAGCGCGAAGAAGCCGATCGTCGTGATGTCGAGCCCTTCGACGGTCAGCCAGGCCTGCAACGTGCCCGAGGACAGCGCCAGCGGAAGCCCGCTGGCGAAACCGAGCAGCAGCATTGCCGCGATGCGGCGGCTGCCGAAGACCTGGAGGATCGGGCGTGCGGAGGTCGCGGTCACGTGGCCTGCCGATGACGGAAACGTAGCGAGTCGCGGGCTGCGGCTACTTGCGCGAACGCAGCCGGTAACCCTTGACGAGGAAGGAAATGCCGAGCCAGCTCCCGATCGCTGCGAGCGGGAACATGGCCGCGCGCGGCCACAGGATCGCGATGCCGGACAGCAGCAGCAGCACGGCGCCCGCGACGTTCATCATGCCCGCCTCGGCCGGCCCGAGAATGCGCCGGTTCGTGATCGCGGCGCCGACGGTGTTGCCGATCCGCAGCGCCCCGGCTGCCGCTCGCCCGGCGCTGCCCCGCGAACCGGGCTTGCCGTCGCGCCGCGGGTGCCGGCGCGGCCGTGGCCGCGTCGTGTGCACGCGCCGCTTGTCGCTGAGCAGGATCTCGGTCGCGTTTGCGAGGTCTTCCTCGAACATCCGTTCCATGTCCTCGGCGAAATCGCGATCCTCGACGGCGACGTCGAGCTCGTAGTTGCCGATCCAGCTCGCGAGGTTCAGGTTGCTCGATCCGATCCGGGCCCACTTGCCGTCGGCAACGGCGGTCTTCGCGTGCAGCATCGGACCGTTCCATTCGAAGACCCGCACGCCGGCCTCGAGAAGCGGCCGGTAACCGGTGCGCGAGAACGAGGCCACGATCGGCAGGTCGCTGGCGCCCGGCACGAGCAGCCTGACGTCGACCCCGTCGGCGGCGGCCGCGCGCAAGGCCTGCACGTACGGCGGAATGCCGACGAAGTACGCATCGGTCAGCCACAGCGTTTCCTTGGCCATCGAAGCGATCAACTGGTCGAGCCGGTAGACGGCGGCCACGTTCGGCACCGACGCGAGCACGCGCAGCGACACCTTGCCGACCGGGGCGGGCACCCCTTCCTTGCCGTCGGGTTCGCCGGGCGGCAGCGGCGCGCCGATCTCGGCCCAGGTCTCGGCGAACGCGCGGTCGATGTCGGCGACCGCCGGCCCGCGAATCTCGACGCCGGTATCGCGCCAGGGCTCGCGCCCGGTCTCGGGATCGGCGGCCCACTTCGCGCTGACGCACAAGCCGCTGACGAAGCCGATCTCGCCGTCGACACTCATCATCTTGCGGTGGTCGCGCGACAGCCAGCCGAACGGCGCATCGAAGCGCGGCGGGTTGAACAGGCGCACTTCGGCGCCGGCCGCCGCGACCGACGCGAGCAACCGCCGCGAACCGGAGCCCAGGCCGCCCATCCAGTCGTGGATCACGCGAACGCGCACGCCGGCGCGCGCCCGCTCGGCCAGCGCCTCGGCGAACTCGCGGCCGACCGGGTCGTTGGCGATGATGTAGTTCTCGAAGTGAATGACCGAACGCGCTCCGCGAATCGCCTGCAGCCAGGCCGGATAGTTCTCGGTCGCGTCGCGAAGGATTCGCGCGCAGTTGCCGGCGACCAGCGGCGCACCGGCGGCCCGCGACAAGGCCTGCTGGGCGAACAGCAACAGCGACGATCTCGAATCCCGGTCCAGGCGCATTGGCAGAGTCTATCGAACCTGTGCGGCGATCCGCGGGCACGCCCAGGCCGCGTTGCGGCGCCGCCGCGTGCATTCTGCTGCGCTTGCCACTAAGGTCACCATACCCAGGGGTATGGAGAGCTCGTTGAAGGGAGACATCCAGGTAGACGCCGCACCGTCACGGTCGCAGCGCTCGGCAGCCATCCCGTCGCGGGCCCGCGCGCTCGGCGCCGACGACTGGCTCGCCGCCGCCAACGCACTGCTGGCCAGCGACAACATCCGCGGCGTTCAGATCTCGGTGCTGTGCCGGAAGCTCGGCGTCACGAAGGGCAGTTTCTACTGGCACTTCCGGAACCGCGCCGGACTGCTGCGCGCAATGCTCGACGACTGGCGTCGTCGCATGACGCTCGGCGTGGTTTCGCGCCTCACGCGAACGGCGACCAACGCAGCCACGCGGCTGCGGGAACTGCTGTCGCTGCCCCGCCGGCGCTTCTCGGCGCCGGCCACCGCCGTCGAAATGAGCGTGCGCGAGTGGGGCCGGCGCGACGGCGCCACACGGCGGGCGGTCCAGGAAGTCGACCTGATACGGCTGCAATTCTTCGAACAGTGCTTCGTCGAACTCGGATTTGCGCCGGGACCGGCTCGCACGCGCGCCTACCTCGCCTATGCACTGATGATGGGCGACTCGGTACTGCGCGACACCCTGGGCGAGCAGGTCGACGACGAGACGCTCGTCGAAACCGCCTGCGCGCTGCTCGCAGCGCAGGCGCAGGCGCCGCCGTCCCGGATCGACGATTCCCCACCGCACTCGCCGGACTGAGCCACGCCGGCCAACCCGACTTTTCCGAGCCGACCCGAAAGAAGAAGGAGGAGCAATTGTCCAATACCATCGACACACGCATCGCGGCGTCGCCCACGCGCTCGGCCTCGCACAAGCGCATCGCGGCCTCGCTGCTGGGCGCTGCATTCGCACTCGGTTCGCTGGCCCATGCGCAGCCGGCGCAGGCCCAGGCCCTCGTGCGGATCGGCGTGCTCAACGACATGTCGAGCGTCTACGCCGACTTCCAGGGCCCGGGTTCGGTGCTGGCAGCGGAGATGGCCGCCGAGGATGTCGCCGGGAGCGGCAAGCTGAAGGTCGAGATCGTCTCGGCCGACCACCAGAACAAGGCCGACGTCGGCGCCGGCATCACGCGGAGCTGGATCGATACCGACAACGTGCACGCGATCGTCGACCTGCCGAACTCGGCCGTCGCGCTCGCGGCCAACCAGATCGTGCGCGACAAGAACCGCGTGCTGCTGGCCTCGGGCGCCGGATCGGCCGCGCTGACCGGCGCGCAGTGCTCGCCGAACGCCGTGCACTGGACCTACGACACCTGGGCCTACGGGCATTCGCTCGGCCGCGCCGTCTACGAGCAGGGCGGCAAGAGCTGGTATTTCATCACCGCCGACTACGCGTTCGGGCACGATCTCGAGAAACAGGCGGCCGACGAGGTCGTCGCGCAAGGCGGCAAGGTGCTCGGCGCAGTGCGCCACCCGCTCGGCGCGCACGACTTTTCGTCGTTCCTGCTGCAGGCGCAGGCATCGAAGGCCGATGTCGTGGCCTTCGCGAACGCCGGCGGCGACCTGACGAACGCACTGAAGCAGGCGGCCGAGTTCGGGCTGGGCAAGGATCAGAAGCTCGTCGGCCTGATCTTCGGCATCACGAACGTGCCGGGCCTCGGCCAGCAGGCGTCTTCGGGCCTGATTTCGGTCGCGCCGTTCTACTGGGACCTGGACGACGGTACGCGCGAATGGGCCAGGCGCTTCCAGGCCCGCCATCCGAAGAAGATGATGCCCAACGACATGCACGCCGGCGTCTACGCGTCGATCGTCCACTACCTGAAGGCGGTGGAGAAGGTCGGCGACCCGACCCGCGGCGCCGAGATCGTCGCCGCGATGAAGGCCCTGCCGACCGACGACCCGCTGTTCGGCCAGGGCACGATCCGGGCCGACGGCCGCAAGCTTCACCCGATGTACCTGCTGCAGGTCAAGACGCCGCAGGAATCGTCCGGGGAATGGGACTACATGAAGGTCCTGGCCAAGATCCCCGGCGAACAGGCATTCCGGCCGATGGCCGACGGCGGCTGCCCGATGGTCAGGTGATCGCGCTCAGCCGATTCGCCCGTCGGCACCGGCCCCCTCGGTGCTGACGCGACCCGCCGCATCGACGAACCAGGCACGCGCCTCGGGCCAGGATGCGAGCAGCGACGCCGCTTGCGCCGGCGGCACGATCGACAGGGCGGTCGACAGGCCGTCGGCCAGCGTCGCTTGCGGCGCCGCGACCGACACGGCGGCATGGTGATCGGCGCTGCCGCCGCTGCGCGGGTCGAGCAGATGGTGCAGGCGCGTCGCGGGGCCGAAGCGGGTGCCGCTGCCCGACGAAGTCGCGAGTGCCGGCAGCCTGCCCGGATCCCCGCCCATCGCCAGTTCGAACAGCATGTGCCCCGGCTGGACCGGGTCGGCGACGGCCGCGCGCCATTCCCGGCCGTCGGCGCGACGGCCGATTGCCAAGGCCTCGCCGATGTCGATCAGCACGTTTTCGAAGCCGGCCCGCCGCAGCAGCGCGCCGACCCGGTCGGTGACGAAGCCCTGCGCGACGCCGTTCAGCGTGATCGCCATTCGCGGGCGCCGCAGCGCGATCGATGCCGCCTCGACTTCGACCGCCTCGTGGTCGACCGAGGCCAGCACGGCGGCGATCTCGGCCGGCGGAGGACCCTCGGGCTCGGCGCCGGGCCGCGCGAAGTGATCGGCGTAGAGCCGGTACAGCGGCTGCACGGTCGGATCGAAGGCGCCGCCGCTGCGACGGGCCAGCGCGAGCGCGAACGAAAGCAGCTCGACCAGCTCGCCGGGCGGCTCGTCGAGCCGGCCGTCGCGATTCAGCCGCACGAGCGCCGAATCGCTGCGATAGAGGCTGAAGATCGTTTCGAGGCGCGCGATCTCGTCGACACAGCGCGCGATCGTCGCGCGCGCATGGGCGCGATCGGGATGCACGAGCGTCATCGATGCCGCCGCCCCCAGCGCAGTGCCCCGCCAGACGGAGCTGGCCGGGAGGTCGGCCGCTGCCGCGCGCAGCGGCGGCAGCCCGGCAAAGGCGGCGCTCGAAGCGGCAATGGCGAGGAAGCGTCGACGCGTCGTCATCGTGGACCTCTCAGTGAGCGGGGCCGGCATGGCCGGCCGGTCGAGCGTGGCCGGAATCGCCGGTCGAATGATCGCCGGCATGCCGGTCGTGCTGGCCACCGTGATCGGAAGCCTCGACCGGGCCGAGCACGTAATCGTCGGGGATGTCGGCCAGCTTCACGACCCGGCCTCCGTGCGCAGCCTGGAACTGCTCGGCCGCTGCCTGTTCGGAGAAGGGCACGGCCTCGGGCGCGCCCATGCCGCCGCGCCGGTCGCTCTCGATGACGAACCAGGCCTCGCGCGCGTCGATCCAGGTGCCGTCTTCGGGGTCTTCCCAATTCGCGGCCTTGCCCATGTCGTTGACGTAGACGGCCGCGATGTCGCGCGCCTCCTCGGGCAGTCTCAGGAACGAGACGGTATCGCGCACCGACGAGAACCAGACCGGCTCGCTGCGGCTGGCCAGATGGATCTGGCCCTTCGGGCCCTCGTGCTCGGCCAGCAGCATCCCGCAATAGTGGCCGGTGGCATCGGCGGTGACCTCGATCGGCGGCGGCGCGGCGGCCGTCGGCGTCGAGCGCTCGCAAGCGGCCAGCGCGACAGCCGCGGCCAGCATCGACGCGAACAGCACCCCGCGCGGACTCGCAGGCATCAGATCGATCTCCTCTGGAAGGCAAGAATGGCAAGGACCAGCGGCACGAGCACCCAGGCGACCAGCGCCGCGAGAAAGACCGGAGCCGGCAGCGAACTCGCGTCGCCGGGACCGGCCATGCCGCTGTAGACCGAAACGCTCTCGCTGGCCGTCATGTTGAACAGCCGATAGGCGTCGGCCGGATTGAGCAGCAGCAGCGCGCTCAGCGCCTGCTCGCCGACCAGGCGTCCCTGGTCGGCGACCAGCACGCCGAGCAGCGCCGTGTCGTAGATCAGCACGAACAGCAGCCATGCCGCGACGGCGAGCCCGGCGGCGGTGGCACGCTCGCGCACCAGCGTGCTCGCCAGGCATCCGATGACCACGAAGGCCGCCCCGAGCAGGATCGAGGTGCCGACCATCGCGGCGAACGGCCCCCAGGCGGCATCGGCCACGTCGCCTTTGATCCACAGCGCGGCAGCGGCCGCCCCGTAGCCGATCAGCGTCGCGATCGCGAGGATCGCCGTGTGCCCGAGCACCTTGCCGACGATGACCTGCCAGCGCGCGACCGGATAGGCGAGCAGCAGCATCAGCGTGCCGCGTTCGTGTTCGCCGACGATCGCGTCGAAGGAAAGCAGCAGCGCGATCAGCGGCACCAGGAAGATCGTCAGGCTGGCCAGGCTCACGACGATGACCGCCAGCGGGTCGGCCTTGACGGTGCCGGTCGGCGCGCTGCCCAGCAGCACGAGCGACAGCGACAGCGCGGCCAGCAGCAGCGTCGTCGCGACGACCCAGCGATTGCGCAGGCCGACGCGGATCTCCTGCATCGCCAGCAGCAGCACGTTCATGCCGGATCCTCCACGGTGTCCACGAGCTGACCGTAGAGCTGCTGCAGTCCCGGCGCGGTCACCTCGACGTCGAGCACGACCTCGGGCATCGCCAGCAGCACGCGCAGCACGTCCATCTTGAGGCCTGCCGGCATCATCAGCACCAGCTCGGCGTCGCTGCGCTGGACGCAACGGACGATCTCGGGCAGTTGCTTGAGTACCCGGCCGGTGCTGCAGGGCACGACCCGCACGCGCAGCCGGGCGTCGGCCTCGGCGCCGCGGCGCAGCTCGGCCATCGTGCCTGCGGCGATCAGGCGGCTGCGGTGCATGATCGCGACGCGGTCGACGTGCTGCTCGATCTCGGCCAGCGCGTGCGTCGACACCAGCACCGTGGCGCCGCCCTTGCGCAACGTGTCGATCAGTGCGAAGACGTCGGCGCGCGAGGCCGGATCGAGCCCGCTGGTGGGCTCGTCGAACAACAGCAGTTTCGGCACGCCGATCAGCGCCTGCGCGATTCCGAGCCGCTGCCGCATGCCCTTCGAATAGGTCGACACGCGCCGGTCGGCCGCATGCGACAGCCCCACGCGCTCGAGGAGCTCGCGGTTGTTGGCCTGCGGCTGGCGCTTGAGCCGCGCATAGAAGGCCAGCAGTTCGGTGCCGGTCATCGCGCCGTGAAAGGCCACGTTCTCGGGCAGGAAGCCGAGCGCTCGACGCGCCTCGGCGCCGCGCGCACCGGCCGGATCGACGCCGGCCACACGCACGCTGCCTTCGTCGGGGCGGATCAGCCCGAGCAGCAGCTTGATCAGCGTCGTCTTGCCGGCTCCGTTGTGCCCGACCAGCGCGGTGGCTTCGCCCGGCTCGAGTTCGAGCGTGACGTCCTGGGCCGCGGTGACGCTGCCGTAGCGTTTCGTGACATTGCGCCATTCGGCGATCGTGATCACTCGGCGCCTCCCATCATCGTCGCCGCCGAGGAGCCACCACCGGTCGCTGCCGGGCCGGATCGCCTGGTCGGCGCCGGCAGGCTCGGCGGCTCGGGCACGCTGGGCGGGCGCATCAGCGGCGCGCTGTCTATCACGCCTCCCGGATGCAGCGCCGGAAAGCGCGCCTGCGCCCAGCGCACCATCTGCACGGCCGGACTGTTGATCAGCGACTTCGCCGACGGCAGCCGCCACAGGATGTCGTCCATCACGTCGTTGGGCCGGTAGGGCCGATCGGAGAGGCCGTCTCCGTCGAGGTCGAAGGCCGGGTTGTCGCTCCAGTAGTTGCCGCGCCCCTCGTGCGCCCACTCGACGAAGCGCGTGCCCACGTACTTGACCTGCGTCTGGTTCGCGATGAAGGCATTGCCGCTCAGCGCATTGCCCTCGGAGCCGGCCGTGAAGTGGATGCCGATCGGACAGCGCTCGAACCAGTTGTCGATCAACTGGTTGCGGTGCGCGTTGTAGACGAACACGCACTTTTCGCCACCGTTGCGAACCACGTTGCCGGTGATCTTCGAGTAATTGGTCGAGTTCAGCAGCAACCCGTGGTCGCGATCGTCGTCGGAGACGTTGTCGTGGATCTCCAGGTTGTGCGAGTACATGATCGCCCAGCCGACGTGGTTGCCGCGCGAACGGTTGCCGACGATCCGGCTTTCGTTCGTGTACATGTAGTGGATCGCGAAGCGAAGGTCGGTGAAGCTGTTGTTCTCGAAGCTGTTGTGGTGGCTGACCTTCACGAAGATGCCGTCGCGACCGAAGCTGATCTTGTTGCCGATCACCTTCGCTCCCGGCGCGTTCCAGATCGAAACGCCGTTGCCGGCCTCGGCCAGCCGCAGGTCGCGCCGGCCGACGATCGTGTTGCCTTCGACGATCGAATCGGCCGCGCCGTGCAGGTAGACGCCGAACAGGTTGTCGACGAGCCGGTTGCCGCGCACCAGCGCCCGCTTCGCCGTGCGCATGACAAGCACCGCCGAATCCATCGCCGGCAGGTCGATGCCCGAGCCGGTGATCTCGAGCCCTTCGATGCGAACGTCGTCGACCGTGACGGTGACGACGCTGCCCTTGCCGGTGCCGACGATCCTGGCGCCGCTGTCGCCGACCAGCGCGATCGACCGGCCGATCGTCAGCGGGCCGGCATGCTCGCCCGGCGCGAGGCGAACGACGTCGCCGGGTGCCGCGCCGTCGATCCAGGGCTGGACCGGATCGCCGGGCGCGATACGCACCTCGGCGGCCACGGCGGGCGACGCCTCCGCGACCGCGAAGACGAGCACCGCCAGGAACGCCGCTGCTGCCCGAGACCGGCTCACCATGCAGCGCCGGTTTGCCGTCAGGCCGGTTCGACCAGCATCCGCCCCTTCATCTCCATGTGCAGGGCATGGCAGAACCACTGGCAGTAGTACCAGTAGACGCCGGGGCGGTCGGCCGTGAAGGTGACCGACGACGTAGCCTGCGGCCCGACCTCCATCGCGATGCCGTAGTTGACGATCGTGAAGCCGTGGGTCAGGTCCTCGAGCTGGTCGCGGTTGGTGACGATCACCGTGACCTCGTCGCCCTGCTTGACCGTGAAGTCGGTCATGCTGAAGGTCGGCGCCACCGAGTACATGTAGACGCGCACCTTGTTGCCGTCGCGGATGACGGTCGATGCCGAATCGAGGTCGACGCCGTCGGCGGCCGCCTGCTTGCGCGCGTCTTCCCACATCGGGTCGTCGCGTTTCCAGAGGTGGATCGGATTGACGACCGAGCGATGGATGATCGTCGCATCGTGCGGCTCGGCGAAGGTCGGGCTGTCGTGGACGATGACCATCCGGTCGCCCGAGATGTCGATCAGCTGGTCGCACTCGGGCTTCAGCGGCCCGACGTTCAGGAAGCGGTCCTTCGAGAACTTGTTCAGCGACAGCAGCCACTTGCCATCTGGCTTCTTCGTCTGGCCCATCGACGAGTGGTTGTGGCCGGGCTGGTACTGGACGTCGAGCTTCTGGATGATCGGATCGACGTCCTTGCCCTGG
>JAAZBL010000118.1 GCA_012513825.1 Limnobacter sp. | reverse complement strand
GCACTGGGCCGGATCTGCGCCGCCGAGGAGCTCTGGGGCAAGGCCGAGGAGTTCCTGCTGCGCGCCGAGCGCCGCGACCCCGACGCGCAGACCCGGACGCTGCTCGCACAGCTATGCGAGCGGCTCGACCGCGACGAGGACGCGGCGCGCTGGTACCGCGAGGCGGCGCTGGCCGCCTTCGGCGACGAAAGCGTGCGGCTGACCCCCGAGCGTCTGCCGGCGACGGTCGACGAAACGCTGGACGACGCCGACGCGCCGCGGGCGCTGCCGATCCCGGGGCCCTGATCCGCAGCGACGGCCCGTCGGCGAGCCCGTTCGAGCCGGCGCACGGCTGGACGGCAAATCCGTCGAGCCGACGCACGCCGTCTTGCAGGCGCGGCCGGCCCGGCCGAGACGCCCTCAGCCGTGCCTCAGCGCGATCGTCTTCAGCGCAGTGAATCCGTACAGCGCCTCGAAACCCTTCTCGCGCCCGTAGCCGCTGTGGCCGACGCCGCCGAACGGCAGCTCGACGCCGCCACCGGCCCCGTAGTTGTTCACGAAGACCTGGCCGGCACGCAGCGAACGGGCCAAGCGCATCTGGCGCGCGCCATCGCGCGTCCAGACGCCGGCGACCAGGCCGTAGTCGGTGCCGTTGGCCAGCGCGATCGCCTGCTTCTCGTCGTCGAAGCTCGTGACCGCCAGCACCGGGCCGAAGACTTCTTCCCGGAACAGGCGGTTGCTCGCCGGCACTTCGTCGAACAGCACCGGCGCCTGGTAGAAGCCGCCGGCCGGGGCGTGTTCGGCGACCGTCCCCTGCGCGGCGACCCGCAGCCCGGATGCGTCGCCTTCGGCGAGGAACTGGCGCACGCGCTCGTGCTGTCGCCGCGAGACCAGCGGCCCCAGGTCGAGATCGTCCTGCGCCGGGCCGGCGCGCAGCGCCGCGAAGCGCTCGGACAAACGGGTCAGCAGTTCGTCGCGCAGGCTGCGTTCGACGAGGATCCGGCTGCCGGCCGAGCAGGTCTGGCCGGCGTTCTGGACGATTGCACCGACCAGCACCGGCAGCGCCGCGTCGAGGTCGGCGTCGGCGAACACGAGCTGCGGCGACTTGCCGCCGAGTTCGAGCGTAACCGGGCAGTGGCGGGCGGCCGCGGCCTCGGCTACGCGCCGGCCGGTCAGCGTGGAGCCGGTGAACGAGATGTGGTCGATGCCGGGGTGCTCGCTGAGCGCCTGGCCGGCTTCGGCGCCCAGGCCGGTCACGATGTTCAGCGCACCGGCCGGCAGCCCGGCCTCCGCGGCGAGTTCGGCTGCGCGCAGGATCGACAGGCAGGCGTCTTCGGCGGGCTTGACGACGCAGGCATTGCCCGCGGCCAGCGCCGCTCCGACGCTGCGCCCGAAGATCTGCATCGGGTAGTTCCACGGAACGATGTGACCGGTGACGCCGTGCGGCTCGCGCACCGTGAGCACCGTGTAGCCCGGCTGGTAGGGGATCGTCTGTCCGTGCAGCTTGTCGGCCGCGCCGCCGTAGAACTCGAAGTAGCGGGCCAGCGCCGTGGCGTCGGCGCGGGCCTGCGAGATCGGCTTGCCGGTATCGCGCGATTCGAGTGCGGCCAGTTCGTCGCGGTGTTCGAGGACCAGTTCGCCCCAGCGGTGCAGCAGGCGGCCGCGCTCGACGGCGCTGCTGCGCCCCCAGGCACCCCCGGCGGTTTCGCCGCTGTCGCCGTCGTAGGCGCGACGCGCCGCTCGGACGGCGACGTCGACGTCACGCGCATCGCCGCGCGCGATATGCGCGAAGACGCTGCCGTCGGACGGGTCGACGACCTCGATGCTCTCGCCGCCGGCCGGTGCGGCGTCGCGGTTGTCGATGAAGTGGCGATGGCGGACAGGGCTCTGCAGCATGTTCGTGGGAATCCGGGTTCGTTACAATTGCGCTCTGACTTCGCAGGCTGAACACATCATGAATCTCGACCGCGTCGGCTCCGGGCATGACATTCCGAACGACTTCAACGTGATCATCGAGATCCCGATGAATTCGGACCCGATCAAGTACGAAGTGGACAAGGACACCGGAGCCTTGTTCGTCGATCGGTTCATGATGACGTCGATGCATTATCCCTGCAATTACGGCTACATCCCGCACACGATCGCCGACGACGGCGATCCGGTCGACGTGCTGGTGATCACGCCGTTCCCGGTCTCCACCGGGGCCGTCGTGCGTTGCCGCCCGCTCGGCGTGCTGAAGATGGAAGACGAGGCGGGCGGCGACGCCAAGCTGCTGGCCGTGCCGATCGACAAGATCCTGCCGATCTACAAGCACTGGAAGAAGGCATCGGACATCGCGCCCGAGCGGCTCACGATGATCCAGCACTTCTTCGAGCACTACAAGGATCTCGAAGCCGGCAAATGGGTCAAGGTCACCGGCTGGGGCGGCCCGGAAGAGGCGTCGACCGAGATTGTCGAGGGCATCGAGCGCTACGCGTCGGCGGCCTCGAAGCCGCACTTCTAGGCGTACTCGGCGATGCGAATGCTCGCCGCGGCTCTGCCACGGCCGACAGCCTCCTAGTCTGCACCGGGTCGCTGCACGAACGGCGATGCTGCGGGCGGCTCGCCCCTGAACGGCGAGCGCTCGTCGAGTTCGGACAGGTAGGCATCGAGCGCGCCGGTCTCGCGGACCAGGAACCGGTCGACGGCGTCGGCGAAGGCCGGTTCGGCGAGCCAGTGCAGCGAGCGCGTGGCCACCGGCTCGAAGCCGCGCGCCATCTTGTGCTCGCCCTGCGCGCCCCCTTCGATGACCGGCAGGCCGCGTTCGAGCGCCAGCTCGATCGTCTGGTAGTAGCAGAGCTCGAAGTGCAGGCAGGGGATGTGCGCGATCGCGCCCCAGTAGCGCCCGTAGACGCGCTGCCGGTCGAGCATCAGCAAGCTGGCCGCGACCGACCGGCCGTCGAGTTCGGCCAGCACCAGCGCCAGGTGCTCGGGCATTCTGCTGCCGATCTGCTCGAAGAACGCGCGGTTCAGGTACGGCATGCCGCCGTGGGCCTCGTAGGTGTTCTCGTAGCAGCGAACGAAGAAGGCCCAGTCGCGCTCGCGGATCTCCGTGCCATGGCGTCGCTCGATGCGCACGCCGGCGTCGGCGACCCTGCGACGCTCGGCGCGGATCTTCTTGCGCTTCGGTTGCGCAAGCGCCGCGAGGAAGTCGTCGAAATTCGACCAGCCGCGGTTTTGCCAGTGGAACTGCACGCCGGTACGCGGCATCATGCCGGCCCCCTCGAGCAGCGCCGCTTCGGGCGCCGTCGGAAACAGCACGTGCAGCGACGACAGCTCGCTGGCGCGCGCCAGTCCGAGCAGCGCTTCGGCGGCCGCGGCCCGCGACGGCGCGTCGGCGGCCAGCAGCCGCGGCCCGCAGACCGGCGTGAACGGCACCGCCGACAGCAACTTCGGGTAGTAGCGCAGCCCGTGGCGCCGGTAGGCGTCGGCCCAGGCCCAGTCGAAAACGTACTCGCCCCAGGAATGGGCCTTCAGGTACAGCGGCACCGCCGCGCGCAGGCGGCCTTCCGAGTCCTCGACCAGCAGGTGGCGTGGCAGCCAGCCGGCCTCCTCGCCGGTGCAGCCGGTGTCCTCCAGCGCGGCGAGGAATTCGTGCCGCACGAAGGGCTGCAGTCCGCTGCCGTGGCCCGTGCCTTCGTCGCCGGCGGTCGCAGCGGCCAGCGCATTCCAGTCGGCGGCCGGCACCGCGCCGAGGTCGTCGACGATCCGCGTGCGATAATCGACGGCTTTGGTTCGTTCCGGTTTCAGGCTCTTGCGCAGGCCAGTCGACACTCAATCCCTCCATGCGAATCGCTGCCGCCCAGCTGAACCAGACTGTCGGTGACTTCGGCGGCAACGCGCAGCGCATTATCGCCGCTGCCCGCGAGGCGGCAGCAGCACGCGCGCGGATACTGTTGACTCCGGAGCTGTCGATCTGCGGCTATCCGCCGGAAGACCTGTTGCTGCGCGACGGCTTCCAGCGCCGCTGCGACGAGACGCTCGAAGAGCTGATGCGCGCCACCGCGTCCCTCGATCTGTACCTGGTCGTCGGCCACCCGCTGCGCGAAGGCGCGGCGCGCGAAGGCAGAACGAACGACAGTCCGGCGGGCGACAGCCCGGTGCACGACGGCGCCGCGCAAGGCAGCCCGCGGCGATACAACGCCGCGACGGTGCTGCACCGCGGGCGAGTCGTCGCTGTCTGTCGCAAGCGCGAACTGCCGAACTACGCCGTCTTCGACGAGCAGCGCTATTTCGCGCGCGGCCGGCAAGCCTGCGTCTTCGACGTCGACGGCACGCGCTTCGGCGTCGCGATCTGCGAGGACATCTGGTTTCCCGAGCCGGCGCGCGCCGCGCGGGCCGCGGGCGCGCAGGCGCTGCTCGTGCTCAATGCCTCGCCGTATCACCGGGACAAGCAGCACCTGCGGCTCGATGCGGCGCGCGCGCACGTCGCCGGCGCCGGATTGCCGATGCTGGCGGCCAACCTGGTCGGCGGCCAGGACGAACTGGTCTTCGACGGGCTGTCCTTCGCGCTCGACGCCGCCGGCGAACTGGTCGCGCAGGCGCGAGCCTTCGAACCGGCGCTGCTGCTCGTCGACTTCGAGCAGCGGGACGGCGCCGCGCCCGACTTCCTGCCCGGGCCGATCGCCGCCGCGCAGTCGTCCGAGGAGCAGGTCTATTCGGCGCTGGTGCTCGGCGTGCGCGACTACATCGGCAAGAACGGCTTTCCCGGCGCGATCGTCGGCTTGTCGGGTGGAGTCGACTCGGCGCTGGTGTTGGCCATCGCCGTCGACGCGCTCGGCGCCGAGCGCGTGCGCGCGGTGATGATGCCGTCGCGCTACACGGCCGAGATCTCGTCGATCGACGCGCGCGAGATGGCCGGGCGGCTCGGCGTGCGCTACGACGAACTGCCGATCGGCGACTGCTTCGACGCGTTTCGCGCGACGCTGGCCGACGAGTTCCGCGCGCTTCCCGAGGACGCGACCGAGGAGAACCTGCAGGCGCGCATCCGCGGCACCTTGCTGATGGCGCTGTCGAACAAGTTCGGCCAGATCGTGCTGACCACCGGCAACAAGAGCGAGATGGCGGTCGGCTACTGCACGCTGTACGGCGACATGGCCGGCGGCTTCGCCGTCATCAAGGACATCTTCAAGACGCTGGTCTGGCGGCTGTGCCGCTGGCGCAACCAGGTCTCGCCAGTGATCCCCGAGCGGATCATCGAGCGCGCGCCGTCGGCCGAATTGCGCGCCGACCAGACCGACCAGGATTCGTTGCCGCCGTACGAGACGCTCGACGCGATCGTCGGCATGTACATGGAGCAGGACCTCGGCGCCGCCGAGATCGTCGCGGCCGGCCACCCGCCCGAGACGGTCGAGCGCGTGCTGCGGCTGATCCGCTCCAACGAATACAAGCGCCGGCAAGCGCCGATCGGCATCCGCGTCACGCATCGCGCCTTCGGGCGCGACTGGCGTTATCCGATCACCTCCGGCTTCCGGGACTCATCTCCCCTTTCCGAACCCTCGGAGTCAAAATGAAACGAATCACCGCGATCATCAAGCCCTTCAAGCTCGACGAAGTCCGCGAGGCGCTGGCCGAGGTCGGCATCTCGGGCCTGACCGTCACCGAAGTCAAGGGATTCGGCCGCCAGAAGGGCCATACCGAGCTGTATCGCGGCGCCGAATACGTCGTCGATTTCCTGCCCAAGGTCAAGGTCGAGGTCGTGCTGTCGGACGAGGCCGCCGAGCAGGCGATCGACGCGATCACCAAGGCGGCCCGCACCGGCCGCATCGGCGACGGCAAGATCTTCGTCTCGAACGTCGAGCAGGTCGTGCGCATCCGCACCGGCGAAACCGGCGAAGCAGCCATCTGAGCCTGCGGTGCCGCCCGGCGGCCGACCGCTTTCGACGGTCGAGCCGGGCGCGAGCCTCGATCGGCTCGCTCAACCCCGGCGCCACGCGCGCCAGCGATCGCGCAGCCGCCGGACGCCGCGCAGGATCAGGCGCAGCATCAGCACGGCGGCGACGAGAAAGACCCCCAGCAGCGCCAGGAACAGCAGCGGGTGCTCGACGGCCAGCCACACGCCGCCGACGACCAGCGCATCTTCGGACAGCGACAGGCCCAGGTTCGACGCCGGTTCGGGCGAGGTGTTGACGGCCGCCCGGGTGCCGGCCTTGGTCAGGTGCGTGGCCGCGGTCAGCGTACCGCCGAGCAGCGCCGCGGCCAGCGCCGTGGCGGCGCCGGCATCGCCGAAGACGCCGGCGGCCAGCGCCGCGCCGGCCGGGATCCTGATGAACGTGTGCAGGCCGTCCCAGATCGTGTCGAGCAGCGGCAGCTTGTCGGCGAACAACTCGACCGCCGCCATGAACGCGGCCGCGCCGAGCACCAGCGGATGCGCGAGCACGACCAGGTGATCGGGCAACAGCCACCAGCCCATCCGGTGCGCGAGCCCGAACAGGAAGACGACCGCGTAGAGCCGCAGGCCCGCGCCCCAGGCCAGCGCGGCGGCGAGTGCGAGCTCGGGCAGGTGCGCGGCGAGCGCCGGCGGCAGCAGGCCGGAAAGCGGCGCGGAAGCCAGCGTGTCCAAGGAGTGCAGCCGCTCAGGCCCGATCGGCAGCCGTCTTGCCGCGATCGACGCGAAGCAGGACGATCGTCGCACCGCTGCCGCCGTCGTTCGGACGGGCCTGGCAGAAGGCCAGCACCTCGTCGCGCTGCACGAGCCAGCGCGGCACCTTGTCCTTGAGCACCGGTTCGCGGTTCACCGAACCGAGCCCCTTGCCGTGGATGATGCGCAGGCAGCGGATCTCGTCGCGCACCGCCTGTGCGAGGAAGGCGGCCAGCGCGCTGCGCGCTTCGTCCACGCGCAGCCCGTGCAGGTCGATCTGCGCGCGCACGACCCATTCGCCGCGGCGCAGCCGACGCACGACCTCCGAATCGATCCCGGAGCGCCGCCACGACAGGCTGGCATCGGTTTCGAGATAACGTTCGATGTCGATGTCGTCGGACAGCGATTCGGCGAGCACGGCCTGCTCGTCGAGCCGAAGCTGCAGCGGCAGCGGGGCAGGGGGCGGGCGCCAGCCCTCGACGCGGCCGCTGTCGGGCAGCGGCGTGGCGTCGGCGACCTCGAGCTGGAACAGCCGCGCCTCGCGCGCCGCGCGCTCGGCCTCGTGCCGTCGACGTCGTTCGGCTTCGTGCCGAAGGCGCGCCTGCTCGGCCAGGCGCTCGCGCAGCGGCGACAGTGCGGCCAGGCTGTCGACGACATGTGCCCGCTTGCGCACGACGCGAGCTCCGTCCCGTTCCTTGTCCGGCAGCGGGGCCGGTCAGTGCCCCGATTGCGCTTCGAGATAGCGCTGTGCGTCGAGCGCCGCCATGCAGCCGGTGCCGGCGCTGGTGACCGCCTGCCGGTAGACGTGATCCTGCACGTCGCCGGCGGCGAACACGCCGGGCACGCTGGTCGCCGTCGCCTGGCCGTTGAAGCCGCCCTTGGTGACGATGTAGCCGTTGGCCATCTCGAGCTGCCCGCGGAACAGTTCGGTGTTCGGCCGATGGCCGATCGCGATGAACACGCCGGTCAGCGGCAGCTCGGTCGTCTCGCCGCTGCGGTTGTCGCGAAGCCGCACGCCGGTCACGCCGCTGGCGTCGCCGAGCACCTCGTCGAGTTCGTGGAACCAGCGCACCTCGATGTTGCCGTCGCGGGTCTTCTCCATCAGTTTGTCGACGAGGATCGGCTCGGCGCGCAGCCGGTCGCGCCGGTGCACCAGTGTGACCTTGCGCGCGATGTTCGACAGGTACAGCGCTTCCTCGACCGCGGTGTTGCCGCCGCCGATCACGCAGACGTCCTGGTTGCGGTAGAAGAACCCGTCGCAGGTGGCGCAGGCCGAGACGCCCTTGCCCATGAACGCCTGTTCCGACGGCAGGCCCAGGTACATTGCCGAGGCGCCGGTGGCGATCACCAGCGCATCGCAGGTGTAGGTGGCCGAGTCGCCGACCAGGCGGAACGGCCGTTCGCCGAGCGCGACCGTGTGGATGTGGTCGAAGACGATGTCGGTGCCGAAGCGCTCGGCGTGCTTCTGGAAGCGCGCCATCAGCTCGGGCCCCTGCACGCCGTCGGCATCGGCCGGCCAGTTGTCGACGTCGGTCGTCGTCATCAGTTGCCCGCCCTGTTCGACGCCGGTGATCAGCATCGGCTTCAGGTTGGCGCGGGCGCCGTAGACGGCTGCGGTGTAACCGGCCGGGCCGGAACCGAGGATGAGCAGGCGGGCATGGCGGGTTTCGGACATCGGTGGATCGTGCTCGGAGGGGTGGACGGTGGCGCCGGGCCGACCGGCGGACGCAGCGTTGCACAAAACTCAGGAAATCATCGACTTGCGGCGCGATTCCTTGAGCGGTTTATGAAATCCGCGGCGGCTCAGGCAGAATTATAGGGATCAGGACAATGTCGCGGCCGCGAGCGGCCTTCACATGAGGTGGGTATGCGACAGCAAGAAAACAAGCTATTCCTGCGGCGGGTTCCGCTGCTGGCCAGTCTCGACGACCTGCAGCTCGACCGGCTGGCCGCGGGCAGCATCCGGCGCAACTACCCTCGCGGGCGCACGATCGTCTCCGAGGGCGAGCCCTCGCAGTCGCTGTACATCCTGCTGTCGGGGCGCGCCAAGGTCCAGCGGTCCGACTCCGAAGGCAAGGAGGTCATCCTGTCGGTGCTCGGGTCCGGCGACTGGTTCGGCGAGATGAGCATGATCGACGACGCGCCGCGCTCGGCCAGCATCATCACGCTCGAGTCCTGCGACTTCATGTCGATCGACAAGGCCAGCTTCAAGGCGATTCTCGAGCAGAGCCCGACGGTCTGCATGGCGATCATGCGCCAGCTCGTCGCGCGGCTGCGCGAAGCCGATCGCAAGATCGAGACGCTGGCGCTGCTCGACGTCTACGGACGCGTGGCGCGCGTGCTGCTCGACTTCTCCGAAGACGTCGACGGCGAGCGCATCGTCAAGAACCGGTTGCCGCGCCAGGAGATCGCCAAGATGATCGGTGCCTCGCGCGAGATGGTCTCGCGCGTGATGAAGGGGCTCGAAACCGACGGTTTCGTGGTCCCGCTGCCCGAAGGCCGGATGCTGCTTCGCGAGAAGATCGACTCCTACGTGAGCTGACTGGCTGTCGATGTCCCGCTCCTCGTCGTCCACGCTGTCCGGCAACAGCCGCAATTCCGCTTTCGTACTGCCCGAGCGCGCGCTGCGCCTGCTGCACGAAACGCGCTGGCTGGCGCTGGCCGTGCTCGCGCTGTTCCTGCTGCTGATCCTCGCGACCTACGACCCGTCGGATCCCGGGTGGTCGCGCGCGGCGCCCGACAGCGTCGTCGGCAATGCCGGCGGCTGGGTCGGCGCCTGGCTCGCCGATCTGCTGCTGTACCTGTTCGGCCTGAGCGCCTACCTGATCGCCGCGGCGATGTTCGTCTCGGTGTTCCGAGGCATGCGCCGCCTGCGCGCGGCCGCCCGCGCGGCGGCGGCGCCGCGCCCGGCCGTGCGTCCGCGGCGCGGCGCGGCAAGCGAACCGGCGCCGGTCACCAACGATCGCTTCGCCTGGGAGCGCTGGCTCGGTTTCGCGCTGCTGCTCGCGGGCTGCGTGGCGCTCGAATCGGCGCGGCTCGGCAGCATCGACTACGCGTTGCCGTTCGCGCCGGGCGGCGTGCTGGGCAGCGTGCTGGCCACGCCGACGCTCGACGCGCTCGGTGCCGTCGGCGGCACGCTGCTGCTGCTGGCGATGATCGCTGCCGGCTTCAGCCTGTGGACCGGCTGGTCCTGGCTGACGATCTTCGAGCGGATCGGTGCCGGCATCGAATGGCTCGCGCTGCGCGTCGTCTCGGCGCTGTCGGCGCGCAAGGACCGGCGCATCGGCGAGGCCGCGGCCAGCGAGCGCGAGGAACAGGTCCAGGTCAAGCGTCGCATCCTCGACGAGGACCCGGCGCCGCCGGTGCGCATCGAGCCGCCGGTCGTGCGCATCGAGCGCTCGGAGCGCGCCGAGGCCGAGCGCCAGACCGTGCTGTTCTCCGAGCTGCCGTCGGATACCGAGCTGCCGCCGCTGTCGCTGCTCGACGAGCCGCCGGAGATGCAGGAAAGCGTATCGGCCGAAACGCTCGAATACACGTCGCGGCTGATCGAAAAGAAGCTGTCGGACTTCAACGTCGCGGCCAACGTCGTTGCGGCGCAGCCCGGTCCGGTCATCACGCGCTACGAGATCGAGCCGGCCACCGGCGTCAAGGGCAGCCAGATCGTCAACCTGTCGAAGGACCTGGCGCGCGCGCTGTCGCTGGTCTCGCTGCGCGTCGTCGAAACGATCCCCGGCAAGAACCTGATGGGGCTCGAGCTGCCGAACGCGCGCCGCCAGACGGTCCGCCTGTCCGAGATCCTCGGTTCGCAGGTCTACGCGAACAGCGCGTCGCCGCTGACGATGGCGCTGGGCAAGGACATCGCCGGCAATGCGGTGGTCGCCGACCTCGCGAAGATGCCGCACCTGCTGGTGGCCGGCACCACCGGCTCGGGCAAGTCGGTCGGCATCAACGCGATGCTGCTGTCGCTGCTGTACAAGGCCGAACCCTCGCAGGTGCGACTGATCCTGATCGACCCGAAGATGCTCGAGATGAGCACCTACGAGGGAATCCCGCACCTGCTGGCGCCGGTCGTCACCGACATGCGCCACGCCGGCAACGCGCTGAACTGGTGCGTGGCCGAGATGGAGCGCCGCTACCGCCTGATGAGCAAGCTCGGCGTGCGCAACCTGTCCGGCTACAACCAGAAGATCGCCGAAGCCGAGAAGCGCGAGCAGCTGATCCCGAATCCGTTCTCGCTGACGCCCGACGAGCCGGAGCCGCTGGGCCGGTTGCCGCAGATCGTCGTCGTCATCGACGAACTCGCCGACCTGATGATGGTCGTCGGCAAGAAAGTCGAGGAGCTGATCGCCCGGCTCGCGCAGAAGGCACGCGCCGCCGGCATCCATCTGATCCTCGCCACGCAGCGCCCCTCGGTCGACGTGATCACCGGACTGATCAAGGCGAACATCCCGACGCGAATCGCGTTCCAGGTGTCGAGCAAGATCGACTCGCGCACGATCCTCGACCAGATGGGCGCCGAATCGCTGCTGGGGCAGGGCGACATGCTGTACATGCCGCCGGGCACCGGGCTGCCGATGCGCGTGCACGGCGCGTTCGTCGCCGACGAGGAGGTCCATGCGGTCGTCGAGCATTGGCGCACGCTGGGCGGCGAGCCGCAGTACGTCGAGGGCATCCTCGAAGGGGGCGTACCCGAGGAGGTCGACTCGGGCAGCGCGGTCGGCTTCGGCGGCCTGTCGCAGACGCTGGCCGAAGCCGGCGTCGACGGCGAGGCCGATCCGATGTACGACCAGGCGGTCGCGGTCGTCATCAAGCACAAGCGCGCGTCGATCTCGCTGGTCCAGCGCCACCTGAGGATCGGCTACAACCGCGCCGCGCGGCTGCTCGAGCAGATGGAGAAGTCCGGGCTCGTGTCGCCGATGGCGTCGAACGGCAACCGCGAGCTGCTGGTGCCGCAACAGCAGGCGGACTGATTCGCTGCTGCGAGCCGTCGCGCGCGATTCGAACGATCGGGCCGCCGATTGCCGGCCCGATGGCCCGCACGGTTCGCGGGCTCGGCAAAGCGTCGGCATCTCGCGTGATACCTTCGCCGGCATGAATCGTCGAATCATCGCAACGGGCTGCCGGCAGCCGCATCGGCGTGCCGCGTTCCGTCCGTCCGCGGCCGCCGTGCTGGCCCTCGGGCTGGCCGTGGCGGCCTTCGTACTGCCGGTCGGCAGCGCCCGGGCCGCCGACGGCCTGGCCCAGCTGCAGGCGTTCCTGACCGACACGCAAAGCGCCCGCGGCGAGTTCACGCAGCGCGTGCTGCGCGCCGGCGGCCAGACGCTCGAATCGACGAGCGGCGAATTCGCATTCCAGCGCCCGGGCAAGTTCCGCTGGGACGTGCAGCGGCCGTTCGAGCAGCTGATGGTCGCCGACGGCAAGCAGCTCTGGTTCTACGACAAGGACCTGAACCAGGTCACGATCCGCGAGCTCGGCGACGCGCTCGGTTCGACGCCGGCGGCGATCCTGTTCGGATCGGCCGAGCTCGAACGCGGCTTCGAGCTGAAAGACCTCGGCGAGCAGGACGGTATCGCCTGGGTCGAGGCGCTGCCGAAGTCGGCGGACCAGGGCTTCGACCGGATCGCGATCGGCTTTCGCGACGGGCTGCCGGCGGCGATGGAAGTCAACGACGCGTTCGGCCGGGTTTCGGTGTTCGGTTTCACCGGCATCGAGCGGAATGCGCGAATCCCGCCCGACGACTTCCGCTTCACGCCGCCGCCCGGCGTCGATACCGTCAGGCAGTAGCAGCGATGGCCGATCTTCCCTTCGTAGCGCCGCCTGCGCGCGCCGGCGACCGTCTCGACACGATCGACACGCCGGCATTGGTCCTCGACCTCGACGCCTGCGACGCCAACGTCGCCGCGCTGCACGCGCAGGCGACAGCGGCCGGCCTTGCCGTGCGCGCGCACGGCAAGGCGCATCGCTGTCCGGAGCTGGCGCTGCGGCAGCTCGCTGCCGGCGCACAGGGAATCTGCGTGCAGAAGGTCGGCGAGGCCGAGGGTTTCGCCGCCGCCGGCGTACGCGACATCCTGGTCAGCAACGAGGTCGTCGCCGAGGCCAAGCTGGCCCGGCTCGCTGCACTCGCAGCCCGGTCCGGAATGCGGATTGCCGTCTGCGTCGACGATCCGGAGCCGGTCGACCGACTGGCCGCCGCCTGTGCAGCGCAGGGCGCCCGGGTCGACGTGATGATCGAGATCGACGTCGGGCAGGGACGCTGCGGCGTCGAGCAGCCGGAGCAGGCGCTCGCGATCGCCGCGCGCATCGCGGCCGCCGCGCCCGCCTTGCGACTGCGCGGGCTGCAGGCCTATCACGGCAGCGCGCAGCACTACCGCGGACCCGGCGAGCGTGCCGACGCGATCGCCGATGCGGCGTCGAAAGCGCGGCGTTTCCGCGCGGCGCTCGAAACGGCCGGCCACGAGATCGCCGAGATCAGCGGCGGCGGTACCGGCAGCTTCCCGAACGAAGCCGGCGCCGGCGTCTGGACCGAGATCCAGGCCGGTTCCTACGCGCTGATGGACCTCGACTACCGCGCCAACGACGCGGACCCGCGTGCGCCGAAGCTGCGCCAGGCGCTCGGCGTGATGGCCACGGTGATCAGCCGCCGCGCCTCGCACGCGGTGCTCGACGCCGGGCTGAAGGCCTTCGCCGTCGACTCCGGGCTGCCCGCAATGCGCGACCCGCTGTGGCGGGTGCGCGGGCTGTCCGACGAGCACGCGGTCGTCGAACCGCTGGAAGGCGCGGCGGCGCTCGCGCTCGACCAGCGGGTCATGCTCGACCCCGGCCACTGCGATCCGACCGTCAACCTGCACGACTGGATCGTCGCGTATCGCGGCGAGCGCGTCGAGGCGGTCTGGCCGGTGCTGCCGCGCGGCGCGTCGCGCTGAGCAGTTGCGGGCGACGGTTTCGGGGAGCTGCTTGCAGCGAAGCGATTCGCCAGCGGCACAAGCATTGAAGTACATCCGACGTTTGCAGGAGGACGAGCCGAAATGAGCGACCGAAGGACGGTGGCCGGGGCGGGGCGCGAGACCCCGGTGATCGCGCTGGTGTCGTCGGCACACGGCGTTTCGCACTTTTTCCATCTGGTGCTGCCGCCGATGTTCCCGTGGCTGCGCGAGGCCTTCGGCCTCAGCTATGCCGAACTCGGCCTGTTGATGACGGTGCTGTTCACCGTTTCGGGCATCGGGCAGGCGCTGGCCGGTTTCCTCGTCGACCGCGTCGGTCCGGCACCGGTGATGCAGGCCGCGCTCGCGTCGTTCGCCGCCGGTGCGCTGGTGCTCGGCCTGGCGCCGTCGTGGGAATGGCTGCTGGTCGGCGCGACGCTGATCGGTCTCGGCAACGCGCCGTTCCATCCGGTCGACTACTCGGTGCTGAATGCGCGCATCGGCAGCGCGCGGCTCGGCCATGCCTATGCGATGCACGGCGTCGCCGGCAGTCTCGGCTGGGCGCTGGCGCCGGTCTACATGGTCGGACTCGCGCAGCTCGGCGGCTGGCGCACGGCCTTCTTCGGTGCGGGGGTGCTGGCAGCGCTGATGCTGGCGATCGTCGCCTGGCGGCGGGAGCTCCTCGATGCGAGGCGTCCGGCGCCGCCGAGCGCCGCAGGCAACGAACGCGAGGCCGCGGCCTCGGAGGCGGGCTCGGCCCCGGCGGCGGCCCCGGCGGCGGCCACGGCCCCGGCGGCGGCCACGGCCTCGGCTGCGGCCGGCCAGCTCGACTTCATGCGCCTGCCTGCCGTCTGGTACAGCTTCGCGTTCTTCTTCGCCAGCGCGTTCGCGCTGGGCGGCGTCCAGACCTTCGGTCCCGAGTCGGCACGCCAGCTGCACGAGGTGCCGCTGGCCGTCGTCGCGCTGTGCCTGAGCGCCTACATGCTCGCCAGTGCGGTCGGCATGATCGTCGGCGGATTCGCCGCCACCGATCCGTCGCGGGCCGAACGGACGATCGGACTGTCCTTCGGCGTCGCGGCCCTGATCGCCGTCAGCCTGCCTTTCGTGCCCTGGCCGGGTGCGATGATGCCGGTGCCTTTCGCCTTGATGGGCCTGTCGGCCGGCATCGCGAATCCGTCGCGTGACCTGCTGATCCGCCGCGCGGCGCCGCCCGGCGCGACCGGGCGCGTCTACGGCGTCGTCTACTCGGGGCTCGATCTCGGCATGTCGATCGCACCGCCGATCCTGGGCCTGGTCCTCGATCGCGGCTCGCCTGCCGGCGTCTGGTTCGGCATCGCGATCGCACAGGTGCTGATGATCGGCCTCGCCTTCAGGGCAGCCGGTTCGGTCGGTCCGGTGCCGCGCGCGAGCGTCTCGTCGCCGGCATCGGCCGGCTCGACGGCTGCGGCCGGCTCGCCGCCGCGGCCGGGCCCCGCCGCCGGCGGGGCGACGACCGCGGCAGCCGCATCGGCTGCCGCGTCGCTGGGCAGCGGCCGGCGCACGGCCTGACGCCTCGGTCCACGGGGTTCTGCGCATGGCCGAGCACGCCGATCTGTTCGGGGGTACCGGCGCCGAAGCCACCGGTGCTTCGGACGAGGGGCGCGCCGTCGCCGCCGGGCGCGCGGGCGTCCCGTCGGCGCCGTCTGCGAGCTTCGGCACGCCGCTGCCCGAGCGGCTGCGCCCGCGAACGATCGACGAAGTCATCGGCCAGCGTCATCTGCTCGGCCCGGGCAAGCCGCTGCGCGTCGCCTTCGAGTCGGGCAAGCCGCATTCGATGATCTTCTGGGGGCCGCCGGGCGTCGGCAAGACGACGCTGGCCCGGCTGATGACCGGTGCCTTCGACGCGCACTTCGTCGCGATCTCGGCCGTGCTCGGTGGCGTCAAGGAAATCCGCGAGGCCGTCGCGACCGCGCAGCAGCAGCGCGAGCACGGGCGTTCGACGATCCTGTTCGTCGACGAGGTCCATCGCTTCAACAAGTCGCAGCAGGACGCCTTTCTGCCGCACGTCGAGAGCGGGCTCTTCACCTTCATCGGTGCGACGACCGAGAACCCGTCGTTCGAGGTCAACGGTGCGCTGCTGTCGCGCGCGCGGGTCTACGTGCTCGAGCCGCTGTCGGCCGACGAGCTCGACCAGTTGTTCGAGCGGGCGCTGGCCGCGCTCGGGCTCGGTGGCGCGGCGAGCGCGACCGGCGACGCGGAGGCGGACGCGCCCGGTGTCGACAGCGCGCAGGACGCGACCAGCGCCGGCAGCGCGCCGGGCGCGCCCAGCATCGTCGGCGAACCCGGCGCGCGAGGCGCCGACACCGCGCCGCCGATCGCCTTCGACCCAAGCGCCCGCGAGCGGCTGATCGGCTGGGCCGATGGCGACGCGCGCCGGCTGCTCAACGCGATCGAGATCGTCGCCGACGCCGCGCGCGGACTCGGGCGCGACGTGATCGACGGCGACTTCCTCGAGCAGGCGCTGTCGCAGAACCTGCGCCGATTCGACAAGGGCGGCGACGCGTTCTACGACCAGATCAGTGCGTTGCACAAGTCGGTGCGCGGCTCGGATCCCGACGCGGCGCTGTACTGGCTGTGCCGGATGCTCGACGGCGGCGCCGACCCGCGCTACCTCGCGCGCCGGATCGTGCGGATGGCCAACGAGGACATCGGCCTGGCCGATCCGCGCGCGACGACGATCGCGCTCGACGCGGCGGGGATCTACGAGCGGCTCGGTTCCCCGGAAGGAGAGCTCGCACTCGCGCAGGCCGTCGTCTACCTGGCCTGCGCGGCGAAGTCGAACGCCGTCTACCTCGCCTACAAGCGCGCGCGCAGCTTCGTCGCCGAGCACGGCTCCGCGCCGGTCCCGATGCATCTGCGCAATGCGCCGACGAAGCTGATGAAGGGACTCGGCCACGGCAAGGGCTACCGCTACGCGCACGACGAACAGGGCGGCTACGCGGCCGGCGAGCGCTATTTCCCCGACGGCCTCGGGCGGCCGGTCTTCTACGAACCGGTCGAGCGGGGGCTCGAGACGAAAATCCGCGAGAAGCTCGCCTGGCTGCGAGCGCGGGACGAGGCGGCGGCGGGGTCCGGCGAGCCATAGCGGCTTGGTACACTCGCCGCTCGATATTCCCGCTTCGTCCCTCGCCGCAAGCCCTCGTCCCATGCTCGACATCGCCCAGCTCCGCAAGGATCCCGAAACCGCTGCCGCACGTCTTGCGACGCGCGGCTACGTGCTCGATCTCGAGGCGTTCCGCGCGCTCGAGGCCGAGCGCAAGGCGCTGCAGGTTCGCGCCGAGGAGCTGCAGGCGCGGCGCAACGCACTGTCGAAATCGATCGGTCAACTGAAGGCGCGCGGCGAGGATACGTCGGGGGTGATGGCCGAGGTGGCCGGTCTCGGCGACG
Organism: Limnobacter sp.; assembly: GCA_012513825.1. Classification (GTDB taxonomy): domain Bacteria; phylum Pseudomonadota; class Gammaproteobacteria; order Burkholderiales; family Burkholderiaceae_E; genus Zeimonas. The sequence continues at coordinate 19,623 of JAAZBL010000118.1, read as the reverse complement.
AGCACAAGGCGGCGACGACGCAGAGCGATGCGGTCCGGCAGCGGCTCGACGACTGGCTGGCACAGGTGCCGAACCTGCCGCACGAGTCGGTGCCGGTCGGCGACGACGAATCGGCGAACGTCGAGATTCGGCGCTGGAGCCCGCAGGGGACCGAGCCGCCGGCCATGGAATTCGAGCCGCGCGACCACGTCGACATCGGCGAGCCGCTGGGGCTCGACCTCGCGGCGGCAACCCGCCTGTCGGGCGCGCGGTTCGCCGTGATGAAGGGAGGCGTCGCGCGGCTGCATCGCGCGCTCGCGCAGTTCATGCTCGACGTGCAGACCGGCGAGCACGGCTACACCGAGTTCTATACGCCGTACGTCGTCAATGCGGCCACCTTGCGAGGTACCGGCCAGCTGCCGAAATTCGAGCAGGACCTGTTCGCCGTGAAGAAGGGCGGACAGGAAGGCGAGGGCGATCCGCTGTACCTGATTCCGACCTCGGAAGTCTCGCTGACGAACCTGGTCGGCGATTCGATCCTTGCGGCCGACGCGCTGCCGCTCCGGATGACCGCGCACACGCCGTGCTTTCGCTCCGAGGCCGGCGCTTACGGCAAGGACACGCGCGGGATGATCCGCCAGCACCAGTTCGACAAGGTCGAGATGGTGCAGATCGCGCATCCCGATCGCTCGTACGAAGCGCTCGAGCAGATGGTCGGGCATGCAGAGGCGATCCTGCGCCGGCTCGAACTGCCGTATCGCGTCGTGCTGCTGTGTACCGGCGACATGGGCTTTGCCGCGGCCAAGACCTACGACCTCGAGGTCTGGCTGCCGGCGCAGCGCGCCTACCGCGAGATCTCGTCGGTGTCGAACTGCGAGGCTTTCCAGGCGCGTCGGATGCAGGCGCGCTTCCGCAATGCGCAGGGCAAGCCCGAACCCGTGCACACGCTCAACGGTTCGGGGCTGGCGGTCGGGCGCACGCTCGTTGCGGTGCTCGAGAACTTCCAGCAGCGCGACGGCAGCGTCGTCGTGCCTGCGGCACTTCGGCCCTACATGGGCGGCATCGAGCGGCTCGCACCGGGCTGAGCGCAGCGCGCCCCGCCGCGGCGCCAGCGCGCCCCGGCGCGGCGCTCCTTGTCAGTGGGCGAGCAGCAGCGGCAGGCACTCGGCGAGTGCCTTGCGCAGCGTATCCGGGTCGAGGTCGGGTTCGCGCACTGCGCGGATCGCCAGGCCCTCGTACAGGCATTCGAGGATGATCGCGCGCGTCTCCGTCATGTCCTCCGGCATGCCGAGCCCGCCCTCTTCGACGCTGCGGCTCATCCAGTCGCGGAAGGACTTGCGCGAAGCCAGATCGGCCTCGCGAAGCGCCCCGGCGATCCGCGGATCGCGGGTGGCCTCGGCGCTCATCTCGAGGAACAGGGCTGCGTTGAAGATGCCGGGATTGCCGTCGCGCCACTGTTCGAAGGCCTCGACCGGGCCCGACACCAGGCCGCTGGCGCCGCGCAGCCGCGCGATGTCTTCCTGGCGTTCGGCCAGCTGCCGTTCGATGATGGCCAGGATGATCTCGTTCTTGCCGTGGAAGTAGCGATAGATGAGCCCGGGGCTCATGCCGGCGGTTTCGGCGATCCTCGCCATGCTGGCGGCATGAAAGCCGTGTTCGACGAAGCAGCGCTGCGCCGCGCCGAGGATGCGGTCGCGCTGCTGCGCCGCGCGGCTGCTGCTTTCCGCCTGCGAACGGCTCGCGTGCTGGTCGCGCGCTTCGCTCATGACCCGGAACTCTCGACCCAGCCGCCGCCGAGCGCCTTGTACAGCGACACGCGGTTGATCTGCTCGGCCAGCCGGGTCGTGATCAGCGCCTGCTCGGCCGCGTATTGCGTACGCTGCGCGTCCAGCGTCGTCAGGAAGCTGTCCTGGCCGGCGCGGTACCGCGCCTGCGCAAGATCGTAGGCCTCGCTGGCGGCGTCGAGCAGCGCGAGTTGCGCCTCGCGCTGCTCGGCGAGCGTGCGCGTCAGGGCCAGCGCGTCGGCCACCTCGCGAAACCCGGTCTGGATCGCGCGCTCGTACTGGGCCAGCGCGATCTCGCGCTCGGCCTTTGCGACGCCGAGTGCAGCGCGCAGGCGTCCGCCCTGGAAGATCGGCAGGTGCAGTTGCGGAACGAAGCTCCAGCCACCGGTGCCGGCGCTGAACAGGTCCGACAGCTCGGTGCTCAGCGAGCCGACGTTGCCGGTGAGCGTGATCGACGGGAAGAAGGCCGCGCGTGCCGCACCGATGTTCGCATTGGCGGCGCGCAGCAGGTATTCGGCCTGCAGCACGTCCGGGCGGCGCAGCAGCACCTCGGAGGGCAGGCCGGCCGGCAGCGGACCGAGACCGCTGACGCGGCCGCCCTGTTGACCGGGCAGCAGTTCGGGCTCGATCTGCCCGCCCACGAGCAGCGCCAGTGCGTTGCGGTCCTGGGCGACGAAGCCGGCGAAGCGCGCCGAGTCGGCGCGCGCCGTCTCGACGGTCGTGCGGGCCTGGGCCAGGTCGACACCGGAGACCGCACCGAGCCGGTGGCGCTGCTCGGTCAGCCGGAACGACTCTTCCTGGCTCTTCAGCGTCGCCTGGGCGACGCGCAGCAGTTCCTGGTCGGCAGCCAGCGTCAGGTAGGCGCTTGCGATCTCCGCCACCAGGCTCAGTTGCGCGCTGCGCCGGGCGCTCTCCTGCGCGAAGTACTGCTGCAGCGCCGACTGGCTCAGGCTGCGAACCCGGCCGAACAGGTCGAGCTCGAAGGCTGCGATGCCGATGTCGGCCCGATACCCTTCGACGATTCCCAGGCCGGTGCTGCCTCCGGAACGGCTCGCGATCGCGTTCACGCCGACCGACGGGAAGCGGTCGGCCCGCTGGATCCGGTACAGCGCCTGCGCGCGTTCGACGTTGAGCACCGCGACCCGCATGTCGCGGTTGTTGTCCAGCGCGCGCGCGATCAGTTCCTGCAGGCGCGAGTCGGCGAAGAACTCGCGCCAGCCGACGTCGGCGACGACGGTGTCGGCGCCCATGCGCGCCGGTTCCGCGGGGACCTCGGCCGCTCCGGGCGTCGTCGGTGGCAGCGGCCAGGCCGCCGGGATCGCCGGATCGGCGAGCGGGAGCTCGGGTTCGAGCGTGGCGCAGGCGCCGACCAGCGCCAGCGCGGCGAGTGCAGCCGGGAGTTTCGCGAAGACAGGGTTCATGCACGGGCTCCATCGTCGTCGGAGGCGTCGCCGGGGCGACGGCCGGCGTTCGGCGCGCTGCCGTCGGGCGGCAACGTGTCCGGATCGTCGGCGCGCCCGACGCCGCCGAACACGCGCTGCACCACCAGGAAGAACAGCGGAATGAAGAACACGCCGAGCAGCGTGCCGACGGCCATCCCGCCGATGACCCCAGTGCCGATCGCGCGCTGCGCGCCCGAGCCGGCGCCGGTTGCGATCGCCAGCGGCAGCACGCCGAGGCCGAAGGCCAGCGAGGTCATGATGATCGGGCGCAGCCGGTCGCGCACGGCCTGCATCGTGCCGGCGATCAGGCCCATTCCGTGCTCGATGTTCGATTTCGCGAACTCGACGATCAGGATCCCGTTCTTGCTGGTCAGGCCGACCGTCGTGAGCATCGCGACCTGGAAGTAGACGTCGCGCTCCATGCCGCGGAAGGTGCTGGCCAGCACCGCGCCGAGGATGCCCAGCGGCGCGGCCAGCAGCACGGCGGTCGGCACGGTCCAGCTTTCGTACAGCGCAGCCAGCGCGAGGAACACGATCAGCAGCGACAGCGTGTACAGCAGCGGCGTCTGCGCGCCCGCCTGCCGCTCCTGGTAGGACAGCCCGGTCCATTCGATGCCGAAGCCCGGCGGCAACTGCGCGACCAGCTGCTCGATCTCGGCCATCGCCTCCCCGGTGCTGACCCCCGGCACGGCCTCGCCCTGGATCTCCATCGCCGGGACGCCGTCGTAGCGTTCGAGGCGCGGCGAGCCGAAGGCCCAGCGCGTGTTCGCGAAGGAGGTGAACGGGACCATCTCCCCCTGGTTGTTGCGAACCGACCAGAGCTTGAAGTCCTCGGGCACCATGCGGAACGGCGCGTCGGCCTGCAGGTAGACGCGCTTGACGCGGCCGCGGTCGATGAAGTCGTCGATGTAGGCGGCACCCCAGGCGCTGGCGAGCGTCGAGTTGATCTCGGCGATCGACAGCCCCAGCGCGGCTGCCTTCTCCGTGTCCACGTCGACGCGGAACTGCGGCGTGTCTTCCTGGCCGTTCGGGCGTACGTTGCGCAGCAGCGCGCTCTGCGCGGCCGCACCGAGCAGCTGGTTGCGCGCCGCGGTCAAGGCTTCGTGCCCCTGACCGGCGTTGTCCTGCAGGAAGAACGTGAAGCCGGCCGCAACGCCGAGCTCGGGCACCGCCGGCGGCGCGAACGCGAACGCGATCGCATCGCGGATTCCCGCGAACGCGGCCATCGCGCGCCCGGCCACCGCATCGACGCTGCGTTCGGCTTCGGTGCGTTCGGACCAGTCCTTGAGCTTGACGAAGGCGATGCCGTTGTTCTGGCCGGTGCCGGCGAAGCTGAAACCCTGGACCGTGAAGATCGACTCCACCGTGTCCTGTTCGTTCTGCAGGAAGTGGTCTTCGATCTGGTAGATCGACTGCATCGTCCGCTGCTGCGTGGCGCCGACCGGCGTCTGGATCTGCGCGAGCAGGATGCCCTGGTCTTCCTGCGGCAGGAACGAGCTCGGAAGCCGCACGAACATGATCCCCATCACGAGGGTCAGCGCGACGAAGATCGCCATGAACCGCCACGGCCGCGCGAGGATGCCGCGCACGCCGCGCTGGTAGCCGGCGCTGGTACGGTCGAAGCCCCGGTTGAACCAGCCGAAGAAGCCGCGCCTGCCGTGCTCCTCGCCCTTGCGCACCGGCTTGAGGATCGTCGCGCAAAGCGCCGGCGTCAGCACGATCGCGACGAGCACCGACAGCGCCATCGCCGAAGCGATCGTGACCGAGAACTGCCGGTAGATGACGCCGGTCGAGCCGGCCATGAACGCCATCGGCACGAACACCGCCGACAGCACGACGCCGATGCCGACCAGCGCACCGGTGATCTGGTCCATCGACTTGCGGGTCGCCTCGAGCGGCGACAGTCCCTCCTCGGTCATGATCCGCTCGACGTTCTCGACGACGACGATCGCGTCGTCGACGAGCAGGCCGATCGCCAGCACCATCGCGAACATCGTCAGCATGTTCACCGAGAAGCCGAGCGCAGCCAGCACGCCGAAGGTTCCGAGCAGCACGACCGGCACCGCGATCGTCGGGATCAGCGTGGCGCGGAAGTTCTGCAGGAACAGGTACATCACCAGCACGACGAGGACGATCGCCTCGATCAGCGTCATCACCACGCCTTCGATCGAGACCCTGACGAAAGGCGTGGTGTCGAACGGCACGACCGGCTTCAGCCCGGGCGGAAAGAACTCCTGCAGTTGCTGCAGGCGTTCGACGACGGCGACCGAGGTGTCGAGCGCATTGGCGCCGGTCGCCAGCGCGATCGCGACGCCGGTGGCCGGCTGGCCGTTGTAGCGGCTGATGAAGTTGTAGTTCTCGGCGCCGAGCTCGACCCGCGCGACGTCGCTCAATCGCAGCACCGAGCCGTCCGGGTTGCTGCGCACGATGATGTCCCGGAACTGTTCGGCCGTATTGAGCCGGTCCTGCGCGGTGATCGTCGCGTTGATCTGCTGCCCCTCGACGGCCGGCGCGCCGCCGAGCTGCCCGATCGCGACCTGCTGGTTCTGCGCCTGCACGGCGGCGACGATGTCGCCGGTCGACAGCCTGTAGGTGTCGAGCTTGTTCGGATCGAGCCAGATCCGCATCGCGTACTTCGAGCCGAACACCTGCACGGTGCCGACACCGGGCACACGGCTGATCGGGTCGACCAGCGTCGACGCGACGTAGTCGTCGATGTCGCTCTTGCCCATCGAGCCGTCCGACGAGACGAAACCGAGCACCATCAGGAAGCCGGTCGTGGACTTCGCGACGTTGACCCCCTGACGCTGCACCTCCTGCGGCAGCAGCGGCATGGCGAGCTGGAGCTGGTTCTGGACCTGAACCTGCGCGATGTCGGGGTCGGTGCCGCTCTCGAAGGTCAGCGTGATCTGCGAGTTGCCGTCGGCCGAGCTGCTCGACGAGAAGTAGATCAGGCCGTCGAGGCCCTTCATGTTCTGCTCGATGATCTGCGTGACCGAGTCCTGGACGGTCTGCGCCGAAGCACCGGGATAGACGGCGCGAATCTCGACGGCCGGCGGTGCGATGACCGGATATTGCGAGACCGGAAGCTGCGTGATCGACAGTCCCCCGGCCAGCATGATGATGATCGCGATGACCCAGGCGAAGATCGGGCGATCGATGAAGAACCGTGCCATGGTCGCCGGTCCTCAGCGTGCGCCCGGTTCGGCTTTCGGCTGCCCGTTCGCCGGCTCCGGCGCCTGCTGGTCGGGTGCCGGGCCGGGCTCGCGGTCCGGCGGCGCTTCGGTCGCTTCGACCTGCACGCCGGGCGCGATCTTCTGCAGGCCTTCGACGACGACGCGATCGCCGGCGACCAGACCCTGGTCGACCAGCCAGAACGCGCCGATCGTCCGATTGACGACGACCGGGCGCAGCTCGACCTTGCCTTCCTTGTCGACGACCATCGCCGTCGTGTTGCCCCTCGGATCGCGAGCGATCCCCTGCTGCGGCACGAGCAGCGCATTCGGGCGCTGCGCATTGCTGACCACGGCGCGAACGAACATGCCGGGCAGCAGCAGCTTCTCGGGATTGGGCACCTCGACGCGCAGCAGGAAGCTGCCGGTGGCCGGGTCGACCGTCACGTCGGCGAAGGTCAGCTTGCCCGGGTGCGCGTACGGCGTGCCGTCTTCGAGCAGGATGGTGACCGGCACGTCGCGCGCGACGGTGGCCAGTCCGGCTTCGACTTCGCGGCGCAACTGCAGCAGTTCGCTGCTCGACTGCGTCAGGTCGACGTAGATCGGGTCCAGTTGCTGGATCGTCGCCAGCGGCTGCGCCTGGTTGGCCGTCACCAGCGCGCCGGCGGTGACCGAGGACTTGCCGATCCGGCCGCTGATCGGCGCCGTGATGCGGGCGCGCCCGAGCGTGACTTCGGCCGCCTGCACCGCCGCTTCGGCGGCGGCCACGTCGGCTTCGGCGAGCCGCAACGCCGCGATCGCGTCCTCGTTCTGCTGCTTGCTGACGGCATCGATCTTCGCCAGGCCGGCGGTGCGCCGGGCCGTCAGCCGGGCCGATTCGAGGCTTGCCTTGGCGCGGGCCAACGCGGCCTTCGCGCTCGCGTGTTCTGCCTTGTAGGTCGCGTCGTCGAGCTGGTACAGCGCCTGGCCGGCTTCGACCTCGCCGCCTTCGGTGAACAGGCGCTGCTTGACGAGTCCGTTGACCTGCGGCCGCACCTCGGCGATCAGGTAGGGGTTTACGCGCCCGGGCAACTCGCGGGTCAGCGTGACCGGCCGAGGCTCGAGCGTGACGACGGTGACCTGCGGCGGCGGCGGGGCGGGGGGCGAAGCGTCGGATCCCGAGTCCTTGCCGCAAGCGGCCAGCGCGAGCGTGGCCGCGACGAGAACGAACAGGGACGCGTTCCGCGACGTAGGGGAGGAGGGCATGATGATCCGGTCGATGCGGGTCGGACACACGACGGCTGCGTTGTTCCGTTCTCGTGTCCGAAAAGAGGAGAGTGAACGATCATTCTCATCCGAAAATCGATCCCTGTCAAACTTTCGGTCGCCGGCCTCGCCGGCCGCCGACGCCCGGGCGATCGATTGTTGTTATACTGTGCGGCTTCGCAGCAGGCGCTGGCCGCAGACGGCCCGGTGCCGCGCTCCGGAAAGGTGGCAGAGTGGTCGAATGCGCCGGACTCGAAATCCGGTTTACGGGCAACCGTAACGTGGGTTCGAATCCCACCCTTTCCGCCAGTACCCCCCGATCGAGGCCACGACCTCACCCCGCATGGGGCGAATGTCCGGGACGGCCCGGCTCTTGCAAGGAGAGCCGGCATGGCTTGGATCCTGTTGTTCTTCGCCGGATTGCTCGAAGTCGTCTGGGCCTACTACATGAAGGAATCGCAGGGCTTCACGCGCCTTGCGCCTTCGATCGTCACGCTGGTGGCGATGGTCGCCAGCTTCGTTCTGCTGGCGGCGTCGATGAAGTCGTTGCCCCTCGGCACGGCCTACACGATCTGGACCGGAATCGGCGCGGTCGGCGCATTCCTTGTCGGCATCTTCGTGCTGGGCGAACCGGCCAATCCGCTGCGCCTGATGGCCGCCGTGCTGATCGTCTTCGGGCTGGTAATGATGAAGCTGTCGTCGTAAGCGATCGAATCGTCGGGGGACGCGCTATTCGTCCGAGCGCGCGGCCGCCCAATCGGCGACATGTCGAATCATCTCGGGCGCATGCCGCGGGTCGTCGGCGAGCGCCGCGAGTTCCGACAGGCGATGGAAGCCCGTCAACGTGTCGATGCGTCGGCGATCCAGCCTCCGACCGCTTGCCCGCTTGGTAGGCCGCGACGACCCGGCGCGTCAGGTCGGGCGACACTGTCGTGCCTGCCGCGTCGCGATCGGGCTGCCGGGCGCCGGGGCGACGACGCTTTCGATTCCCTGTCGATTTGTTCACGCCTTGTCGGACGACCTGCGACTAGCATCGCGCATGTCCCGGAACGCGTGTCCGCCGCCTCCGCCATTCCCGAGAGGGGCGTCATACCCCAGATGACCGATACCGATTCGTCCCGCCGCGGAGGTCTTCCGAACCCGATCCTGTTCGCACGCGCCCGCGTGGCACTCGGCGCGGCTGCAACCCGCGCAGTGCGCGAGGCCTTGTCGGCCATCGCCGGCGATCTCGAGCGTGCCGCAGCGGACGTCGCCGTGCAAGACGACAGGCGGGTGCTCGGGCAGGCCGCCTCGCAACTGCGGCGCGAGGCGATCGGGCGGGCTGGCAGGGTCTCCGATGCACTTTCGCAGCGCGCTCTTCGAAGCCTCGAGCTCGGCCGGTCGGGCCCGGAGGTCGAGCGCCCGCCCGAACTGCTCGACGAGGACGATCACGAGGCGCAGATCGCCGAAGCCGCGCTGGCGCGCGCGATACGCGAACGCGTAGGTTCGCGCTACGAAAGCTATGCCGCTCGCGTCCGGCGGCTCGTCGCCGGCCGTTGGCAGGACGACGACTTCAATCCGCTCGGCGCTCGCACGCTGGCCGGTGCTGCCGTGGCCGCGATGGCCGGCATCGCCGATGTCGCCAGGATCCGCGCCAGCTTGCGCGCCGCCGTGCTGCGGCACCTCGCAGCGCCGCTGGCGGGGGCGCTCGCATCGGTCGACGCGATGCTCGAGGCGGCCGGTGCCTCTGCTGCACCGGTGGAAGAGGCCTTCCCGGTCGAGCAGCCGGCCGTGCCGCCGGCCGTGCTGCCGGCCGAGCCTCCGGTCGCGTCGGCCTTCCTGGCCGACGTCCCGGCGGAGACCGACGCGACTGCAGGGCGCGTCAGGGCGGCGCTCGACGTGGATGCCGCGACGCTGGCGAGCTCGCCGCTGGCCGGCGTCCGCGAACGGCCGTCTGGCGAAGAGCTGATCGCGCTGCGTCCGGTCGCCGAGCTCGAACGCGATGCCGTCGCGCTCGCCCATGCGGCGGGCGCCGCCCCGTACTCGCGCGAGGCCCGGCGAGCGTTCTTCACCCGCGCCCGCGCCGGGCTGGCCGACAAGAACGCGTCGGCGGCGCAACTGGCGGTTCTCGACGTGGTCGCGGCGATGTTCGACTACGTGATCGACGAGCGCCGGATGCCCGAAGCGGCGAAACCGCTGGTCTGGCGCCTGCAGCAGCCGGCCATTGCGCTTGCCTTGCTCGATCCGGCCTACCTGGGCGACGAGCCGCGCTCGCTGCGCCGGCTGATCGAGCACGTCGGTGCGATCGCCGTCGCCTTTGCCGAAGATCTCGCGCACGGCAGCGAACTGCACCGGCGCATCGAAGCCGTCGTCCACGCAGTCGAGGCGGTCAGCAGCGCACTGCAGCTGCGGTCGACGGTGATCGCCCGCCAGGTCGAACGCGAGTACGCGCGCGCGGCCGAGCACGTCGAACAGTTGATCCGCAACGTCGCGCTCGAACGGCATTCGCTCGAAGCGGCGCCGAACCGGCGCAACCGTCGCGACTATTCGCGCCGCCCGAGTGCCGAGCGCGAGCGCGTCGTGAGCGAGCGAATCCGCAAGTTGATCGAGCAGCGGCTCGGCCAGGCCGAGGTACCGGACTCGGTGCGTCAGTTCCTGCTCGACGTCTGGCTCCGTCACCTGCGCACCGCGGCGCTGCGCAACGGCGAGGACAGCACCGAGTTCCGGGTGGCGATGGAAGTCGTCGACGATCTCGTCTGGAGCCTCGACGGGGTCGGCAACGGCGACCGGCGCGAACTCGCCGAGCGGATCCCGCCGCTGATCCGGCTGATGATGCAGGGCGTTCGCGAGATCGGCGCGCAGGACGACGAGTACCGCGCGTTCTTCGACGAGCTGTTCCTGATCCACCTGCGCCGGATGCAGCGGCGGAAACGGGCGGAGAGGCGGCGCGAGCGGGAGCGCGGCACCGACGTCCGGAGCGAAGCGGGGACGGGCGACGCGGATATCGCCGACGATGCGGGCGAGGGCACGGGGCCGTCCAGAGCGACGCGGGACGATCCGGGCCTGGCGACGCAGCCGCTCGAGCATGCCGCGGCGGATGCGGCGGCTTCGGCCACGATCGCGGAGCCGAAGTCGGGCCGTCCGAGCGCCCCGGCCGGTTCCGCCCCCGACGCGAAGGGCCGGTCCGACTCGACGGCGGCTGACCCGACGGCGGCTGACCGCGCACCGGCGGCCAGGCCGCCTGCCGCCGACACCGAGCGGCGCGTGCTGGAAGTCCTCGAGTCGCTCGATCTCCGCGACCTGGCGGATCCGCCGCGGCGCCTGCGCCTGGCTCCGGAGGTCGCCTGGGCGCGCCTGGGCCGCGGCGCCTGGGTCGAGCTGGTCGGTCCCGACGACCGGTCCAGCGTGCTCAAGGTCGCCTGGATCAATCAGCGCCGCAGCGTCGCCTTGCTCGTGCGCCGCAGCGACCGGCGCGCGGTCTCGATGGCGATGAAGGACCTGAAGTCGCGCTTCGAACGCGGCAGGGCCTGGCTGCTTGCGAGCAGTCGCCGAAGCTAGTCCGCTGCGTCAGTGAAATTGCACCCCCGCCGTCCATGCGACACGGGCGCGCTGCGTCGTTGCAAATGCTCGCGACGCAGCAGAATTCGGTCAGTCGCTGCGGAACGTGACGACGTGATCGGCGCCGAAGCGGATGCCGATCCGTTCGCCGACCGCGTGGTTGTGGTGGCTGGGCACGAGCGCGAGCAGCTGGGCTCCGCTGGGCAGGCGCAGCGTGTACAGGAACGAGGCGCCGCGGAAGGCCTTGCGTACGACCTCGGCTTGCAGCGGACTGCTGTCGTCGTGGATGACGTCGTCGGGGCGCAGCAGCACCGTGACGTCGCCGCGTGCGTTCGCGGTCGCGTCGGCATGCGCCCGGTCGCTGCGCGTGAGGATCGGAAGCGTTCCGAGCTCGATGTCCACGCACGCGCATCCGTTGCGCTGTTCGAGCCGTCCGGGCAGGAAAGCGCCGAGTCCGACGAAGTCGGCAACCAGCCGGGTCTGCGGCTGGTGGTAGAGCCGGTAGGCGGAATCCCACTGCTCGATGTGGCCGGCGTTCATCACGCCGATGCTGTCGGCCAGCGCGAAGGCTTCGTACTGGTCGTGCGTGACCAGCAGCGCGGTCGTGCCGTGCCGCTTCAGGATGTCGCGCAGGTCGAGTGCCAGGCGTTCGCGCAGGTCGGGGTCGAGGTTCGAGAAGGGCTCGTCGAGCAGCAGCACCGACGGGGCCGGCGCGAGCGCGCGCGCCAGCGCGACGCGTTGCTGCTGGCCGCCGGACAGTTCGTGCGGGAATCGCGTGCCGACCGCCGGCAGCCCGACGAGTTCGAGCATCCGCTCGACCTGGCGGGCACGCTGGCCCGCGGACAGGTGCCGCAGCCCGAACGCGACGTTGGCCGCGACGTTCAGGTGCGGAAACAGCGCGTAGTCCTGGAACACGACGCCGACGCCGCGCCGCTCCGGTGCGACCCAGCGTCGGGGCGACGCGATTTCGCGTCCGCCGATCGCGATGCTGCCTTGCTGGGGGCGCACGAAACCGGCGATCGCGCGCAAGGCCGTGGTCTTGCCGCAGCCGGAAGCACCGAGCAGGCAGCCGATCTCGCCGGGCCGCAGCGTGAAGCTCAGCCGGTCGAGTGCCTGCACGCGATGCGGCTTTTCGCCGAACGCGACGCTGACGCCGTCGACGACGAGTTCGGCGCCGGGCCCGGCGCCCGGGCCGGCTTGTCCGTCGTGCGCCGCCTGCACGTCGCCGTGCGCCCGGTGCGCGCCCCCTTGCGCAAGCCCGCCCGAGTCGCCGCTCCGGGCACGCAGGTCCGCCGGCTGCGAATCGGACGCGCCGGCTGGCATCGGCTGCAACGGTGCAGCGGAATCGGGCCCCTGCAGGGCAGAATCGTGTTCGACGAGCTTCACGCGCTGGTTGCGGGTTGATTCGAACGGAGCGAATGCCTTGGCGCGAATCACTATAATTCTCGATCAGCGTCATTGTAGCGAACCGTGTCCACCATCGTAGAAGCCCGGCGATCGTCGGCATTGCGCAAACGCAAACCCGACTTGCTGACCTTCGGCGCCATGCTTCTCGCATTCGCGGTGGCGGCGCCGATCGTCGCGCTGCTCTGGGTGGCCTTCGCACCGGATGCCGACCCGATCGGATCGCTGCCGCACCTGTTCGGCACCGTGCTGCCGCGCTACACGATGGTCACCGCGCACCTGGCGCTGGTCGTCGTCGGCATCGTGCTGCTGCTGGGCGTGTCGACCGGCTGGCTGATCGCCGCCTACGATTTCCCCGGGCGCACGCAACTCGCCTGGCTGCTGGTGCTGCCGCTGGCCACGCCGGCCTTCGTGATGGCCTATGCGTACACCGACTTCCTGTCGGCCTGGGGGCCGCTGCAGACGGGGCTGCGTCGGCTGACCGGCCTGCAGGTCGGCGAATACTGGTTTCCCGACCTGTATTCGCCGAACGGGGCCGGCCTGTTCCTCGGGCTGGCGCTCTATCCGTACGTCTACCTGCTGTCGCGGGCGGCCTTCGCCGATCGCAGCCCGTCGCTGGGCGAAGCGGCCCGCTCGCTGGGCCACAGCCGGGCCGCGGCCTGGTGGCGCGTGACCTGGCCGGTCGCGCGCCCGGCCGTCGCCGCCGGCACCGCGCTGGCCCTGATGGAGACGCTGGCCGATTTCGGCACCGTCGCCTATTTCGCCGTCGACAGCTTCACGGCCGGCATCTATCGCGCCTGGCAGAGCATGGGCGATCGCACCGGCGCGGCGCGCCTGGCGCTGATGCTGCTGGCCTTCGTCGGCGCGCTGATGTGGATCGAACGCCGCTCGCGAAGCCGGATGCGCTTCCATGTGCGCGCGGCACGGCCGGCGCCGCGGATCCGCCTGCACGGATGGCGGGCCTGGCGCAGCACGCTGTGGTGTGCGCTGCCGCCGCTGCTCGGCTTCCTGCTGCCGGCGATCCTGCTCGTCTACAACTGGGCCGGCGACGGGGCGCAGTTCGACCCGCGGCTGGGAGGCTGGATCGTCAATACGGCGATCCTGGCCTCGGCCGGCGGTGCGACGGTGCTGCCGCTGGCCCTGTTCGCAGCCTATGCGATGCGGCTGCGCGAAAGCCCGGCGCTGCGCGCGAGCGTCGTCCTGGCCAACAGCGGCTATGCGGTTCCCGGCGTCGTGCTCGGGGTCGGGCTGCTGATCCTGTCCGGCACCGTCGACCGGCTGCTGGCGCCGCTGACCGGCGCACTCGGCGTCGCTCCGATGCTGGCCGGCGGCAGCGCGTTCGCGGTCGTCTACGCGTATTCGGTGCGTTTCTTCTCGGTCGGGTTCCAGAGCATCAACGCGGCGCTGCTGCGCATCAGCCCGGCGATGGACCAGACCGCGCGCAGCCTCGGGCGCACGCCGTTCGGCGTGCTGCGCGAAGTGCACTGGCCGCTTATGCGCCGTGGGCTCGCGGCGGCGGCGCTGCTGGTGTTCATCGACTGCCTGAAGGAGTTGCCGGCCACGCTGGTGCTGCGCCCGTTCGACTTCGACACGCTGGCCGTCGTCGCCTTCCAGTTCGCGTCCGACGAGCGCCTGTCGGCGGCCGCGCTGCCTTCGCTGCTGATCGTCGCCGTCGGCTTCGTGCCGGTCGTTCTGCTTTCGCGCGTGGCGTCGACGGAACAGCGCTGAAATGATGTATAGTCTCGTTCTTTCAGGCGCGTAGCTCAGCTGGTTAGAGCACCACCTTGACATGGTGGGGGTCAGGGGTTCGAGTCCCTTCGCGCCTACCAGCTCTCCCCGGGCTGGTGCACGGGGGCGGTCTTTCCGCCCCTTTTCTGTCTGCGCCGCCCGAACTGTCGCAGGTTCCGTCCGAATGATCGAGATCACGCTTCCCGACGGCTCGAAACGCGGGTTCGAGGCGCCGGTCACCGTCGCCGAGGTGGCCGCGTCGATCGGCGCCGGCCTGGCAAAGGCCGCGCTGGCCGGCCGTGTCGACGGTCGGCTGGTCGACACCTCGTACACGATCGATCGCGATGCCGAAGTGTCGATCGTCACCGACCGCGACCCCGACGGGCTCGAGATCATCCGTCATTCCACCGCGCACCTGCTCGCCTACGCGGTCAAGGACCTGTATCCCGACGCACAGGTGACGATCGGGCCGGTCATCGACAACGGCTTCTACTACGACTTCTCGTACAAACGCCCGTTCACGCCCGAAGACCTGGAAGCGATCGAGAAGCGGATGGCCGAGCTCGCCCGCAAGGACGAAAAGGTCGTGCGCGAGGAGTGGGACCGCGACGAAGCCGTGCGCTTCTTCGAGTCGATCGGCGAGAAGTACAAGGCCGAGATCATCGCGTCGATCCCGGCAGGCGAGAAGATCTCTCTTTACCGCGAAGGCGACTTCGTCGACCTTTGCCGCGGCCCGCACGTGCCGTCGACCGGCCGGCTGAAGGTCTGCAAGCTGACGAAGGTTGCCGGCGCCTACTGGCGCGGCGACTCGAACAACGAGATGCTCCAGCGCATCTACGGCACGGCCTGGGCGAAGAAGGACGAGCAGGACGCCTACCTGCACATGCTCGAGGAGGCCGAGAAGCGCGACCATCGGCGCCTCGGCCGCGAACTCGACCTGTTCCACATGCAGGAAGAGGCGCCCGGGCTGATCTTCTGGCACCCGAAGGGCTGGACGATCTGGCAGCAGGTCGAGCAGTACATGCGCCGCGTCTACCAGGATTGCGGCTACCAGGAGGTCAAGGGGCCGCAGATCCTCGATCGCAGCCTGTGGGAGCGCACCGGTCACTGGCAGAACTATCGCGAGAACATGTTCACGACCGAGTCCGAAAACCGGTCGTACGCGCTCAAGCCGATGAACTGCCCGGGGCACATCCAGATCTTCAAGTCGGACCTGCGTTCGTATCGCGAGCTGCCGCTGCGCTACGGCGAGTTCGGCCAGTGCCATCGCAACGAGCCGTCGGGTGCGCTGCACGGGTTGATGCGGGTGCGCGGCTTCACGCAGGACGACGGCCACGTCTTCTGCACCGAAGACCAGATCCTCGACGAATGCGTGGCCTTCACCGAGCAGCTGCGCGCCGTCTACCGCGACTTCGGCTTCAACGAGATCCTGTACAAGGTGGCCACGCGGCCCGAGCTGCGGGTCGGCGCCGACGAGCTATGGGACAAGGCCGAAGCCGCGCTGATCGAGAGCATGAAGCGCTCGGGCTGCGAGTTCGGGATCAGCGAAGGCGAGGGCGCGTTCTACGGCCCGAAGATCGAATACACGCTGAAGGACGCGATCGGCCGCGAATGGCAGTGCGGCACGATCCAGGTCGACTTCAACATGGCCGGCCGGCTCGGCGCCGAGTACGTGGCCGAGGACAACTCGCGCCGCGTGCCGGTGATGCTGCACCGGGCGATCGTCGGCTCGCTCGAGCGTTTCATCGGCATGCTGATCGAGAACCATGCCGGCGCAATGCCGATGTGGCTCGCGCCGGTGCAGGCGGTCGTCATGAACATTACCGACGCCCAGGCCGACTACGCCGCCTCTGTTGCGGAAACGTTGAGAAAACAAGGGTTTAGGGTCCAGGCCGATTTGCGGAACGAAAAGATCAACTATAAAATCCGCGAAAACAGCCTGCAGAAGGTGCCGTACCTGCTCGTCGTCGGGGACAAGGAGCGGCAGTCAGGCCAGGTGGCCGTGCGTGCCCGTGGCGGGATCGACCTCGGTGCGATCAGCATCGAGGCCTTCGCCGAGCGACTGTCGTCCGACGTCGCCGGCAAGGTCGCGAACCCCCGATGAGCCGCACGGCTCTTTCTTTCCAGACCAGAAGGAGAACGCAGCATCGCTACGTCGACGGAACGCCCGCACCGCATCAACGGTGAGATCAACGCGCTGGAGGTCCGGCTCGTCGGGGCCGACAACGAGCCGATAGGCATCGTCCATGTGCGTGAAGCGCTGAGAATGGCCGAAGAAGCCGATCTCGACCTCGTCGAGATCGCACCGCAGGCACGACCTCCGGTCTGTCGCCTGATGGATTACGGCAAGTTCAAGTACCAGGAACAGAAGCGCCAGCACGAGGCCCGGGCCAAGCAGAAGATCATCCAGGTCAAGGAAGTCAAGTTCCGGCCGGGCACCGACGAGGGCGACTATCAGGTCAAGATGCGCAACCTGAGGCGTTTCCTCGAAGAAGGCGACAAGGCGAAGGTGACCTTGCGTTTCCGGGGCCGCGAGATGGCCCACCAGGAGTTCGGCGTGCGCCTGCTCGAACGGGTGCGCAACGATCTCGAGGACATTGCGCAGGTCGAGCAGATGCCCAGGCTCGAAGGACGCCAGATGGTGATGGTCGTCGCGCCGCGCAAGAAGAAATAACGAGAACGAACGGGCAGGGGAACAAGGCAATTTTCGCGCGCGGCGAGCGTCGCGTGCGAACTACGCGGCGCCTCAGCGCGCCGAACAAGCCGAGCGGGTCCGACGAAGTTCCGGCGAAGGGCGCCGGACACCCGACGAGGCATTAGAAGAGAGCAGTCGAGGCAACCATGCCGAAGATGAAGACCAAGCGGGGCGCCGCCAAGCGCTTTCGTGTGCGCGCCTCGGGCAGCGTCAAGCGCGCCCAGGCGTTCAAGCGCCACATCCTGACCAAGAAGACCACGAAGAACAAGCGCCAGCTTCGCGGCACGATGGAGGTCCATGCCTCCGACGTCGTCGCCGTGAAAGCCATGCTGCCGTACGCATAAGGAGAGCGCCATGCCCCGAGCAAAACGTGGAGTGGTGGCGCGCGCGCGCCACAAGAAGGTTCTTGCCCGTGCCAAGGGTTATCGCGGCCGTCGCGGCAGTGTCTACCGCGTAGCCGTCCAGGCGGTCATGAAGGCCGGCCAGTACGCCTACCGCGACCGCCGCACCAAGAAGCGCGTGTTCCGCTCGCTCTGGATCGCCCGCATCAACGCGGCCGCGCGCGAGCACGGGATCAGCTACAGCCGCTTCATCGCCGGGCTGAACAAGGCCGAAATCGGGCTCGACCGGAAGGTGCTGGCCGAACTGGCCGTCAACGACAAGCCGGCCTTCGCGGCCATCGTCGCTCAAGCGAAGACCTCGCTGGGCGTCGCCTGAGCGCGAACTGCGCCGCCCGATCGCAGCCGCCGGGGCGCCTGGCGCACCGCGGCTGCAAGACCCGGATCGGGCGGTCCGGTCGCGAGCGACCGGGTCGATACCGGAGCGCCTGGAACCGCAACGCCCGATGACCGACGGGCGCCGGCGCGCCGAAAGCCGAACGGGGCCGAACAGGCCCCGTTTTCATTGGAGCCAACACGATGTCTTCCGAGCCCAACCGTATCGCCGAGCTGGTCGCGCGCCTGTCGGAGGCGATCGAAGCGGCCGCCAGCCCGGCCGAACTCGCCAATGCCAAGGCGCGTGCCATCGGGCGCGACGGCGCACTGACCGCCGAGATGAAGCAGCTGGGCAAGCTCGGCGGGGCCGAGAAGGCCGCAGCCGGGCGCGAGCTGAACCTCGCCAAGCAGGCGATCGAAGCGGCGATCGCCGCGCGCGAGCAGGCACTGGCCAGCGCCGAACTCGACGCGCGCCTGGCGCAGGAAGCGATCGACGTGACGCTGCCCGGCCGCGGCACCGGGGCCGGCGGCCTGCATCCGATCACGCTGACGATCGAGCGCATCGAGGCGATCTTCCGTTCGATCGGCTTCGACGTGGCCGACGGCCCGGAGATCGAGGAAGACTTTTACAACTTCACTGCGCTGAACACGCCGGAGAACCACCCGGCGCGTTCGATGCACGACACCTTCTACGTCGACGCGAAGGACGCGCAAGGCACGAACCTCGTGCTGCGCACGCACACGAGTCCGGTGCAGGTGCGCTACGCACGCGCGCACAAGCCGCCGATCCGCGTGATCGCGCCCGGCAAGACCTACCGCGTCGACTCCGACGCCACGCACTCGCCGATGTTCCATCAGTTCGAAGGGCTGTGGATCGACGAGGACGTCAGCTTCACCGACCTGAAGAGCGTCTACAGCGATTTCCTGCGGCGTTTCTTCGAGCGCGACGACCTCGACGTGCGCTTCCGGCCGTCGTATTTCCCGTTCACCGAGCCGTCGGCCGAGATCGACATGCGCTTCGCGGACGGTCCGCTGGCCGGGCGCTGGCTCGAGGTCAGCGGCTCCGGACAGGTGCATCCGAACGTCGTGCGCAACTACGGGCTGGATCCGGAGCGCTACATCGGCTTCGCATTCGGTTCGGGCGTCGAGCGGCTGGCGATGCTGCGCTACGGCGTCGGGGACCTGCGCCTGTTCTACGAAAACGACCTGCGCTTCCTGCAGCAGTTCAACCGTCGCGAGGGCTGATCCGATGCGTATTCCCGAAAGCTGGCTGCGCAGCTTCGTTTCGCCGGGCTGGACGTCCGAGGAGATCGCCGACCGGCTGACGATGGCCGGCCTCGAGGTCGAGGAAGCCGAGCCCGCCGCACCGCCGTTCACCGGCGTCGTCGTCGCCGAGGTCCGCTCGGTCGAACGCCATCCGAACGCCGACAAGCTGTCGGTCTGCCAGGTCGACGCCGGCGACGGCGCGCTGCGCACGATCGTCTGCGGTGCGCCGAACGTCGTGGCCGGAATGCGCGTGCCCTGCGCGCTCCCCGGCGCCCGGCTGCCCGGCGACTTCGAGATCCGCCCGGTCAGGATGCGCGGCGTCGAAAGCGCCGGGATGCTGTGCTCGGCGCGCGAGCTCGGGCTGTCCGAAGACCACAGCGGCTTGCTCGCGCTGGGTGCCGATGCGCCGCTGGGCGCCGACATCCGGGTGCACCTGGCGCTCGACGAGACGATCTTCACGCTGAAGCTCACGCCGAACCTCGCGCACTGCATGAGCGTCTACGGGGTCGCGCGCGAGCTCGCCGCGCTGGCCGGGCTGCCGCTGGCCGGGCTCGCGCAGGCGCACGCGCCGGTGCCGCCGACGATCGACGACCGGCTCGCGGTCGACGTGCAGGCCCCGGATCTCTGCGGGCGCTTCTCGGGCCGCGTGATCCGCGG
>JAAZBL010000117.1 GCA_012513825.1 Limnobacter sp. | reverse complement strand
TTGCTGCGCTCGCTGCTGCGCACGCTGCTGCGCTCGCTGCTGCGCTTGCACGTTTCGTCGCCGGGCTGTCGTTGTTCGGAAACGCGCCGGGCCTGGCGCCCGGGTACGATGCCCGAGCCAGTGTCGGCGACGCAAAGCACCAGGCGTTCGCCGAGCAGCGCCTCCAGCGTGACGCCGCCCGGCCCCGCATGCCGCAACGCGTCGTCGGCAAGATGGCGCAGCATCTGCGTCGTCAGCTGCCGGTCGCAGTCGAGCTCGTATCCGCAGTGCTCGACGCGCACGGCCAGTCCGCGCTCGGTCGCCGCCGGCGCGATCTCGCGGACGACGTCGTCGAGCAGCGCGTCGACGTTCACCGGCGCGATCTCCAGCGCTACGGGGCGGGCCTCCAGTCGCGACAGCTCGAGCCATTGCTCGAGAAGCCCGTTCATCGCCTGGGCCGCACGTTCCAGCCCGCGCACCGTCGGCGCCAGGGCCGGATCGGCGTTCCGCTGGCGCAGCAGACCGGCCATCAGCGCCAGCGCAGCGGCGGGTTGGCGCAGTTCGTGGCCGGTCGCGGCGACGAACGCGCTCCGGGCGCGGTCGGCCGCCCGTGCGCGCGCGTGTTCGATCGCCAGCGACTCGACGAGCCGCCGATTCTCGGCCGCTACGCCGCGGATCTGCCGGCCGAGCCGCTCGACGCCGGAGGCGGCAAGGCCGGCAAGTCCCCAGAAGCCGAGCAGCGCGGCCGGGACCAGCGCGCTGCCGGGAACGTCGAGCCGCCACCAGGCCAGCGCGAACTGGCCGATGCTGCCGGCCGCCTGCAGCAGGAACGGCCGGCCACGCTGGCCCGGATCGACGATGTCCGCGCAGAGCCCCGCGCAGGCGAGCAGGCTCAGCGCGACCTGGGCCGGCGCGTCGACGAGCGGCAGGAACAGCGTGCCGGCGGCACCGGCGGCGAGCCCGCTCGCGGCGGCGCCGAACCATTGCAGCCGGTCCACCGGCGCGCTCGAGGCATTCGCGGCTGCGAACGGGCGGCTCGCGTGCAGGCGCAGCAGCAGCGCGCCGATCGACATCGCGATCCAGCAGGCAAGCGCCGCGGCCGGCACCTTGCCGGCGGCGATGGCTGCACTGCAGAGCACGACGGCCAGCGTCGAAGCCGTTGCGAGACAGCGATCGCGCGCCTGCAGCCGAGCGCCTTCCCCGATGATCGCCGCATTGCCGGTCTGCACCTTGCTTCCCCGTTTCGGCCCTGTCGCCTGACGGGAAGTCTAGGGATCGGACGTGGATTCGGCGTCAGCCTGTCGGGTCGGCCTGTCGTATTAGTTCGCTCGATCGGACCGTCGGCTCTATTGCAGGCTGCGCAGGATGTAGTAGACGATCACGGAAAGCATGCAGACGACCCCGGCCCAGATCAAGAAGGGCCCGTAACGCTTGTCCCGCTTCGTGTAGCCGACGATCAGCGTGATCAGGCCGGCGAAGACCAGCGCGATGCTGGTGGTGGCGATTTCGTTCATCGGTGGTCGTCCGCGCGGCGGGTCGCGATGGAGAGCACGGAGGTCGGCGCGGCCGGCGCTTCGAGCAGTTCGCACAGCATCCGGACATGCGCGCCGCGCACGCGCTGCAGTTCTTCCGCGCCCGGGCTCGCTCCGAAGAACAGCAGCACGGCCACCGGTTGCAGCGCCGGGGTGAAGACCAGCCAGCTCTCCTCGAGCACTACGCTCTCGCGAATCGCACCTCGCGCGATCCACGGTTCGAGCGCGCGGCGGAATGCGCCGAAATGGTCGCCATGAAGCCGGGCGCGCCAGCGCGACACCAGCGCGCTCGCGCGTGCGCTTTCCGCCACGAGCAGGCGCAGCGTGACCAGCGCCGTCGGGTCCTTCATCGCTTCGTAGAACGGATCGACGAGCGTCTCGACCAGCTCGCGGATCGAAGTGCAGGCGGCCATCGCCTGCTCGTCGACGACGATGTCGGGCAGCGATCGATCGAGCAGGGCCTGGAAGATCTGCTCCTTGCCCGGAAAGTGTGCATAGAGGCCGCCCTTGGACAGTCCGGCTCCGGCCGCGATGTCGTCCATTCGGGCCGCCTCGAAACCGCGCGACGCGAATTGCCGGAGCGCAGCGTCGAGGATCAGCTCGACCCGCGCTGCTGGCGCGAGGCGTCGCCGCGGCTGGCCGGTCGCCGACGGATCCCGCGTGGGCGCCGGATCGCCACTGCCGGCCGCGGACCCGGCATGCTTGTCGGGTGCTGCCGTTCGGGACACGGGAGGCCGGAACGACAAGGTTGAACGCTGCATCGAAGTATCGGAACTGCCGGTGCCGGAAGTCCGGCGATTTGCTCTTTAACAACCGACTGGTCGGTAGGCAAAGCTACAATACCCACCGCTGGGCCGCGATGTCAACGGCGGCGGGGAAGTCCGGAATGCAATCGAATTCGAAGAAGATCGTCATCGGGATCGTCGGCGCTGCGATCCTTGCCGGCGCCGGCTTCGGGCTCTGGCGCAACGCGCAGGCGCCCGACCCGATGGCCGGTTTCGTCAGCGGCAACGGCCGGATCGAGGCGACCGAGATCAACGCGTCGACGAAGCTGGCCGGCCGGGTCGAACGGATCCTGGTTCGCGAAGGCGATTTCGTGAAGGCCGGCCAGCCGCTGGTGCAGATGCAGATCGACGTGCTCGAGGCGCAGCGCGACGAGGCGCGCGCGCTGCATCGGCAGGCCGTCACCGCGGTCGGTACGGCCAAAGCGCAGGTGGCCGTGCGCGAAAGCGACCTGGCGGCAGCGAAGGCCGTCGTCGTCCAGCGCGAAACCGAGCTCGACGCCGCCCAGCGCCGGCTCGCGCGGTCGGAGACGCTGGCGAAACAGGGCGCCTCGTCGTTCCAGCAGCTCGACGACGATCGCGCCCGCGTCGGCAGCGCCCGCGCCGCACTGGCCGCCGCCCAGGCGCAAGTGCTGGCCGCCGAGGCCGGCATCGGCGCGGCGAAGGCGCAGGCGGTCGGCGCCGAGGCCGCTGCCGCCGCCGCTGCCGCGACCGTCGCGCGCATCGAGGCCGACATCGCCGACAGCGTGCTGCGTTCGCCGCGCGACGGCCGCGTCCAGTACCTGATCGCGCAGGAAGGCGAAGTGCTCGGTGCCGGCGGCGCCGCGCTGAACCTCGTCGACCTGAGCGACGTCTACATGACCTTCTTCGTGCCGGAGACCGACGCCGGCCGTGTCGCGCTCGGCAGCGAGGCGCGCATCGTGCTCGACGCCGCCCCGCAGTACGTGATTCCGGCCCGCGTTTCGTTCGTCGCGAGCGTCGCGCAGTTCACGCCGAAGACCGTCGAAACCGCCAGCGAACGTCAGAAGCTGATGTTCCGCGTGCGGGCGCGCATCGACCGCGAACTGCTCGAGAAGCATCTGGAGCAGGTCAAGACGGGCCTGCCCGGCGTCGCCTGGCTCAAGCTCGACGAACAGGCGCAGTGGCCCGAGCATCTGGCGGTCCGGGTTCCCGAATGAGCTTGGCGCCGGCTGTCGTGGGGGCCGGCGGAGCGCCGCCGCCAGGCGGCGCGGCGGTGGTCGCCGACGTATCCGGCGTCAGCCTGCGCTACGGCAGGAAGCTGGCGCTCGACGCGATCGACCTGGCGATCCCGGCCGGCCGCATGGTCGGGCTGATCGGGCCCGACGGCGTCGGCAAGTCGAGCCTGCTGTCGCTGATCGCCGGCGCGCGCGCGGTGAAGCAGGGTCGCATCGAGGTGCTCGGCGGCGACATCGGCAGCGCCGCGCATCGCCGGCGGGTCTGCCCGGACATCGCGTACATGCCGCAGGGGCTGGGACGCAACCTGTACCCGACGCTGTCGATCGAGGAGAACCTGCAGTTCTTCGCGCGCCTGTTCGGGCACGACGCCGGCGAGCGCCGCCGCCGCATCGACGAGCTGACCCGCGCGACCGGCCTGCATCCGTTCCTGGACCGGCCCGCCGGCAAGCTGTCGGGCGGGATGAAGCAGAAGCTCGGGCTGTGCTGCGCCCTGATCCACGATCCACGCCTGCTGATCCTCGACGAACCGACGACCGGCGTCGACCCGCTCGCGCGCCGGCAGTTCTGGGACCTGATCGACCGGATCCGCGGCCGCGACGCCAGGATGAGCGTGATCGTCGCGACCGCGTACATGGACGAGGCCAGCCGCTTCGACTGGCTGGTCGCGATGGACGAGGGGCGGATCCTTGCGACCGGTACGCCGGCACAGTTGCACGCGCGCACCGGCACGCGATCGCTCGAATCGGCGTTCATCGCGCTGCTGCCCGAGCACAAGCGGCACGGACATCGCGAGGTCGTGATCCCGCCGCTGCAGGCGGCGCAAGCGGGCGCCGACGGCGGCGAGGTCGCGATCGAGGCCCAGGAGCTGACGATGCGCTTCGGCGACTTCACCGCGGTC
Organism: Limnobacter sp.; assembly: GCA_012513825.1. Classification (GTDB taxonomy): domain Bacteria; phylum Pseudomonadota; class Gammaproteobacteria; order Burkholderiales; family Burkholderiaceae_E; genus Zeimonas. The sequence continues at coordinate 4,556 of JAAZBL010000117.1, read as the reverse complement.
GACCGCGTCAGCTTCCGGATCCGTCGCGGCGAGATCTTCGGCTTCCTCGGCTCGAACGGCTGCGGCAAGACGACGACGATGAAGATGCTGACCGGGCTGCTGACCCCGAGCGCCGGCCGTGCCTGGCTGTTCGGCCGGGAGGTCGACCCGCGCGACCTCGAAACCCGCAAGCGCGTCGGCTACATGTCGCAGTCGTTCTCGCTGTACGGGGAGCTCAGCGTCATGCAGAACCTGGTGCTGCACGCGCGGCTGTTCCACGTGCCTGCCGACCGGATTCCCGGGCGCGTCGAGCAGACGATCGAGCGCTTCGGCCTCGGCGAGGTGCGCGACAGCCTGCCCGCGAGCCTGCCGATGGGCATGCGGCAGCGGCTGTCGCTCGCGGTCGCCGTCGTCCACGAGCCCGACATGCTGATCCTCGACGAACCGACGTCCGGCGTCGATCCGGTGGCTCGCGACAGCTTCTGGCAGCTGCTCGTCGACCTGTCGCGCCGCGATCGGGTCACGATCTTCGTATCGACGCACTTCATGAACGAGGCCGAGCGCTGCGACCGGATCTCGCTGATGCACGCCGGCAAGGTGCTGGTCAGCGACGCGCCGGCCGCGCTGATCCGGCAACGCGGCGTCGAGACGCTCGACGACGCGTTCGTCGCCTGGCTCGTCGAAGCCGGAGCCGAGCGCGATGCCGGCGGGACGGCAGGCACGGCGGTCGACGAAGAAGCCACCGTGGCCGCATCGCCGCCCGACGGCGATCGTGCCGGCCGCGGCGCCGCCGCGGGCGGGCAGCGCTTCAGCCTGCGCCGCATGCTCAGCTACACGATGCGCGAGACGCTCGAACTGCGCCGCGACCCGGTGCGCGGCACGCTGGCGCTGATCGGCAGCCTGCTGCTGATGGTCGTCATGGGCTACGGCATCACGATGGACGTGGAGGACCTGAGCTTCGCCGTGCTCGATCGCGACCAGACCGTGCTGAGCCGGAACTACGCGCTGGAGCTGGCCGGGTCGCGCTACTTCGTCGAACGCCCGCCGATCGAGGACTACGCGCAGCTCGATCGCAGGATGCGCCAGGGCGAGATCTCGCTGGCGATCGAGATTCCGCCGGGCTTCGCGCGCAACCTGCAGCGCGGCACGCCGGTCGAGATCGGTGCCTGGGTCGACGGCTCGATGCCGCAGCGGGCCGAGACGGTGCGCGGCTACGTCCAGGGCATGCACCAGTCCTGGCTGCTCGAACAGGCAAGGCAAGCGAGCGGACGTACGCCGGCGGCGGCGATCGACATCGAGACGCGATTTCGCTACAACCCCGACGTGCGCAGCCTGCCGGCGATGGTGCCGGCCGTGATGCCGCTGCTGCTGTTGCTGATCCCGGCGATGTTGAGCGCGCTGTCGGTCGTGCGCGAAAAGGAGATCGGCTCGATCGTCAACCTGTACGTGACGCCGGTGACGCGCTCCGAGTTCCTGCTCGGCAAGCAATTGCCGTACGTGGCGCTGGCGATGCTGAACTTCGTGCTGATGACGCTGATGGCGGTCACCGTCTTCGACGTGCCGCTGACCGGCAGCGTCGGCGCACTCACGCTTGCCGCGCTGCTGTTCTCGTTCTTCGCGACCGGCTTCGGGCTGCTCGCGTCGACGTTCACGCGCACGCAGATCGCCGCCGTCTTCGTTACGGCCCTGCTGACGATGATCCCGGCCGTGCAGTTCTCGGGGCTCATCGATCCGGTCTCGTCGCTCGAAGGTTTCGGCGCCGCGTTCGGCCGCGTCTACCCGGTCACGCACATGCTGACGATCAGCCGCGGCGTGTTCAACAAGGCGCTGGGTTTCGGCGACCTGCACGCGGCCTTCTGGCCGCTGCTGCTGTCGCTGCCGGTGATTCTCGGCGCGTCGATCGCGCTGCTGCGCAAGCAGGATCGTTAGGGCGGCTCGCAATGCGCAAGTTGTCGAACGTCTACCGGCTCGGCGTCAAGGAACTGTGGGGGCTGTTCCGCGATCCGATGTTGCTGGCCTTCATCGTCTATGCGTTCTCGGTGTCGATCTACACGGCGGCGACCTCGGCGCCGCAGACGCTGAACCGGGTGCCGATCGCGATCGTCGACGAAGACGGATCGCCGCTGTCGGGCCGGATCGTGTCGGCCTTCTACCCGCCGCACTTCGTCGAGCCGGTGATGATCTCGCTGTCCGAAGTCGATCCCGGGATGGACGCCGGGCTCTACACGCTCGTGCTCGACATTCCGCCGAACTTCCAGCGCGACGTGCTGGCCGGCCGGCGACCCGCACTGCAACTGAACGTCGATGCGACACGGATGAGCCAGGCCTTCATCGGCGCCGGTGTCGTCCAGCAGATCGTGTCGGGCGAGGTCAACGAGTTCCTTCAGGGCCACCGCGACGCCACGCCGCCCCCGGTCGACCTGGCGCTGCGGATGCGCTTCAACCCGACCCTCGACGAGACCTGGTTCGTCGGCGTGATGCAGATCATCAACACGGTCACGATGCTGTCGATCATCCTGACCGGGGCGGCGCTGATCCGCGAACGCGAGCACGGCACGATCGAGCACCTGCTCGTCATGCCGGTCACGCCGACCGAGATCATGCTGGCCAAGGTCTGGTCGATGGCGCTGGTCGTGCTGGTCGCCACGGCGCTGTCGATGCTGTTCGTCATCGAGGGGGCGCTGCGCGTTCCGATCGAGGGCTCGAAGCTGCTTTTCCTCGGCATCGTGCTGCTGCACCTGTTCTCGACGACCTCGATGGGCATCTTCATGGCGACGGTCGCACGCACGATGCCGCAGTTCGGGCTGTTGCTGATGCTCACGCTGATGCCGCTGCAAATGCTTTCGGGCGGCTCGACGCCGCGCGAGAGCATGCCGGGAATCCTGCAGAACCTGATGCTGGCCGCGCCGACGACGCACTTCGTGTCGGCCAGCCAGGCGATCCTGTACCGTGGTGCCGGATTCGACGTGGTCTGGCCGCAGTTCGCGGCGATCTTCGTAATCGGCTGCGTGTTCTTCGCGATCGCGCAGCGGCGCTTTCGCAGGACGATCGCGCAGCTGGCCTGAAGACTTCCAGCGCGACCCGGCGATCGCCGGATCCATCGCACGAGAGGACGAAACATGCAAGAACGACAGGCAGGAGCGGACGCCGCCGATCGGCTCGGCATCCTGCGCAACCGGACCTTCGACGAGATCGCCGTCGGCGACACCGAGCGTCTCGAACGCACGCTGACGTCCGAGGACATCCAGCTCTATGCCGTGCTGTCCGGCGACGACAGCGTGCAGAACGTGGGCGCGGTCGACGAGCGCGCCGCCGACGTCGAGGGCTGCGGCGTCATCGCGCACGGCATGTGGGCCGGCGCCCTGATCGCCGCTCTGATCGGAACGCGCCTGCCCGGCCCCGGCGCGCGCTACCTCGGCCAGAGCCTGAAGTTCCAGGCGCCGGTGCGCGTGGGCGACACGCTGACGATCGACGTCACGGTTGCCGCGCGCGATGCCGAGAGCTGCCGGCTGCGGCTCGCCTGCAAGGGGACGAACCAGCGCGGCGAGATGGTCATCGAAGGCGAGGCCGAGGTCGTCGCACCGACCTCGCGCATCGAGTACCGGCGCGCGACGCTGCCCGAGGTGCGGCTGAGCGTCGGCAGCGGCGGCCTGCAGCGCCTGCTCGAACACGTCAGGCCGCTGGGTTCGGTCAAGGTCGCCGTCGTCCATCCCTGCGATGCATTGAGCCTGGCCGGCGCGCTCGATGCCCGCGACGCCGGGCTGATCGAACCGGTGCTGGTCGCGCCGCGAGAGAAGCTCGAGAGCGTCGCGCGCGAAGCCGGTCTCGACATCGCCGGCCTGCGCATCGTCGACGTGCCGCACAGCCACGCTGCGGCCGACGTCGCCGTTGCGCTGGCTCGCGACGGCGAGGTCGAGATGCTTATGAAAGGCAGCCTGCACAGCGACGAGCTGATGGCCGCGGTGATCTCGTCGACGGGCGGGTTGCGCACGAAACGCCGGGTCAGCCACTGCTTCGTCATGCAGACGCCGGCCTATCCGCGCCCCTTCATCATCACCGACGCCGCGGTCAACATCGCGCCGAACCTGCAGCAGAAGGCCGACATCGTGCGCAATGCGATCACGCTGGCGCAGGTGATCGGCGTCGAGCGGCCGCGCGTCGCGATCCTGGCCGCCGTCGAGACGGTGAATCCGGAAATGCCGGCCACGCTCGATGCGGCGGCGCTGTGCAAGATGGCCGACCGCGGCCAGATCGCCGGTGGCGTGCTCGACGGCCCGCTGGCCTTCGACAATGCCGTGTCGGCGGCGGCCGCGCGGATCAAGGGCATCGAATCGCCGGTGGCCGGGCAGGCCGACGTGCTGGTCGTGCCCGACCTGGAGAGCGGCAACATGCTGGCCAAGCAGCTCGAGCACATGGGCGATGCGTCGAGCGCCGGCATCGTCATGGGGGCGAAGGTGCCGGTCGTGCTGACGAGCCGCGCCGATTCGCGCGAAGCGCGGATCGCGTCGTGCGGGATCGCGTTGATGCTCGCGCACCGGTACCGTGTCACGCCGCCTTGAGTCGATGACGCCGGGATT
>JAAZBL010000116.1 GCA_012513825.1 Limnobacter sp. | reverse complement strand
GATCGCGATGTGCACGTGCGCGAGCGGGATGTCCGTTTCGGTGCCGTCGTCGTTCAGCCGACGCGCCGTCTTCGGCGCGAGGCCGAGCAGCGACTTCAGCGCCGCCGACGTCCGTCCGCGTGCCTTCAGCTCGAGCATCTGTCCGAGCAGCGTCAGCGACACGATGACGACGGCTGCCTCGAAGAGTAGACGCCGACGCGGCCGTGCGCGAAGAACGACTCGGGAAACCACTGCGGCGCGACCGTCGCCGCGACGCTGTAGACGAAGCCCGCGCCGACGCCCAGGCCGATCAGCGTCCACATGTTGGGGCTCGCATTGCGGATCGACTGCAGGCAACGCTCGAAGAACGGCCAGCCGGCCCACAGCACGACGGGAATCGACAGCCCCAGCTCGACCCACGACTGCGTCGCGGGCGACATCCAGCCGAAGCGGTGGCCGAACATCGCGAGCGCGGTCACGACGAGGGTAAGCGGCAGCGTCCACCAGAAGCGGCGCCTGAAGTCGACGAGCTCCGGGTTCTCCTCGTCGTCGAGCCCGGGCAGCAGCGGCTCGAGCGCCATCCCGCAGATCGGGCAGTTGCCCGGTGCATTCCGGCGGATCTCCGGATGCATCGGGCAGGTGTAGGTCGCCTCGCCGGGCAACGTCGTGTCGACATCCGGCGTGCCATGCGAATCCGTCGGCTGCGACGAGTCGCGGGCATCGAGCATGAGGACTATCGCCGCATTTCGCGCAAGCCGGCGGCGCAGCGCGCCGCGCCGGGCCGACCCGTAGACCGCCCGCGGCGCCGTGCCGCGCCCGGGATCCCGCTCAGCCCGCGGCCGCGATCGCCTGGTCGATATCGGCGATCAGGTCGTCGATGTGCTCGATGCCGATCGACAGCCGCACCAGTTCCGGCGACACGCCGGCCGACTCGAGCTCGGCCGGCGACAGTTGCCGGTGCGTGGTGCTGGCCGGGTGCGTGGCCAGCGAGCGCACGTCGCCGATATTGACGAGGCGCAGGATCAACTGCAGCGCGTCGAGGAACTTCTCGCCGGCTTCGCGGCCGCCCTTCATGCCGAAGGACAGGATCCCCGAAGCGCCGCGCGGCAGGTACTTCTTCGCGAGCGCGTGATCGGCGGAACTTTCGAGTCCGGCGTAGCGCACCCACTCGACCGATTTGTGCGCTTCGAGGTGACGCGCGATCTTCAGCGTGTTCTCGGAGATGCGCTCCATCCGCAGCGGCAGTGTCTCGAGCCCCTGCAGGATCAGGAAGGCGTTGAATGGCGACAGCGCCGCGCCGGTGTTGCGCAGCGGCACGACGCGGGCGCGGCCGATGTAGGCGGCCTCGCCGAGCGCCTCGGTGTAGACGACGCCGTGATACGAGGCGTCGGGTTCGTTCAGACGGCGGAAGCGGGTCTTGTGCTGCGCCCACGGGAACTTGCCCGAGTCGACGATGATGCCGCCGATCGAGTTGCCATGTCCGCCGATGTACTTGGTCAGCGCGTGCACGACGATGTCGGCGCCGTAGTCGATCGGACGCAGCAGGAACGGCGAAGGCACGGTGTTGTCGACGATCAGCGGCACGCCGTGCGCGTGCGCGACCTTCGCGAAGCCCTCGATGTCGGCGACGGCGCCCGACGGGTTGCCCACGCTCTCGATGAACACCGCCTTCGTGCGCTCGTCGATCAGCGTGTCGAACGAGGCCGGATCGGCACCGTCGGCGAAGCGCGTTTCGATGCCGAACTGCGGCAGCGTGTGCGCGAACAGGTTGTAGGTGCCGCCGTAGAGCTTCGTGGCCGAGACGATGTTGTCGCCGGCCTCGGCGATCGTCTGGATCGCGGCGGTGATCGCGCTCATGCCCGAGGCCAGCGCGAGGCCGGCGACGCCGCCTTCGAGCGCTGCGACGCGCTTCTCGAGCACGTCGGTCGTCGGGTTCATGATCCGCGTGTAAATGTTGCCCGCGACCTTCAGGTCGAACAGGTCGGCGCCGTGCTGCGCCGAATCGAACGCATACGAAGTGGTCTGGTAGATCGGCACCGCAACCGACTTCGTCGTCGCCTCGGGGGAATAGCCGGCGTGAATCGCAAGGGTCTCGGGTTTCATGGGCAGCTCGAACGATGGGCGGAAAGGGTGAACCGGACATTCTCGAAGCTGTCCCGGCAGGAAGCAAGCAAGGTCGCGGCGCGTATTAGCTCATTCGCCGGCGGAAAGCGGTGTCGCGAACAGGTCGTGCTCGTCGGCTTCTTCGATCCGCACGCGCATCAGCGTTCCCGGGGCCATCGTCGCCGCCTGCCGCTCGCCGTCGAGCGCCACGTAGACCAGGCCGTCGATCTCCGGCGCATCGCCCTGCGAGCGCGCGACCGCGCGCCATAGCCCGGCCTGCCGATCGTGCTCGATCGCATCGACGAGCACTTCGGTCTCGCGGCCGACCCACCGCCGCAGGCGCCGCTCGCTGATCTGCTGCTGCACTTGCATGAAGCGCGCCTGCCGTTCGTGGCGGACTTCGTCGGGCAGCGCCCCCGGCAGCTCGTTCGCCGTTGCCCCTTCGACCGGCGAATAGGCGAAGCAGCCGACCCGATCGAGTTCGGCCTCGCGCAGGAAGTCGAGCAGGTGCTCGAACTCGGCTTCGGTTTCGCCGGGAAAGCCGGCGATGAAGGTGCTGCGGATCGTGATGTCCGGGCAGACCTCGCGCCAGGCGCGGATCCGCTCGATGTTGCGCTCGCCCGAGGCGGGGCGTTTCATCAGCTTCAGGATGCGCGGATGCGAGTGCTGGAACGGCACGTCGAGGTAAGGCAGCACCCTGCCCTCGGCCATCAGCGGCAGCAGTTCGTCGACGTGCGGATACGGGTAGACGTAGTGCAGCCGCACCCAGACGCCGAGCTTCGACAGCTCGCGTACCAGCTCGGTCATCCGCGTGCGCAACGGCCGTCCGTCGACGAAGCCGGTGCGGTACTTCAGGTCCACGCCATAGGCGCTGGTGTCCTGCGAGATCACCAGCAGCTCCTTGACGCCGCCCCTGACCAGCGCCTCGGCCTCGCGCACGACCTCGCCGATCGGCCGGCTGACAAGGTCGCCGCGCATCGACGGAATGATGCAGAAGCTGCAGCGATGGTTGCAGCCTTCGGAGATCTTCAGGTACGCGTAGTGCTTCGGCGTGAGCCGCACGCCGGTGCCGGGCACGAGGTCGGTGAACGGATCGTGCGGCTTCGGCAACTGCGCGTGCACGTGCGACATCACCTCGTCGGCCGCGTGCGGGCCGGTCACCGCAAGCACCTTAGGGTGCACCTGCGAGACCAGGTTGCCGCCGCCATCGCCGGTGCGCGCGCCGAGGCAACCGGTCACGATCACCCTGCCGTTCTCGGCGAGCGCCTCGCCGATCGCATCGAGCGATTCCTGCACCGCCTCGTCGATGAAGCCGCAGGTGTTCACGACGACCAGGTCCGAGCCCGCGTAGTCGCCGACGATCTCGTAGCCCTCGGCGCGAAGCTGCGTCAGGATCCGCTCCGAATCGACCATCGCCTTCGGACAGCCGAGCGAGACGAAACCGATCTTCGGAACGGATTTTCGGGAAGCCTTGCGCAAGGGGCGGCGGATGGGCTTGTCGACGACGACCATGAGGCACTCTGACTACGCTGCTGAACCCGACATGCTACCAAGCAAGGCCGAGGCGCTCGGTTGCCGTCGGACATCATGCGCAGGGCGGCAAGGGAACGGGTCGCCGGCGAACGCTGCGCGCAGCCGGGCTCAGCCGCCGTTTCCTCGTTCGGGAGCGGCGCGCCAGAATACGAGCGCATTCAAGCCGAACCACTGCAGCAATGCCCGGAGCCCGAATAATGGACTTCTCGCTGAGCCACGAACAGGAGCAGATCCGCGAAGCGATCGCACGCCTGTGCGAGCCCTTCGACGCCGAATACTGGTTGCGCAAGGACCGCGAAGGCGGTTTCCCGGACGAACTGCACCGCGCGCTGGCCGAGTCGGGCTGGCTCGGCATCGCGATGCCCGAAGACTACGGTGGCGCCGGCCTCGGCATCACCGAGGCGGCGTTGATGATGCAGACGATCTCGCAGTCCGGCGCCGGCCTGTCGGGCGCCTCGGCCGTGCACATGAACATCTTCGGGCTGCATCCGGTCGTCGTGTTCGGCACCGACGAGCAGAAGCGCCGATGGCTGCCGCCGCTGATCGCCGGCAAGGACCGCGCCTGCTTCGCCGTCACCGAACCCGACGCCGGCCTGAACACGCTGAAACTGAGCACGCGCGCGCGTTACGAACCCGGCGCCGACGGCGGCCACTACGTGGTCAGCGGCCAGAAGATCTGGATCTCGACCGCGCAGGTCGCAAACAAGATGCTGCTGCTCGCGCGCACGACGCCGATCGAAGAAGCACGAGGCACCGAGGGCCTGTCGCTCTTCTACACCGACCTCGACCGCCGCTACGTCGAGGTCCGCGAGATCGACAAGATGGGACGCAAGCCGGTCGATTCGAACCAGGTCTTCATCGACGGGCTGCGGATCCCGGCAGCCGACCGGATCGGCGACGAAGGCAAGGGCTTCTCGTACATCCTGCACGGCCTGAACCCGGAGCGCATCCTGATCGCCGCCGAGGCGATCGGCCTCGGCCGGGCGGCGCTCGCCCGCGCCACCGCCTATGCCGGCGAGCGTGTGGTGTTCGACCGGCCGATCGGCCGGAACCAGGCGATCCAGCACCCGCTCGCACGCTCGTGGATGGAACTCGAAGCGGCGAACCTGATGGTGATGAAGGCCGCTACGCTATACGACGCCGGCAAGCCCTGCGGCGCCGAAGCCAATGCCGGAAAGTACCTGGCCGCCGAAGCCTGCTTCGGCGCCTGCGAGAACGCGATCCTCACGCACGGCGGCATGGGTTACGCGAAGGAGTACCACGTCGAGCGCTACCTGCGCGAGGCGTGGATCCCGCGGCTGGCGCCGGTCAGTCCGCAGTTGATCCTGTGCTTCATTGCCGAGAAGGTGCTCGGGTTGCCGAAGTCGTACTGACTTCTTGCCAAGGCCGAGCGGGGAGCGGCAGGCGGTGGTGCCGACGGCAATGACCGCGGCGGTCGGCCCGTCGGGCCGACTGCCCTGCGCTGCTCGCCTTGGGCTGGCGCGGCGCAACTCGCTTCGCGCCGTGCCGGCGCTCCGCTCGAACAAGGCGCCGCGAGAATGAAGTACGGCGCGCGCTGCGCGCGCTTCCAGCCCAAGGCTGCGCTGCTCGGCGCCGCAGACATTGCCGTCGGCACCACCGCCTGCCGCTCCGGGTAGCTTGGTACGGTTCGGCAGAGAGCACGCGCTTTCGCCTGCGCCTCCCTGTGAGCGCGGCGCCCTTGACCGCACCCTGCAATGCCGGCCGATTGGAGGCAGCGCTCAGCGCCGGCGACGTGCGCACAACGAGGCACCCCGATGCGAAAAAAGCCGCCTGCGGGCGGAATTTCCCGCAGGCGGCCATTCGAAAGCGCCGGACGCGCAGTGTGCAGGACTCAGCGTTGCGGGTCGTTGCCGGAACCACCGGAACTGCCCGAGCCGCCGCTCCGCCCGCCGCCGTGTCCGCCCGCGGGAGCCGAGCCGCCGGAGCCGCTCTGCCCGCCCGGGGCGCCGGGCGCTCCGGGGAACGTGAAGTTCTGGAACATGCTGCGCGTCTGCGCCTGCATCTGTTCCTGCATCTGCACGAACAGGTTCTTGCTCTGCTCGATGTAGTTGCCCATCATCGCCTGGACCATCGGCGCCTGCATCGACATGAACTGCGCCCACAACTCGGGGTTCGGCATGCCTTTGGCGTCGTAGAAGCTCTTCGACTGCTCCTGCATCTTGTTCTGGATCTCGACGAAGGCCTGCATCGTCTTCTCGAGATACGAGCCCATCATCCCCTGCATCGCATGGCCGTAGAAACGGATGATCTGCGCGAGCATCGCCGAGGAGAAGATCGGTGTGCCACCGGCCTCCTCCTCGAGAATGATCTGCAGCAGGATGCTGCGGGTCAGGTCTTCGCTGCTCTTCGCGTCGATGACCTTGAAGTCCTCGTTCGCCAGGACCAACTGCTTGACGTCGGCGAGAGTGATATAGGCGCTGGTCTGCGTGTCATAGAGCCGGCGATTCGGGTACTTCTTGATCAGGCGCGTAGCAGTCGCCATCGTCACTCCATGTGCAGGCCGCCGTTGACCGCGAAGATCGCGCCGGTCGTGAAACCCGCGTCGTCGGAGCTCAGCCAGCCGCAGATCGATGCGATTTCTTCGGGGCGGCCGAGCCGGCGCACCGGAATCGTCTGGATGATCTTCTCGCGCACGTCTTCGCGCACGGCCATGACCATGTCGGTCGCGATGTAGCCCGGAGCCACCGTGTTGACGGTCACGCCCTTGCTCGCGACTTCCTGGGCCAGGGCCATCGTGAAGCCGTGCATGCCCGCCTTCGCACACGAGTAGTTCGTCTGGCCGAACTGTCCCTTCTGCCCGTTGACCGACGAGATGTTGACGATCCGTCCCCAGCCGCGATCGAGCATCCCGTCGATGACCTGCTTGGTCACCGTGAACAGCGAGTTCAGGTTCGTGTCGATTACGGCGCGCCAGTCTTCGAGCGACATCTTGCGGAACACGCCGTCGCGCGTGATGCCGGCATTGTTGACCAGGATGTCGATCTCGCCGATCTCGGCGCGGACCTTCTCGAACGCGGCTTTCGTGGAATCCCAGTCGGAGACGTTGCCGACCGAAGCGTGGAATTCGTAGCCGGCGGCCTTCTGTTCGCCCAGCCACTTCTCGTAGTCGCGGGTGGGGCCGCAGCCGGCCACGACGGTATAGCCGAGGCCATGGAAATTGCGGCAGATCGCCGTGCCGATCCCGCCCATCCCGCCGGTCACGTACGCGATTTTCTTGCTCATCTGCTTCCCCTTTCGCTGATCAATGCCCGATAGGCGCTTGGGGCGCAGCGACGCCTTGCCCCCGTTCTGGCCGCTGCACCGCTCACTCGGCCTTCTCCTTCACATAGCTGCCGGGTGCCGGCTCGATCGGCTGGTACCGATCGTTGCCCGGCTCGGCCGGCGCCGATCGCAGCCCGCCGCTGAACTGGCTGAGCCAGCGTCCCCAGTCGGGCCACCAGCTTCCCTTGTGCTCGGTGGCGCCTTCGAACCAGTCTTCGGGGTCGGCGGGCAGGTCTTCGTTGGTCCAGTGGCTGCGCTTGTTCGGGGCGGGCGGGTTGATGACGCCCGCAATGTGGCCGCTTGCGCCGAGAACGAAGCGGTTCTCGCCCTTGAGCAGCCCGGTCGACAGGTAGGCGCCGATCCACGGGACGATGTGGTCTTCGCGCGAAGCGAAGATGTAGGTGGGCACACCGATCGAGCCGAGGTCGAGCTTCACGCCGCAGCTTTCCAGCCGGTTCGGGATGCGCAGCTCGTTCTGCAGGTACATGTGCCGGATGTACCAGCAGAACATCGGCCCCGGCAGGTTCGTGCTGTCGGCGTTCCAGTACAGCAGGTCGAACGGCGGAGGCGATTCGCCCTTCAGGTATTTGCTGACGACGTAGTTCCAGATCAGGTCGTTCGGGCGCAGGTAGTTGAAGGTCGTGGCCAGCTCGCGCCCGGGCAGGATCCCGCCGTTGCCGATCGTGCGTTCGCGGAACTGGCAGAACGGCTCGTCGATGAACAGGCCCAGCGTTCCCGGATGCGAGAAATCGAGCATCGTCGTGAGCAGCGTCATCGACTCGATCCATTTCTCGCCGCGGGCAGCGAGCACGGCCGCCGCGCTGGCCAGGATCGTGCCGCCGACGCAGAAGCCGAGCGTGTTGATCCGGTCGACGTCGGCGATTTCGCGCACGACGCGGATCGCCTCGATGGCGCCGCTCTCCAGATAGTCGTCCCATCCGAGGTGGCCTTCAGGCGCCTTCGCGTTCTTCCAGGACACCAGGAAGACCGTATGGCCCTGGCCGACCGCCCACGCGACCAGCGAGTTGCTCGGCTGCAGGTCGAGGATGTAGTACTTGTTGATGCACGGCGGCACCATCAGCAGCGGCCTGCGCCCGACCTGCGCAGTGGTCGGCGTGTACTGGATCAGCTGGAACAGCTGGTTCTGGTAGACGACATGGCCGGGCGTGGTCGCCATGTTGACGCCGACCTCGAACACCGATTCGTCGGTATGCGCGATACGTCCGCGCTGCATGTCGTCGAGCATGTGCCGCACGCCGTGCATCAGGCTTTCGCCGCGCGTCTCGACGAGGCGCCGCTGCGCCTCCGGGTTCGTGGCCAGGTAGTTGGCCGGCGACATCGCGTCGATCCACTGCTGCGTGGCGAAGCTGATCCGTTCGCGCGCCAGCTTGTCGCCGTCGACCGAATCGGCCAGCTTCTGCATGAACTCGGCGTTCAGCAGGTACAGGTTCGCGGTCCAGCCGAACGGGCCGTCGCGCCAGGCTTCGCTGGAGAACCGCCGGTCCTTCGGCTCGACGGGACCGCCGGACATCAGCGACTTCAGGCGCTCGAG
>JAAZBL010000115.1 GCA_012513825.1 Limnobacter sp. | reverse complement strand
TACTACAACTGGAAGAGCGGCAAGGCGGAGAAGTGCATCTTCTGCTACCCGCGCATCGAGGCCGGACAGCCGACCGTCTGCTCGGAGACCTGCGTCGGGCGCATCCGCTATCTCGGCGTGCTGCTCTACGACGCCGATCGCATCGAGCAGGCGGCCGGAGTGGAGAACGACCGCGACCTGTACGAAGCGCAGCTCGGCCTGTTCCTCGATCCGGACGATCCGGCGGTGATCGCGCAGGCGCGCGCCGACGGCGTCCCCGACGCCTGGCTCGAGGCGGCGCGCGCGAGTCCGGTCTACCGGATGGCGGTCGACTGGAAAGTGGCGCTGCCGCTGCACCCGGAGTACCGCACGCTGCCGATGGTCTGGTACGTGCCGCCGCTGTCGCCGATCTCAGCGGCCGCGCATGCCGGGCACGTCGGCGCGAACGGGCAGATTCCCGATGTCGCGCAACTGCGCATCCCGGTGCAGTACCTGGCGAACCTGCTCACGGCGGGAGATACCGCGCCGGTGGTGCGCGCGCTCGAGCGGATGCTCGCGATGCGCGCATTCCAGCGCGACCTGCACGTCGAAGGACGCGAGAACCGCGAGGTGCTCGCGCAGGCAGGTCTCACGGTGGCCGAGGTGCAGCAGATGTACCGCGTGATGGCGATCGCGAACTACGAGGACCGCTTCGTGATTCCGACGTCGCACCGCGAGTATGCCGAGAGCACCTTCGATCTGCGCGGCGGCTGCGGCTTTTCGTTCGGCAACGGCTGCTCGGAAGGCACGAGCGAGACGAGCCTGTTCGGCGCGGGCAAGCGCCGCACGATTCCGGTGAAGGCGACGATATGACGAGGGCTTCCGCCATGAAAGCCGCTGCGCGGGCACGCACGCTGCGTGCGCTCGCGCAGCTGCTCACCTATCCCGACGCGCGGCTGCGTTCGATGCTGCCGGCGCTTGCCGCGCACTTCGAGGCCGACACGGCCTGCAGCCCGGCCGTGCGCGAAGCGCTCGGCGCGTTGATCGCGCATCTGCGCGCACGCGATCCTTTCGACGTCGAGGCCGACTACGTCGACTGCTTCGACCGCGGGCGCGCAAGCTCGCTGCTGCTCTTCGAGCACGTGTACGCCGACTCGCGCGATCGTGGGCAGGCGATGATCGACCTGCTCGATACCTACGAGCGCGCCGGCCTGCGCCTGCAGCCGGGACAGCTTCCCGACTGGCTGCCGGCGGTGCTCGAGTTCGCCTCCACGCAACCGCCGAAGCACGCGCGCGCCTTCCTCGGCGAGCTGGCGGCGCTGCTCAATGCGCTGCATACGGCGCTCGTCGACCGGCGCAGCCGCTACGCGGCGGTGATCGCCGCGGTGCTCGAGCTCGCCGGCGAGCGCGTGCGGCATGTTGCCCTGCCGCCGGAGGAAGCGCTCGACGAGGCGTGGGCCGAACCCCCGGCGTTCGGCGGCTGCTCGACGCACGGCCAGTCGGCCGCGCGCGATGTGCAGCCGGTGCATTTCGTGCGCGGTGCCGGCCGCGGCAGCGACGCGACCGGTAGTGCCGTGCATGGCAGCGCCGCCCAGGGGAGCGCGGTCCGGGGCGGCGGAGCCCGCGACAGTGCGACGTTCAGTACCGCCTTCGAAGGAGTGCCGCGATGAGCGGAGTCGATCTCTTCTTCTTCGGCGTCTATCCGTACGTCTGCCTGGCGGTGTTCCTCGTCGGCAGCTGGATCCGCTTCGACCGCGACCAGTACACCTGGAAGAGCGATTCGTCGCAGCTGCTGCGCACGGGCTCGCTGCGCTGGGGCAGCAACCTGTTCCATGCGGGCGTGCTGTTCCTGTTTTTCGGGCATTTCTTCGGCATGCTGACGCCGCATTTCGTCTACGGGCCTTTCCTCGACGCCGGCGCGAAGCAGGTGCTGGCGATGGCGAGCGGCGGCGTCGCCGGCGTGCTGGGCGTCATCGGGCTGTCGATGCTGCTGCACCGCCGGCTCTTCGATGCGCGCATCCGCGTGGTGTCGAGGACGAGCGACGTCTTCCTGTTGCTGTTGCTGTGGGTGCAGCTCGTGCTGGGGCTCGCGACGATTCCGCTTTCCGGCCAGCACCTCGACGGCAGCGTGATGCTCGTCCTCGCCGACTGGGCGCAGCGCGTCGTCACCTTCCGTCCCGGTGCCGTCGAGGCGATCGCCGGCGTAAGCTGGGTGTTCAAGCTGCACATGGTGCTCGGCATGACGGTATTCCTCGTCTTTCCGTTCACGCGCCTGGTGCATGTCTGGAGCGGCTTCGCGTCGCTCGCATATCTGGTGAGGCCGTACCAGCTCGTGCGCAGCCGGCGGCTGAACGTGCCTGCGTCGCACCGTGTTCCGGAGCGCGCCGCGCCGGGCGCAGCGCCGCGCATGCCGGCTTCGGTCGAGGAACCGGACGGGCCGCGCAGCGCGGCGGCGGGTCTGGCTACGGCGTCGTCAATGCGCAGTCCGGGAGGCCGGACATGACGAGAGGCGGCGGCATGGCCACGATCGATGAACCGGAATCGCACCAGCGCGTCTGCTTCGAACTGCTGCATCGCCAGGCACAGCGCGCCGGCCTGCTCGGCGCCGACGACCGCGTCGGCCCCGACGGTGTCCTCAGCGAGGCCGCGGCCGACGCGATCGAGGCGCTGCTCGAGCACGAACTGCACCCGGCCGAGCCCGACGAGGAGGCGTGCCGGCGCCACTACGCCGCGCATGCCGCGCGCTTCGAGCGCGGCGAGCGCGTGCATGCGTGCCACATCCTCTTCGCGGTCACGCCGGGCGTCGACGTCCGCGCGCTGAGCGCCCGCGCCGAGCGGATGCTGATCGAGCTGCGCTGTGCGGCGGACCGCGAAGCTGGCTTCGCGCGCGCCGCACGCGAGAGCTCGAACTGCCCGAGCGGCGCGCACGGAGGCGATCTCGGCTGGATCCGGATGGCCGATTGCGCGCCCGAGTTCGCGCGCGAGGTGTTCGGCCGCCCCGAGACCGGCCTGCTGCCGCGGCTCGTACGCAGCCGTTTCGGGCTGCACATCGTCGACGTTCGGAGCCGCGAGCCTGCCGCGCCGCCGTCGTGGGCGGAAGTGCGCGACGCGGTCGCACAGTCGTTGCGCCGCCAGGCGTGGGCGACCGCATTGCGCCGGTATCTTGCGGAACTCGCCGCGAACGCCGGAACGAAGCGGTGAAGTCCGATCGGAAGGCGGTCGGTAGTGGTCGATGAGCGCGTTCGAGCCCGGCGGGGCTATGCTCGACATTTTCGGGAGACGCCATGCCACGCTTCGCTGCCAACCTGTCGACGATGTATACCGAATTCCCGTTCCTGCAGCGCTTCGAGGCCGCGGCGCAAGACGGCTTCGAGGCCGTCGAATGCCAGTTTCCGTACGAGCAGCCGGCCGCCGAAGTCGCCGCCGCGCTGCGCGGCGCGGGCCTGAAGCAGGTGCTGATCAACGCGCCGGCCGGCAACGCCGCGGCCGGCGAGCGCGGCATCGCGAGCCTGCCCGGACGCGAAGCCGAGTTCGATGCCGGCCTGGATCGGGCAATCGAGTACGCGCAGGCGCTCGACTGCCCGCGCGTGCATCTGATGGCGGGTCTGCTCGCCGACGAGTCGAATCGCGCGCGCCAGCATGCGAGCTACGTGGCGAACCTGCGCCGTGCCGCGCGCCGACTCGAGGGCCACGGCATCACGGCGCTGATCGAGCCGATCAACCCGCGCGACGTGCCGGGCTACCTGGTCAATACACAGGCGCAGGGGCACGCGGTGCTCGACGAGGTCGGCGAGCCGAACCTGAAGGTCCAGATGGACCTCTATCACTGCCAGGTCGTCGAGGGCGACCTGGCCACGAAGATCCGCCGCTACCTGCCGCGCGTCGGCCACGTGCAGATCGCCGGGCTGCCCGGCCGCCACGAGCCCGACGTCGGGGAGATCAACTATCCGTTCCTGTTCGCGCTGCTCGATGAACTGGGCTACGACGGCTGGATCGGCTGCGAATACCTGCCGCGCGCCGGCACCAGCGCCGGGCTGGGCTGGCTGAGTCGGGCAAAATAGCGGTTTTTGCCGGAGCCGTACCGATGGCGGCAGTCGTCTACGAGTCCTCGCTGCGTTCACTGCCGCTGCTGTCGCGCGGCAAGGTCCGCGACAACTATGCGGTCGGAGACGACCGGCTGCTGATCGTGACCACCGACCGGCTGTCGGCCTTCGACGTGATCCTGGCCGAGCCGATCCCGGACAAGGGCCGCGTGCTGAACC
>JAAZBL010000114.1 GCA_012513825.1 Limnobacter sp. | reverse complement strand
GCCGGCAGGGCTTCGCGCAGGTCCGCGAGCGCGCCGAAGGCGAGCCGCACCTGCTGCGCGACGGCGCGGGTTTCGTCCTGTACGCGTTGATGGACGAGGTCGTCGACCGCTATTTCCCGATTCTCGATCAACTCGAAGACGAGCTCGAAGCGATCGAAGCGAGGATCTTCGAGCCGGGGGCAACCCAGAAGGCGACGCTGCAGCGACTGTACGAACTGAAGCGCCGGATCGCGACGGTCAAGCATGCGGTCGCACCGCTCCTCGAGGCCGCGAACAAGCTCGTCCACGTCCGTGCACCGCCGGTCTGCGCAGGCAGCCGCGAGTACTTCCGCGACGTCTGCGATCACCTCGCGCGCGTGAACGCCAGCCTCGACAGTCTGCGCGAGACGATCAGCACGGCGACCCAGGTCCATCTTTCGATGGTCATGCTCGACGAAGCCGAGACGACGAAGCGCCTTGCCGCCTGGGCGGCAATCTTTGCGGTCGCTACGACGCTGGTCGGCGTCTGGGGGATGAACTTCGCGCACATGCCGGAGCTCGAGTGGCGATGGGGCTATCCGACGGCGCTCGCCGTCATCGGGGTGGCCTGCGCGCTGCTGTACCGGCGATTCCGTCGCGCCGGGTGGCTCTGAACCTCCGGTCGAACGCTGCAGCGCGGCTTGACGCTCCGGGCCGCGCAGGACTACAGAGATCGACACGACGGCTCCGGGAGTTCCGCGATGGACACGCGCGTGTCGGGGAGGCGCAAGCTCGCGCACGGGTGCGTCTGTGTCCTGCTCCTGATGCTTGGCGCGTGTTCGGCGACGAAGCCGCACAAGTACCCGGTCGACTCCGCCGGCGACGACATCGAGTGCGGCGTCGTCGCCGCGATCGCCGACGATCGCTGTCACGCGCGAACGCCCGAGGTTTCGCAAAGGCCTGCCTATACGCTGCATTTCGTCGAGTTCGACGACCAGGGATGGCTGTACCCCGACGTCCCCGAAATGCGCAAGGCGCACGAACAACTGGGCCGCGCCATCGACGATGTCCGCCGTCGGCTGGACGCCGGCGAGCGCGTGCTGCTGCTGGTCTTCGTGCACGGTTGGAAACATTCGGCGGCGTTCGACGACAGAGACGTGACGCGCTTCAGGCAGATGCTGGCCGACGCCGCCGAGCTCGACTCGCTGCAGGCTCGCGTCGACACCGATCCCGACGCAGGCGGTCGCGCAGTCGAACGCAGCATCGTCGGAATCTACGTGGGCTGGCGCGGCGCGGGCTCGCTGTCACCGGACAATCCTCTGGTCAACCTGAGCTTCTGGAGTCGAAAGAACGCGGCACTTCATGTCTCTGCCGGCGCATCGCGCGAGCTGTTCGCCCGGATCCGCTCGCTTCGCGAACGCTTCAACACCGACGACGGCGTCGATCCGCGACTGCGCACCGTCGTGATCGGACACAGCTTCGGTGGCTGGATCGCGTTCTCGGCGCTGTCGCCATCGATCCTCGAACTCCTGTCGAGCCCGGTCGATACCGGACTCGCACCCGAGGCCGAGCAGGCGCGTACCGCCTGGCGCCGGGAGCGCCTGCGGCACACGGCGGACATCGTCATCCTCGTCAACCCGGCGTTCGAAGCCACCCGCTACCAGCCGGTGCACTACCTGGCGCAGACGCTTCCGAAGCACCTGGAGCTGGCGCGCCACGAACCGCCGCTGCTGCTGTTGATCACGTCGACGGCGGATCGCGCGACCCGGATCGCGTTCCCTGCGGGGCGCTTCGTCAATACGCTGTTCCAGAGGCCCTTCGTGTCGGACGAGCAGGAAGCGGCGGCCGAGCGGACACCCGGTTTCATCGAAGGCTACCGAACGCACCGGCTCACCCGCCTGCCTGCGCAGCCGGGCGCCTGCGCGGGATGGCAGGACTCGCCGCAGGAGATGGCCGATGGCGAAGGCTACGTGCCGACCCCCGAGAACGAGGCCGACCGGCGTGCCAGGCTGCGGGCGAACGCACAGCTCGAGCACGAGCACACCCGACGCTGGCGCGCTTACCTGACCGAGCACGGCGGCGTTCCGCCCTACGGGTGGGACTGGCAGTTCTGTGGCGGTGCGAGCATCAGGCACGAACAGGGCAATCCACGCGCGCCGGTATGGAACGTGGTCACCGACGCGAGCCTGATCCGGAGCCACAGCGACCTGATGCGCGAGCCGCTGCATGCGTTTCTTCGCCAGCTCTACCTCGAGCTTCCGAGGTGACCCGGCCATGTCCGTCACGAATCCGATCGACGCGCTGTACGTGCACGAGCGCTTCAAGCACGGGAGCCGTGAAAAGGAAATCGCCGAGTTCGAAGACCACGCCAGGCGCGTGCGCGCCGTACAGCAGACGCTCGCCGGGATGCACTCGCCCGGCATGCCGCAACGCGTCTTCCATGCCAAGGCGCACGCCTGCCTCGCCGGCACGCTGCATCTCCTCGACGACCGCCCGTCGGCGACCCGTCACGGGATCTTCGGACCGGGCGGCAAGCCAAGCTACAACGTGCTCGCGAGATTCTCCAGCGGCGTCGGCTTCGACCAGCACGACCTGAAGCCCGACGTGCGCGGCGTCGCACTGAAGATCTTCGCCGTCGGCGCCGCCGCAGGCGCGACGGACGACGCGCGGCGCACCCAGGACTTCCTGATGACGAACTCGACGAACCCGTTCGGGAACGACCAGCAGCAGTTCGTCGAATTCATGGAGGCGAACCTGGAGCCGGTGCGTCTGGCCGGCTTTCTGCTCGCTCACCCGCGGATCGCGCAGCTGCTCGCCAGGGCGACGTCGAGGATCCTGATCCCGAGCCTGGCCACCGAACGCTACTGGAGCGGCCATCCCTATCTGCTGGGCCCGACGCAGGCGATGAAGTTCAACCTGCGCCCGGCGGACTCGTCCGACGGCGAGCCGGCCGAAGCGCAGGTCTCCAGGCTCGATCGCGACTACCTGCGCCAGGAACTGCGCGCCCGGCTGGCGCAGGCGCCGATCCGGTTCGTCTTCTCGATCCAGCTCGAGAAGGACCCGGAGACGACGCCGATCGAGGATGCGCTGATCGAATGGAAGGAAAACGACAGTCCGTCGATTCCGGTCGCCGAACTGGTGCTCGACCGTGAGATCGATGCTCAGGTCTGTCGCAAGCTGCGCTTCACTCCCGGCAACTTCGTCCCCGACCACCGACCGCTCGGCAACATGGGACGCGGCCGGATCTTCAGCTACGCGGCGAGCCAGATGGGTCGCCAGGCCGACGCCGACGCTCCTCCCGAGGCACAGCTCTTCGGCGGGAAGACGGCCTGACAGCCCGGGCGACGACGCCCGGGCGTCGCCCCATCGGCGTCTCAGCTCACCCCGATGCTGTCCAGGTACTCCTCGTAGCCGCCCCGCCAGTCGGTGATCTTTCCGTTGCCGTGCACGACGAACACGCGCGTGGCCAGTGCGTCGATGAACTGGCGGTCGTGCGAAACGACGAACAGCGTGCCTTCGAACTTCTCGAGCGCGAGCTGCAGCGACTCGATCGACTCCATGTCGAGGTGGTTGGTCGGCTCGTCGAGCATCATTACGTTGTGCCGACCCAGCATCAGGCGACCGAAGCTCATCCGGTGCTTCTCGCCGCCCGACAGCACGCGTACCGGCTTGCCGACCTCGTCGCCCGAGAACAGCAGCCGACCGAGCACGCCCCGGATCGTCTGCTCGTCGTCGCCCGGCTTCGTGTAGCGGCTGATCCATTCGGTCAGCGTGTCGTCGGAATCGAGATCGGGGTAGACGTCCTGGGCCATGTAGCCGACGTCGGCGTTCTCGGCCCACCTGACGCTGCCCGAGACCGTGGCGAGCCCGCCCGGATGGTTGGCCAGCAGCGCACGCAGCAGTGTCGTCTTGCCGGCACCGTTGGCACCGACGATCGCGACCTTCTCGCCGGCCTCGATCGTGACCGAGAACCTGTCGAGCACCGTCGGGCCGTCGGCTTCGTAGCGATGCACGAGATCCTCGGCTTCGACGGCGAGCCGGTGCAGCTTCTTCGCCTGCTCGAACCGGATGTACGGGTTCTGGCGCGACGAGGGCTTGACCTCGACCGTCTCCGACTTGATCTTGGCGATCAGCTTCTGGCGCGACGTGGCCTGTCGCGCCTTCGCCTTGTTCGCGGCGAAGCGCTGGACGAACTCCTGCAGATCGGCGATGCGTTCCTTCGCGCGCGCGTTCGCGGCGGCCTGGCGCTGCCGCGCTTGCGCGGAGGCCAGCATGTAGTCGTCGTAGTTGCCCGGGTAGATGCGCAGCTCGCCATAGTCGAGGTCGGCCATGTGCGTGCAGATCGCGTTCAGGAAGTGCCGGTCGTGCGAGATCACGATCATCGTGGAGTCGCGATCGTTGAGCACGTTCTCGAGCCAGCGGATCGTGTCGATGTCGAGGTTGTTCGTCGGTTCGTCGAGCAGCAGCACGTCGGGGTCCGAGAACAGCGCCTGCGCCAGCAGCACGCGCAGCTTCCAGCCGGGAGCGATCGCGCTCATCGGCCCCTGGTGCTGCTCGACCGGGATCCCCAGCCCGAGCAGCAGTTCGCCTGCGCGCGCCTCGGCCGTATAGCCGTCGTACTCGGCGAACTTCGCCTCGAGCTCGGCCGCGCGCATGTAGTCGTCTTCGCTGGCCTCCGGGTTCGCGTAGATCGCGTCGCGCTCGCTCATCGCTTCCCACATCTCGACGTGGCCCATCATGACGACGTCGAGCACCCGCTTGTCCTCGTAGGCGAACTGGTCCTGGCGCAGCTTGCCGAGCCGCACGCCGGGGTCGAGCACGACCTGGCCGGCACTGGGTTCGAGGTCGCCGCCGAGGATCTGCATCAGCGTCGACTTGCCGGAGCCGTTGGCGCCGATCAGCCCGTAGCGGTTGCCTTCGCCGAAGCGAACGCTGATGTTCTCGAACAGGGGCTTGGCCCCGAACTGCATTGTGATGTTGGAGGTGGTAAGCATCTTTTTCGTTCTCGGGCCGCTCGGCCCGCAGGATTCAGCCGACCCAGACGCGCGCGTTGCGGAACATCCGCATCCACGGCGAATCCTCGCCCTGCGAGGGGTCG